>JAJFIO010000126.1 GCA_021774915.1 Alphaproteobacteria bacterium
AGGAATTGCCTTGGTTACGGATCTTCATCTGTGGGAGAATTTAGGGATACTCTTTAATGGCCGCTATGACCAATACCATTACGAGTCAATTGATTTGTCTTCTACCGCACCTCAAATTCAAGGAAATGAAGGTGATTTTTCGTGGTCAATCAGCAGTAGCTATATCACCCCTTGGGGCGTTGTTCCTTATGTCACTTATGCCCAAGGGTCTGAGGCTCTCATTAATTCTAATGGTGGCGTTTCTCCCGGTACGATAGCCACAGGCTCAATTCTAACGGACTCTGAACTCTTTGAGATTGGGTTCAAGTTCTCCATCTTGGACGATACTCTGTATGGCACCTTCGCTTATTTCGATCAGGAAAATTTCCGGCGTGATTCATTCGGTAATGTTGATCAAGAGATTTCTGATGGGTTTGAAGCGGAATTGAATTATCTTTTCTCCGGCAATTGGTCACTCACCGGCGCGGCCACCATTATGGAGGTGAATATTGCAGACCCTGATCCGACGAATTGTGGTTTTGGTTTTGGTTCTGGCGAGTTCCTGGCCCTTCCACCACCTGAGTTGGGTGTTGCCGGAACGGCCGGGTTTGGTGGTATCTTTGGGGTGTTGAACGCAAGCTGCTTGCCCCAATTGGCCGATGGCTATAAGCGCAAAGGGATCCCCAAAGAGGTTTATTCTTTATTTGTGACCTACACGTCTGATGAGACTGATTACGGTACTTTCGGGGCCACATTTGGAGGGACTTATGTCTCCAAAACCGGGACCCTGCCTATCGCCAATGCAGTCGTGTTCCCAAATTACACGACTTATCGATTGGCTCTTTTTGTCGAATATAATCAGTTTAATCTGACGGCAAAAATCGATAACCTTTTTGACAAGAAATATTTCACCCCGTTGCAGGGTGTCTATCAGAATGTTTCTGCCCTACCGGGAGAAGGCCGTATCTGGCGTCTGACGGGCAAGATTAATTTCTAAACAGCGTTGTTGGCGATATCATTATTTATGAGGCGGACGAACTTTAAAAGCCGCCTCTTGTTCGTTTGGCTTTACCGGCTTCAGCCTGAAATCCTTGGGTCGATCCGTATCTATCCAGGCAGTCCCTGGGAGAACGGATGCAATGAGCACTTCAAGGGAACTCTGCGCCGGGAAATCCTCCAGCCGGGTGGCCCAACTAAGGGGAGCGCTTCAAAGGTCCCGGAAACTCTATCAAAAAGTGGTACATAAGATGGGGGCTTTACAATGGTAAGGCTCAATAACCGGCAAGAAAGAAGGGTGGAGGGTAAAGTGAACTTGTTGCGCAGAATGGGCTGGTCTTTTTCATAAAAATATGTAATCTAGATTACAGTATGCAAATATAATATATTTATAGATATGAAAAATCCACCCTCATCCGCACAAGATTTCAGTCGATCTAGTGGCTTCCTCGTTCATGATGTGGCCCGATTGCTGCGTCGGGCCTTTGACCGGCGTGTGAAGCATATTGGCCTCACGCGCGCCCAATGGTTCGTTTTGGCACATCTTCAGCGTTCCGATGGCCAGACTCAGACGACGTTGGCGGATGAGCTGGACATGGATCGGGCGCCGCTTGGAAAACTGATTGATCGCTTGGAGGAAAGTGGCTGGGTTCAGCGACGGCTAGATCCGTCTGATCGCCGGGTGAAGCGAATATATAAAACCGACAAAATTGACCCGTTAGCAGCCACCATGATTTCGGTGGGCGAGTCTGTGTACACTGAGGCCCTGAATGGCGTTAGCCCTGAATGGCGAGAGCAGTTCATTGATGTGTTGAACATAGTGAAAGGCAATCTGCTTCGGGAGGAAACCGAAGATGCAGACTGAAACGAAGAGTTCTTGGGTTAGCCTTTACCCCCACCTTGCCCGCGCCTCGTCTATGGGGTAGGAAACGCGCAACTGCGCGCAGTTGCGGCTTTCAGATCTGATAGGTTTACAGAGGATGAGTAAAAGCAAGAAATCCTTCCGGCCCAAGGCCCGCGTGCCCCGTGGCCTGCGCGACCAGAGTGGCGCTCAGTTGCAAGCTGAGCGATGGATGCTGGACACCATCGCTGGAGTGTATGCGCGATATGGGTTTGAACTACTGGATACGCCGGCATTTGAATATGCCGATGCGTTGGGTAAGTTTCTGCCCGATCAGGACCGTCCCAATGAAGGTGTATTTTCCTTCCAAGATGACGACGAACAGTGGCTGTCCATGCGCTATGATCTTACCGCGCCGCTTGCTCGCTATGTGGCGGAAAACTATGACAGCCTGCCCAAACCTTTTCGACGGTATCAGTGGGGCCCTGTGTGGCGCAATGAAAAGCCGGGGCCGGGACGCTTTCGTCAATTTATTCAAATCGACGCGGACAGCGTCGGCGCGCCTGGCATGGCGGCTGATGCCGAGATGATCGCCATGATGGCCGATTGCATGGACGCGTTGGGCATTGCCCGCGGCGATTATGTGGTGCGGATCAATAATCGAAAAATTCTTGACGGGATTTTGGAAACTGACGCTGAAATATCGCCCACTGATCCGGCCTCTGAAGAGAAATGGTTGACAGCCATGCGTGCCCTCGACAAGCACGACCGTTTTGGGTGGGAAGGTGTCGAGAAATTGCTCGGTGAAGGCCGCAAAGACGAGTCCGGTGATTATACCAAAGGGGCTGGATTATCGCGTGAGAATATTGACAATGTAAGGACTTCACTCAGCGCGGCCTTCACGGTTTCCGGCGCACCGAGCAGTCCATCGGCGCAGCCCTCCGGTCAGCTTTCAAAGTATGTACCAGGAGATATCGACAAACTGGTTGATCGCTTGGGGAGAAGCACAATTGGCCTCCAAGGGCTCTCGGAGTTAGAAGAAATAGCAGCCTGCTTGGCGGCGCTTGGTATTGGTTCTGACCAAGTGGTCTTTGACCCCTATGTCGTGCGCGGCCTTGGCTATTACACCGGGCCGGTCTTTGAAGTGGAACTCACCTTTGAGGCTGAGAACGAGCAGGGCGAAATGGCCCGTTTTGGCTCTGTCGGCAGTGGCGGACGCTATGACGGACTGGTGGAAATGTTCAAAGGTGTAGAAGTTCCCGCCACGGGCTGTTCCTTTGGGGTAAGCCGGCTCATGGCCGCCCTTGAGGCTCTGGGCAAAACCCAGACTGATGAGGGCCAGAGCCCCGTCGTCGTGCTGGTCATGGACAAGGAGCGGATCGCTGATTATCTGGTGATGGTGAAAGAGCTGCGTGATTCCGGGATCTGCGCTGAAATGTATATGGGTGGCAGCGGCATGCGCGCGCAGATGAAATATGCCGATAAACGCCGCGCACCCCTGGTGGTGATCGAGGGAGAAGATGAACGGGCTGTTGCTCAAGTGACCCTAAAGGACCTGATTCTGGGTGAACAATTGTCTAATGAGATCTCTGATAATGAGGAATGGCGCAGCGGCGCGCAGGCGCAGGTGTCGGTTCCCCGGGCCGGGCTTGTTGAGGGGGTGAGAAACATGCTCATCCGCATCGATGGCAGACAAGGATAAAAGGTGAAACTCATGCCGGGATGTTCTGCGCCTGTCTATGATGCTGAAATGTTGGCGGCTCTTGAGGCCCAAGCCGCGCTGATCAAGGGTGTTTTCCACGAAAAAGGATATCGCTCGGTGGAGCCGCCGGTTCTTCAGCCTGCGGAGGTCTTTCTTAATCTGTCCGGCGAGGATATCAGGCGGCGGATCTATGTCTTTACGGATCCCGGCGGGGAGGAGCTGTGCCTCAGGCCCGATCTCACCATTCCCACATGCGCCATGTATCTGGCCGGCAATACGCAAGCCAAAGGCAGCGCCAAACTTTGCTATAACGGGACTGCGTTTCGCTATCAACCATTGGACGGTGGGCGGCCTTCTGAATTTTTGCAGGCTGGGGTCGAATCCCTGGGCGCTCGCGATAGGGAAAAAGCTGATGCGCAGGTGATCGGCCTTGCAGTGGAGGCTTGCGAAGGGGCAGGGCTTCAGAACTATAAACTTAAAATCGGCGATGTCGGTCTGTTTTTCGCCCTGATCAATGCGCTCGATATTCCGGAGCTGTGGCGCAACCGCCTGAAGCGCTACATCTGGCGGCCTTTAGAATTTGAAGCGCTGTTGGCGCGCCTCTCTGGCAAAAAAAACATGACTGACAATGGACCCGGCAATGGATTGTTGAATGCTTTGAGCCGGCTCGATGAAGATCAGGCGCGCGCAGCCCTGGATAATGTCTTGTCACTGGCCGAGATTTCTCCGGTAGGCGTACGTAACGCCGAAGAGATTGCAGAGCGCTTGCTGGCTCAAGCCTCGGAAGCGCGTATGGAGGCCCTCTCACCAAAAATTGTTAAACTCCTCAACGATTATCTGAAAGTCTCAGGCGCTCCGGCGGCAGCTTTGACCAAGATTCGTTCTTTGATGCGCAAAGCGGGGGTGAACCTGAGCGAAGCTCTTGAGCGCTTTGAGCGCCGTCTGCAGCTCATGTCCGAACAAGGTCTTGTGGTGTCGCGCTATGAGTTCGATGCGGATTTTGGACGTAAGCTGGAATATTACACCGGCTTTGTCTTCGAAATCACCGTGCCCGCAATGGACGAGAATGCACAGATCGCTGGGGGCGGGCGCTACGATACTTTGCTGCGCAAGCTTGGTGCGCCGCGCGATGTGCCCGCGGTAGGCTGCATGATCCGCACCGAGCGTCTGCTAATGGCGGTGAGGGAGGCTGGAAAATGAGCCGTAGACTGACTATTGCCATTCCCTCCAAGGGGCGCATAATGGAAGGGGTATATGCTTTTTTCGTGGATGCCGGTCTGCCTGTGGTGAAATCTGGCGGGGTGCGCGATTATGTGGGGAAAATTGGCAACCTTCCAAAAGTTGATGTGCTGTTCATGTCGTCTGCTGAGATCGCCGCGGCGCTGGAAGCTGGCAACGTGCACCTCGGTGTGACCGGCGAAGATTTGATGCAGGAATGTGCGGCTGATATGGCTACATCCATCTCTCTTCTGAGACCCTTGGGAATTGGCCAAGCGGACGTGGTGGTGGCGGTTCCTGCCGCCTGGGTCGATGTGAGCACGATGGTGGATCTGGAGGAGGTCAGCCACGATTTTCGTAACCGTCATCACCGCCCGTTGCGGGTGGCGACTAAATACCTCGCGCTCACGCGGCGTTTTTTTGCGCAAAACGGATTGAGCGATTACCGGATTGTCGAGAGTACCGGCGCGACCGAGGGCGCGCCTGCGGCGGGTACAGCGGATCTTATTGTAGATATCACCACCAGCGGCGCGACGCTGAAGGCCAATAACCTTAAAATACTGGATGGCGGCGTGATCTTGGAATCCCAGGCGTATTTGGCGGCATCGCTGAACGCCAAATGGTCCAAAACAGCCAGGTCTGCGCTCAGCACGCTTTTGGGCCGGGTGGCGGCGCGCGGCCGGGCTGTGAATACCACCATTGTCCGGTTTCAACTGAAAAAAGGGTTCACCGCGTTGGGCAAAAGCCTGGAAGGGGAGTGCGGCTGTGTTGTAACGCGCGCCCCCGCGCCAGATGGCGAGATTCAGTGTCCTGATGAAAATCTGACCGCCGTGATTGAGGCGCTTCGGGCGGCAGGAGCAACGGCCCTCACCGCAACCCGCACCGATTATATTTTCTCAGACGGCAACCCATTAATGGAAGCGTTTGACAAACGCTTGGGGTAGGGGCGTCGCTGTTCTTCCTCCACTAGAGCGGGTCATTATATGACTGAATCGAAAAGGGATTCCCAAGAGGACTGATATGTGGTTCAAGATGTATGCTGGGCCAGGAGGCCAGCATACATGACAAGACCCTATTCCAATGATCTTCGAGAGCGTGTTGTAGCGGCGGTGACCTCAGGCGACACTTGCCGGGCGGTTGCGACACGCTTCGGCGTGGCTGTATCCTCTGTCGTCAAGTGGCATCAGCGCTATCGCCGAACCGGTACTATTGAGCCCGGCAAGATGGGCGGGCATCGCAAGCGCATTCTTGAACCTCATCGCAACTTCATCATCGGTCAGATCAACCGCACGCCCCACCTGACCGTGCGTGGATTGAAAGGCATTCTTGCAGAACGGGGTATTGCTGTATCGCACCATGCGGTATGGACCTTCTTGCGCCGGGAAGGGTTGAGTTTCAAAAAAAACTCTGTTCGGTCTTGAACAGGCTCGTGCCGATGTGGCGCGTAAACGACGGCGCTGGAAGGCGTTCATGGGACAGCTCGATCCTCGCCGCCTGGTCTTCATTGATGAGACCTGGGTCAAAACCAACATGGCCCCTCTGCGGGGCTGGGGACCAAGAGGCAAACGATTGCGTGGTTTCGCGCCTCATGGGCACTGGAATACCATGACCTTCCTCGCCGCCCTGCGCCACGACCGGATTGACGCCCCCTTTGTACTGGACGGCCCCATCAACGGGGCGTGGTTCACCGCCTATGTACAACGCATGTTGGCGCCTACACTCAAGCCCGGCGACATCGTCATCATGGACAATCTGGGTAGTCACAAATCAAAGGCGGTACACGACGCCATCAAGGCGACCGGCGCCCGCTTGTGGTTCCTGCCGCCATACTCTCCCGATCTCAACCCCATTGAGCAAACCTTCGCCAAGATCAAGCATTGGATGCGCAGCGCGCAGAAACGCACAATCGAGGACGCTTGGAAACAGGTCGGGCTTATTGTCGGGTCAATCACACCAAAAGAATGCGCAAACTATCTCAGAAACTCAGGGTATGCTTCAATAAAACAATGACAGACTCTAGAAGAGTTTGAGGAGATCTCGTATGCCATTATGATAGCAATTTGGGCAGCGACACATGCAAGGGTTAACATCAGGCTGTATTTTGCGATTCGACAACTAATTCGTTATATACAGGTCCGTGTGTAACAATGTCCAAACATCGAGGGACGGACATGAAGGTTAAACAACAACTCTTTCAACGCTACGCCGGCAACCCTATTCTGAAGCCGGAACAATGGTCGCACACGGTAAATGCTGTATTCAACGCCGGTGCGGTGAAGTTCGATGGCGAGACGTTACTTCTGGCGCGCGTTGAGGACCGCAGTGGCATCTCCCATCTTGGTGTTGCGCGCAGCCTGGACGGCCTTACCGATTGGCACATTGAACCTGAACCCAGCCTTCAAATGGATCCGGGACGCTATGAGGAAGCCTGGGGTATTGAAGATCCGCGGATCACACAAGTTGGGGACGAATATCTGATTGTCCATACGGGCTATTCCCGCGGCGGCCCTCTCGTGCGTCTCGTCTCCACACATGATTTCCGCACCTTTCGGCGCCGCGGCACCTTGATGCCCCCGGACGATAAGGATGCAGCTCTGTTTCCCTGCAAATTTGATGGCCGCTGGGCGCTGCTCCATCGACCGGCGCCGCAAGCCGATGGTTCGGGCAAGGTTGGGGCGCATATCTGGCTTTCCTGGAGCCCAGATCTGCGTCACTGGGGTGATCATTCGATCGTTGTTCATGCCCGCCAGGGGGGGTGGTGGGATGCCAACAAAATCGGCCTCGGGCCGCCGCCCCTGCTCACCGATTATGGCTGGCTTATTCTCTATCACGGCGTGCGCACCACGGTTTCGGGGGCGATCTACCGGCTGGGACTCGCCATGCTTGATCGGGATGACCCCGGCCGCATGTTGGTGCGCGGTAATGAATGGATCTTTGGCCCTGAATCGGAGTATGAGCGCATCGGCGACGTTCCGGACGTTGTGTTCCCCTGTGGCTGGGTACTGGATGATGATGGTCAAACTATCCGGCTCTATTATGGCGCCGCCGATACCACCGTCTGCGCGGCGACGGGAAATCTCGACGAGATCATCGGCTATCTCTATCGCCACTGCATTTGCGGCAAAATCCATGCGCCGGGAGATTGTTGTCCTGTTGCGGCTCAGGAGCCGGTTGACATTACGGGTATGCACTAAGTCCGGCCGAAATCGTCTTCGAAACGGACGATATCGTCTTCACCAAAATAGTCTCCAACCTGCACTTCGATAAAGATGAGAGGTTCCGATCCCGGGTTTTCCATGCGATGGGCGCACCCCGCGCCAATAAAAATATGGTCTCCAACGCCAAGTGGAACATCGCGTCCGTCTAAAGTCGCAATCGCAGCGCCGCGCACGATCACCCAGTGTTCCGAACGCCGCTTGTGGGACTGTAGACTGAGACGCTTTTGGGGCAGCACGGTGATCGTTTTGACTTGATGGTCGATTGCACATTGAAGCACGTCATACCGGCCCCACGGACGCACATTTCCTTCGGTCATCTGTTGGCTCGCTTAGTTTTTGGTGAGAATGTTTATCAGGAGGCCATTTGCGGAACTTCCGCCGCTTTGGTTCGTTGCTGCAAATCAATGACATCAACAAGATTTTCCATGGCGTGCATTTCCGCCAATGACTGCAGCAACGCCAGAGTCGCTTCCGCACCACAGTTTTCGTTGAGTCGATCAGCATGCAACCCGTCGCGGCAACTTCCCGATAGCGG
>JAJFIO010000127.1 GCA_021774915.1 Alphaproteobacteria bacterium
CGCAGCGCGCAGAAACGCACAATCGAGGACGCTTGGAAACAGGTCGGGCTTATTGTCGGGTCAATCACACCAAAAGAATGCGCAAACTATCTCAGAAACTCAGGGTATGCTTCAATAAAACAATGACAGACTCTAGAGAGAGTGTCTATTTTTATTTCTTAAACCCCATTAAACTTTCCCCGGGCTAAGCCAGCGCGAGGGCATTCACAATAATAATGCTCCTAGTTATTGCTTATGGCGCTCTCCATGCTGGCCGTATTCACCGTGATTCCATGCAGGATTTGAAGGGCGCGAGTGAGCTGATAATCTTCCACGTCGTCGTTCAAAGGGCGTTCAAGCTCAAGAATTTCTGTGGGAATATCATCCAGAATACTTGTATCGCGCTGCTGATTTTTCGGCGCCTCATCTTCCGCGTCCAGATGATTGCGTAAATCGGCTTCACTGCGCATCTGGGCCAGGGCTTCGCCATCGGGTTTGAGTTCCACGAGAATATCAGGATCGATACCTTTGGCCTGTATGGAGCGGCCCGAAGGCGTAAAATATTTGGCAGTGGTGAGCTTGAGAGCCCCATCGCTGCCACTGCTCAATGGAATGATGGTTTGCACGGATCCTTTGCCGAATGACCGGGTCCCGAGGATGATGGCTCGGCGGTGATCCTGAAGAGCGCCAGCAACAATTTCCGACGCCGAAGCCGAACCGCCATTGATCAAGATGATAATGGGCTGGCCGTCTGCTAAATCCCCCCTCTCCGCTTGCCATCGGCTTGAGTCCCGCGTATTGCGGCCTCTGGTGGACACGATTTCTCCTTGATTCAGAAAGGCATCGGAGACCGCAATGGCTTGATCGAGCAAGCCTCCGGGATTGTTTCTCAGGTCAAGAACAACACCTTCAATATCATCGCCGATATCCTTTTTGAGATCCCGCAACGCCTTTTCAAGTCCTGTTTTGGTCTGTTCATTGAACTGGGTGATGCGTACATAGGCCACATTTCCCTCGCGGTTGAAACGCACGGATTGCACGCGAATAATATCGCGGACAATGGTCACCTTGAACGCTTTTTCTACCCCTTGCCTGAGCACGGTCAGATCCAGTTTTGTATGAATAGGTCCGCGCATTTTATCAACTGCTTCTTGCAGTGTGAGGCCCATGATCGGTTCATCATTCAAATGTGTAATTAGGTCCCCTGCTTCAATTCCCGCTCGGGCCGCTGGCGTTTCATCAATGGGGGAGACAACTTTGACCACACCTTCCTCCATGGTTACCTCGATGCCCAGGCCGCCAAATTCGCCTCGGGTCTGTACTTGGATATTGCGAAAATTGTCAGGATTTAAATAGTTCGAATGAGGATCAAGCGAAGTCAGCATGCCGTTAATAGCCGCTTCGATCAGATCAGCATCGTCCACTTCCGTTACATAATCCGAATGGATGCGTTCAAACACATCCCCGAATAGATCCAGTTGTTGATAGGTATCGGAATTGGCGGTCAATCCCGTCAAGGGAATTGCCACGAGCATACCAAAAACCATCCCTAATAAAGTATTGCGCATTATCCGCTGACCTTCTTTTCTTCTGCCGCTAACCACGGAAGGGGATTGATGGGATCGCCGTCCTTCCGGAATTCAAGATAGAGCTCCGACGTGGAGGGCTGGTTTTGAGGTAGATCACCTTGGCTAGACTGCGACATCATGCCGATTGGTTCGCCAGCGAGCAATCGATCCCCAACTTGGCCATAAATGACCGCCATTCCCGATAATAAGATATGATATCCCTCACCGGCTTCAATGAGCAAGAGTTGTGGTCGGTCTAAAAAGGGACCGGCGTACACGATTTTGCCATCAAAAGGCGTAACCACCTGGGCTTGCTCTCGTGTTGCAATTGTGAGTCCATCTGATTTCTGGCCCTGAAGATTCCGATCGCCATACCGCACCAAAATACGCCCTGCAGCCGGAAGTTGCAAGTTTCCCTTGGCCTTACTGAAAATTTTGGGGGGGACGATGGCGCTTGTTATGTTTCTCTGATTGTGGTCCAGGCCCTCCCTGACCCCCCCCGGAGGCAGCCCGGCCCGCAAATAGGGAACTTCTGTACCCGGTTTTTGGGCGATTGCTGCCACCTGTTGATCGAGCGTGATAATCAGGCCTTTCAGACTTGAGATTTCGTGGGCCATTTTCTGAATGTGTAAAGTGCTCTGCATCATCTCAGCCTCGGCCATGCTTTGCTGTTCCAACTTTTGCGCAAGCAGTGTTTCTATTTGGCGCCGCTCTTCCCCCAAAGCCATTTCAGAGCCTGCTATCGCGGCCTGTTTTGCAATGATATTTTGCCTCAGGGATTGTAGGTCTTTCAGGTTGGCGGCCAGTGTTTGCGCCTGTGCGATCACTTCTGGGATCAGATCATCCAGCAAAATGGCGCTGCGCACGGCATCGACAGCGTGGTCGGGTGTAACCAGCAAAGCGGGTGGACGGCCCCGCTCAAGGGCTTGCATGGCGCCCAGAAGTTTTCCTAGCTTGGTACGTTGAATCTCCAAATGCTCAGCGGATTGTTGTTCTTGCCCCAGCAAATTATCGAGCTGTTGCTCGGCGGCAATGAGCGCATCTTCCAGATGTTTAGCGCGCGCTGCGGTGTCTTGCAGGCGTCCCTGCAGGGCGTCCAATTCGAACTGCAGACGGTCGGTTTCAGCTTGCCGTGCCGCTTGCGCGGTCTCGGCTACTTCCATGTCTATTTCCAGTTGTTGGGCCCGCTTGTTCGCATCACCGTCCGGTGAAGGGGGTTCAGCCTTGGCGAACCCACATCCAATGATCGCCCATATCCCGAGAACCGCAGATAGGCGTGCGGCCTTTGCATTGGATTGGATCGCCCACTGGTCCATATTTGCCAAGAGTCCATTTCTTATGAAGTCAGAATTTTGTTACATGCCAACTCGGATACCCGGTAAAGCGTCCACATAATAACTTAGAGTGTTTTTATGTTTCAATAAAACCGAAAAACACTCTAGTCGCGATGATAAGGATGCCCGGTAAGAATGGATAAGGCACGATAAATCTGTTCAGCCAGCATCACGCGGACCAGAAGATGTGGCCAAGTGGCCGGACCCAGTGAGAGCATGAGAGGGGTGCGGTCATGGACGGCCTGCCCATGACCATCCGGGCCGCCAATAAGGAACACAAGATCTTGAACTCCACGATCCCGCTTGTTCGCGATGTTTTGGGCAAACGCGCGGCTGGTTAACGCGCGGCCTTTTTCATCTAGTGCAATAAGTGTTGCAGTTTCAGGTACGGCTTGCAGCACTTTATTTGCCTGCCAGTCGCGCCCCTTTGCTCCCGGGGGGGCTTTGCGGTCATCGATTTCGGTTAACGCGAAGCTGGTGACGCCTATGGTCGGGCCGGTGAAGCGGATACGGTCCTCATAATGAGTGAAAAGATCTCTCAATGGACCACCTCGCTGGCGTCCGATGACGCCCATGGTAATGCGCATATCAAGAAGCCCTTCATTTGTTTCTGGGCGATGATGTAAATGGCTGGACCCGGAAAGCCGCCCAGCTTCATTATAGCAGCCATTAGAACACGTTCACGATTGATTGAAACTTCGAACGTAGTCTAGGCCTTTTAGTAGTCGCGCATTCGAACTCAAAAACCGCGTACAGCCTCGAGTCAAACCCGAGGGCACGCTTTTTTGTGAATGCGCTCCAACGTGGCTCAGCTCATCTGAAGCGTATGGGGAGCACGTTCGCCCCACATTTTTTCCAGATTGTAAAACGCCCGCACCTCGGGTTTGAATATGTGTACGATTACATCACCCGCATCAACCAGCACCCAGTTGCAATGAGGCATGCCCTCGATCCGGCATCTGCCATAGCCCTCTTGCTTGAGAGAACGCAGCAGATGATCGGAGATGGCCGAGACATGACGGTTCGAACGCCCACTCGCAATCACCATGTGATCGGCGAGGGTGGTTTTTCCGGTCAAATTTATGGAAATAATCTCTTGGGCTTTGTCATCATCAAGGCAAGTGAGAATCAGATCAAGCAATTTACCATGGGGTCTGATGTTTCGAGCGCTTTGCTCGCCGGTTTCAGGGGCCGTTATATGCGTGGACAGGGGAAATTCTCCATATTCATTGCGATGTTTTCACTAAGCAGGACCAGCAGTTTTAACTGTTCTATCAGGTACTCCGCTCTTGTAGCCTCTTGGTTTGTAAGTCCTTAACTTAGGGCTGGTGCATAGCATATCTGTGCCCATTTTTCCAATCGACCCCGAGAGCCAACCCTGCCGGAAGCGCCATATATGGTTAAGATATTGTTTCTAATAGATAAATGCTAAAGAGATCCTGAGTGTCGGTCCACACCGCTTTGCGGCGCCATCCCATAGATGCGGTCATACCGGTGAATTCCGCAATGCTGTATTTATAGGAATTCTCCGTGTGAAGGGTTTCGCCTTCCGCGAACACGAATTCGTTTTCGCCGACAAAAATAGACTGATCGCGTATGCTTTTCAGGTGCATTTCGATTCGGCCGAGAGTCTCATTATAGAATGCGTAATGCTCGAACGCATCGCTGTCGATATCGGCGCCCAATTCCTTTTTCATTCGTGTCAGGATGTTTTTATTGAATGCGGCGGTGATCCCTTGTGCGTCATTATAAGCTCTGGTGAGGGTGGCGGTATCCTTTTTCATATCAACGCCAATGAGGAGTTGTCCATTTGGCCCTAATTGGCGGCGCGTATTGCGCAAAAACACTTGGGCGGCTTCCGGGTCAAAATTACCTATGGTCGAGCCGGGGAAAAACCCTAATAAGCGCTCGGGCGCGGATTCATCCTCTTGCGATGGGACCGGGCGAGAGGACAAGAGAGCAGCATCGGTGAAATCCGCGCATATAGCGCCCACTTGGATATGAGGGTACTGCCGGGCAATGAAGGTAGCGGCGCGCAGCAAATGATCGCGTGATATATCGATGGCAATATATTCGGCGGGGCGGGTCAGTGCATCGAGTAGAATTTTGATTTTTACGCTGGAGCCGCTGCCATACTCAATCACCCGGCTCTCTGCTCCCGCGTATTCGGACAGCTCGGGTCCGATAGAGTTAAGCAAAGCCAGCTCTGTTCGTGTTGGGTAATATTCTTCCAGGGCACAAATCTGATCAAACAGAGCGGATCCCCGTTGGTCATAGAAATATTTGGGAGAGAGTGATTTTTCCGGCTGGGAGATGCCTTCTATGACATCGTTGAGAAAATCATCTTGCGGCGGCTCTCTATCTATAAAAAAGCTGAGGCCCGTGGGCTCTGATTCATCATGAGATAAGGAGTTGTTATGAATGTTCATAGGGGAAGACTCTGATGCAAAAAGGAATCGGATGGCTCAAACGTCATCGCGCGCAAGGCGAAAGCCTGAAAGTTGCCAGCGGGCGTCCGGTGGGAAGAAATTGCGATAGGTCCGGCGAATATGATCACGCGGCGTGGTGCATGCTCCGCCACGCAGGACATACTGATTGCACATGAATTTGCCGTTATATTCACTCAAAGGGCCTGAGAAGGTTTGATATCCCCGATAGGGCGCATAAGGACTCATCGTCCATTCCCACACATCACCGAACATTTGCGACAAACCCTGGTCGCTAGGCACCGCGCGCGGTCGGGGAGCATCAACAGGCGCGGCGGCTTGTGCGGCAGAAGAAAAATCCAACAAATTTGCTTGGCTCGGCACTTCTTGAGTTGCAGCGGCGTGCTCCCATTCGAACTCGGTAGGCAATCTCGCGCCGGCCCAGGACGCATAAGCGGAAGCCTCGTAGAAACTGACATGTGAGACAGGGGCGTGGGGGTCTAGGGCCATGAGGCCACACAATGTGTAATGCCGCCATTCGCCGTCGATACACTGCCAGTAAAGAGGGGCTGTCCAGCCTTGCTGTTGCACCAGCGCCCAACCATCAGAAAACCAGTGAGCAGGGTCCTGGTAGCCACCCTCCCTCACAAAGGTGAGAAACTCTCTATTGGTCACGGGTTTGGAGGCTAGTTCGAAGGGGGTGATGAGTTTCTCGTGGCGGGGGCATTCATTGTCGAATGCAAAAGTGGCGCCGCTTGCCGCCGGGTCATGACCGATGAGAGATAAACCTCCCTCAAACGCGTGCCACTGCACAGCTTGCCGCCGTGAGGGGTGTGGCACTTGTCTTCCCGGTGCATAAGGGGCGGGCGTTAGAGGATTGTGGGATAGAACTTCCTTGATGTCCGTCAGAATTAATTCCTGATGCTGCTGTTCATGATGCAGACCCACTTCAATGGCGTATGCGGCATGTGCCCAAGTCTTTGCATCTGCTGTGCGGAAGAATGTCTCCATCCAACGTTCTACATAAGCGCGATAATCGTGGATTTCCGCCACAGTCGGGCGGGACAGAAGTCCCCGGTGCGGCCGGGAGAATTGGGGTCCTACGGCATTATAATAAGAATTGAAAATATATTCATAGCGCTCATCCAGCGGTTCATAATCTGGCAAAAACGGTTTCAGGATGAGCGTTTCGAAAAACCAGGAAGTATGTCCTAGGTGCCATTTTGTGGGACTGACCTCCTCACAGGTCTGGATCACCTGATCCTCAATTTCGAGTGGATTGGTGAGCGCAATTGTATTGGCGCGGATGCGCACAAAGGCGGTCCGAAGCGTCTCGCGGTCCAGAATCCGGGTTTCCAGAGGCGATGTGCTGGTGTCTGTGACTGTCGTGCGGGTCATGAGGTCTATAGCTAAGTAATGTCAGGATGATAAAAAGGGGGGAAATGCATTATCTGATGCGTGCCGCACGAATGTGCGTGGATGATGCTGGGTGTAGCCGATTTAAGATCAGTGTCCACGCTGGCGGCCTTGCTGTTGGAAGCAGGACAGCCTGCTCCGGATTCCGGCGGTAAAAATGATACCGGCAGGCCGCCTTGCTCAATCCTGCCGACAAATGATAGCGAGGCCGCGCTATCACTGCAACCGGTAGGGCTGACATAATTTCAGTCCAGTGTTTCCAGTGCG
The DNA here is from genome assembly GCA_021774915.1 of Alphaproteobacteria bacterium. Taxonomy (GTDB): domain Bacteria; phylum Pseudomonadota; class Alphaproteobacteria; order SMXP01; family SMXP01; genus JAJFIM01. The sequence goes on from JAJFIO010000127.1 coordinate 6,991, forward strand.
GCAATTCAATAAAGTTATCCGCGCCCATCAGCCAAACAAACCGGGTGAGTGGATACCGAGCCTGCAAATGCCGAATAATATCGATGGTGTGATGTGTGCCCAGGCGGTTTTCCACATCCGTGATCCGCAGACGTGGATTTCGAGCCAGGGCCCGCGCGTTTTGCAAGCGTTCGCCAAGAGAAGCGGAAGGGTGATGCGTTTTGAGTGGATTTTGTGGCGTCACCAGCCACCAAACACTGTCCAGGTTTAGGCTTTTGAGCGCCACCTCGGAAATGTGGAGGTGGCCTTCATGCGCCGGATCGAATGACCCGCCAAGCAGACCTATGCGCGTGCCTTCGCCAGTATATTTTTCCTGGATACTATAATTCATTACGGGTTGGCTCTACGGTCGAATCTGCCCGGTCCCGCGCACAATATATTTGAACGTGGTGAGCTGTTCTGCGCCGACAGGTCCGGGGCTGTGCAGTTTGCCGGTGGAAATACCGATCTCGGCCCCCATGCCGAATTCGCCGCCATCAGCAAACTGTGTTGAGGCATTGTGCAGCACAATCGCGCTGTCCACTTGGGTTAGGAAACGCTCGGCGGCACCCAGGTCTTCCGTGACAATGGATTCGGTGTGGTGGGATCCAAAGGCAGCGATATGGTCGATGGCGGCGTCTACCCCATCGACAATCTTCACCGCCAGAATGGCATCAAGGTATTCCGTTGACCAGTCCTCTTCTGTCGCCGGCACAATCCGCTTGTCGATCGCGCGGGCGGCTGCATCACCGCGCACTTCGCATCCAGCGTCGATGAGGTCCGTCACAATAGGACTGAGGGCGTTAGCAGCAATGGCTCGATCAATAAGTAGTGTTTCTGCTGCCCCGCAAATGCCGGTGCGGCGCATTTTGGCGTTGACTGCTACGGCGCGCGCCATTTCCAGATCCGCCTGACCGTCAATATAGACGTGGCAGATGCCTTCCAGATGGCTCAACACCGGAACACGGGCTTCTCTTTGCACCCGCTCGACCAAGCCCTTGCCACCTCTGGGAATGATAACATCAATGCTGCCGTCTATGCCGCCTAACATGATCCCAACGGCCGTCCGGTCGGTGGTGGGGACGAGCTGAATGGTGGCTGCGGGCAGGCCTGCCTGTGCTAGGCCTTCCACAAGGCAGGCATGGATGGCGCGCGCGGAATGGTGGCTTTCCGATCCTCCCCTTAAGATTGCAGCATTCCCTGCCTTAAGACAAAGCGCACCCGCATCGGCTGTGACATTAGGGCGGCTTTCGTAAATGATTCCGATCACGCCCAGCGGCACGCGCACACGGGCAATGCGCAATCCATTAGGGCGCTCCCATGCCGCCATGATTTCCCCGACCGGATCGGTAAGGGCGGCAATGGCTTCGATCCCACTGGCTATCGATGATATGCGATCAGCATTCAGGTTGAGCCGGTCCAGTAAAGCGTCATTGACGCCTCGTTCTTTCGCCGCCGCAACATCAAGCCTGTTCGCTTGAATGATTGCACCACTCTGTTTGCGGATGGATTCAGCCATATAGTTGAGCGCTGAATTTTTGGTCTCTCTGTCTGTGGTTGCCAGTATGGCCGCCGCGCGGCGCGCTGCTTGTCCCAGATCCGCCATGATCTGGGTGAGGTTTTTGTCCGCATTGGAAAGTTTAAATTCGCTTATGTTAGTCATGATGTGTTTCTGTAGTTGTTTTGTTTAAAGCGGCACCTTGCGGGGCAGCACAAGGTCATCGGCATGGATCATGGCCGTGCGGCCACGGTACCCCAGAAGTTCCGGAATTTCACTGCTTTTATGCCCCATGATTTTGAGGGCGTCGCCGTGTGAATAGGCGCTGAGACCCCGGCTAATCTCATCTCCCGATTGATCCTGTACGAGAACGGCATCACCGCGTTCAAATGTTCCCGTGACAGCGGTAATGCCAGCGGGCAAAAGGCTTTTGCCCTGCCGCAAGGCCTCAGCCGCGCCGTCATCCACGGTGAGTGTGCCTTTGGGATCAAGGGCGCCCGCGATCCACTGTTTGCGAGCTGTGACCGGTGTCGAGAAGGGTGTGAACCAGGTGCAGGGCGCGCCCATTTCAATGGCGTGAATGGGTGCTTGTCTGTTGCCATTGGCGATCACCATATGACAGCCTGCCTGCAGGCAGATGCGCGCCGCTATTAGCTTGGTCGTCATGCCGCCGGAGCCCAGGCGCATGGCGTCACGCGGGCTCACTGTTCCAGCCATGGCCTCAATCTCCGGGGTGATCTCCTCCACATAGTCAATATGGGTGGCGCGTGCATCGCTTTGAGGATCAGAAGTGTACAGACCATCAATGTCAGACAGTAAGATCAAACAATCGGCGCTCGTCATCTGCGCCACGCGTGCCGCCAGCCTGTCATTATCCCCATACCGGATCTCAGCAGTGGCCACAGTGTCATTTTCATTGATGATTGGAACCGCCCCCAGCCTCAAAAGGGTGTTCAGGGTTGAGCGGGCATTCAGATAACGGCGGCGTTCTTCGGAATCGGCGAGGGCCAACAGAATTTGTGCAATCGTAATGGCATGAGGACGCAAGGCTTCTTCATAGGCGTGGGCAAGATGGATTTGTCCTGCCGATGCCGCCGCCTGATTTTCTTCCAGTTTCAGTTCGCCGGCGGGCAGGCCCAGCGCCCGTCTGCCGAGCGCGATAGCGCCTGATGAAACGATCATCACCTGTTGCCCGCGCGCTTTCAGGGTGGCGACATCTGTGGCAAGTGACGTTAGCCAGCCCGTGTTGACACTTCCCTGAACGGTATCAGTGATCAGGGCTGATCCGATTTTGATAATGATGCGCCGGGCCTGGGTGAGAGACTGACCCCGATCGGCAAGGCTGTTAGTGCTCATGGCCAGATCTCATCAAGGATGCCAAGAAGGGGTTTGGCCGATTGCCGCTGCGCCTTCTGATGCTGCTTTTGCCGCATCTGCTACCCGCTCAAAGCTTATTGCTTTTGCCAGTGCCCGGCAAATCTCGGTAAGTCCCGTACCGCTGACCGAAGAGAGTAAAAAGATATGACCAGCCCCTGCATCAATGAGAGACTGCTTGTGTTTGTTAATATCTTCTTCGCCTAAGGCATCGCATTTTGTCAGGGCAAGAAGTTGTTGTTTTCGATCAATGCCATGCCCATAGGCTATGAGTTCTTCTCGTATGGTCTTGTAAGAAGCAACGACATCTTCTTGCGTGGCATCAATCAGATGCAGCAGAATGGCGCACCGCTCCACATGACCTAAAAAACGATCTCCCAGTCCGGCGCCTTGGTGAGCGCCTTCAATGAGGCCGGGAATGTCAGCGACAACAAAATCA
>JAJFIO010000128.1 GCA_021774915.1 Alphaproteobacteria bacterium
AAAGCGTTTCACATGCTCGCCGCGGCGGCAGGAACTATCATTTTAGGGACGAGTGCGGTGGTCGCACAGGAAATGACTGTTGAAGGTGCGCAGGTGCTGCTGTCAACCGTTCCAGGTGTTTCAGATTGCAACAAACCGCAGAGCGCGCCAGTAATTCCGGATGGCGCGACGGCTTCAGAACAAGAACTCAAAGACGCCATAGGAGTTTTCCAAACCTATATGGCGGACTCGGAAACTTATCGTATGTGTCTGGATGCTGTGGCTTCTGACGCCGGTGATTCGCTGACAGATCAACAAAACCAGGCTGTGACTATGGTCTATGACGACAATGCGGCTGGGGTAGAACAGTCGGGCGCGAACATGAATGAACAGATCCGCGCTTTTAATGCGGCGAATCCCAATTAAGAATCTTTGCTAGACCACGTTCTTTGATTTGATGATTTGTGAATGTGGTCCAGATTCTTGAGTTGCCCTCGCATTCGACCCCAAAAACCGCGTGCACCCATGGGTCACGCCCGAGGGCATGCTTTTTGTGAATGCGCTCTAATAAAGCCCACCCCGGTGAAAGCCGGGGTGGAGCCGGTTCCCTTCAATTTTTTCAATGAGCCAGATGTTGTCTGAGCCGCGCCAGCACGGTGCTTGAGGGAAAGCCGTCCGCAGGCAGATTCATATCCTTTTGATACAGTCTCAGGGCTGAGCGGGTGCGGGCGCCTATAATGCCATCGATCTCTCCGACATCATAACCCAGTGTGTTCAGGCTTTTCTGTAAATCTTCGCGGTCCACCCTAGCCAGTGGCGGCTCGTTCATCGGCCAGGCGCCTTTGAGGGCTCCCGCACCCGTGAGTCTGTCCGCCAAAAGAGACGCCGCCAGCGCATAGGCGGTGGAATTATTGTAGCGGAGCAAAGTGCGGAAGTTCTGATAAATCAGAAATGCAGGCCCAGTGTGCCCGCCTGGTAAAATGACAGAGGCGACCTGGTTATGATCCCCGCTCAGATCTTGGCCTGCGCTGGCTTTGATGCCTAATTGGGTCCACTGCGCAACGGACTTGACGATGGTCTTATCGGCCAGGGAATAATCGAAGCTTTGAGGCAGAATCACTTCATGACCCCAGGGCATCCTGGCCTGCCAACCGGATTCGGCGAGGTAGTTCGCGGTCGATGCAAAAACGTCTCCCAGATCCGACCACACGTTCCGATGCCTGTCCCCGTCATAGTCAACGGCATATTGCAAATACGTTGTGGGGATAAACTGGGTATGTCCCATGGCGCCCGCCCAGGAACCTTTGAGCTCGGCTGTTGTGGCATAGCCTTTATCTAATATTTCCAAAGCGGCCAGAAGTTCTTTGCGCCCAAAGGCCCGCCGGCGGCCCTGATAGGCGAGGGTGGCGAGAGCTTCGATCACATTGATATCGCCTATAAAGGCCCCGAAACTGCTTTCAAGCCCCCAAATGGCCACCAGATTTTGCGGTTGAACGCCATAATTCTGTTCTATGGTGCTCAGCAGCCCCGCGTTTTGAATCAGCAGAGCCTGGCCCTTTTGAACGCGGAAGTCGGAAACGGCTTTTGATAAATAGGTCCAGATCTGTTGTTCGAATTCCGGCTGGTTTTGGTCGGCTGTGATGACCTGCGGCTTTATGGTGACGCCGGTGAAGGCCTGATCATAAGTAGCGGGTGAGATGCCGTGGGCCAGGGCTTGCGCGCGAAAACTGACAACCCACTCGGCAAATGTTTGGGTAGGCGCACCCGGTGCGATGATTTCAACCGCGTTATTCTGGGCGGATTGGCTGGGGCCCGCCCCACAGCCCACTATGGCCAGGCACAGCAGGCCCGCCACGGCCTTTCCCGGCAGGGTCAGACTCTGACGGTAGCGCTCCGGACTGTGGTCTTTATGTAAAAAGCCGCCAATTTTTCTGCCGAACATGGCTGTTCTCCCTCTTTAAATCAGCCCCCCCTTTTAAGTCCCGTATTCAGACGCCCCGCGCAAGGATTTTTCCTGGGCTCTCTGTCATCATTCCTTTGGCCCTTCATAAAGGGCACCGGTTGACAGGATGATCTCCCGGCTCTATTTTCCGCGCCGACTTGGGGATGACAAGGTCTCCAGATTTGTGTCTCATGCCCAGCCGGGATCGGCGCCTTTAAGGAATGTAGTCAGATGAAAGTGCGCAGTTCGCTCAAATCGCTGAAAAGCCGTGACCGCAATTGCCGTATTGTACGCCGTAAAGGGCGTGTATACGTCATTAATAAGGTCAATCGCCGGTTTAAAGCCCGCCAGGGCTGATCCGCCGCGGGTCGGGCCTGCGTCCTGATCGGTTTTATATACATACGCCTCATTTCGTGTCGGCTGGCTGGTCTGAAATTTCTCACGGCGGGAAGTGAAAGGCTAAAGTGTGATGGACGCGAAACACAAACGGTTCCTGCTTTATGGGGCGACGGGGTATACCGGCGTTCTGACGGCCCGTCTGGCCAAGCAACAGGGCATGACCCCAATCCTCAGTGGCCGTGATCAAGATAAGTTGGCGCGCTTGGCGGCCGAATTGGGTTTTGAGCATCGTACGGTGAGCTTGAACCAACCGGCGCGTCTTGATGACGCGTTAGCGGATGTTGATGTGGTAGCCCATATGGCCGGTCCGTTCTCCCAGACTTGTGCGCCTATGTTGGCGGCCTGTCTGCGCACCGGCACCCATTATATCGACATCACTGGCGAATATCCGGTCATGGAGTATTGCGCCAAAGCAGGACCGGTGGCCGCCGAGAAGGGGATCATGCTTTTACCGGGCGCCGGATTTGATGTCGTACCCAGCGATTGCCTGGCGGCTTATGTCGGCGCCAAACTGCCGGCAGCGGTTCATCTCACTTTGGGCTTCAGCGGTATGACGAGGGTGTCCCGGGGGACGGCGAAAACCGCGCTGAGCTTTGTCGGCCTGGCGGCGGCCGCACGGCGGGGTGGGCGCATCGTCCGCCATCGGGAGCCCTTTCGCCACCAGCTTGATTTTGGTGCGGGACCGGTCGATGTGGTTGCCGTCAATTGGGGTGATATCTCCACCGCCTATCATTCCACCGGCATCCCTGATATCGACGTTTTTTTTGAAGCCACGCCGCAACTGGAAAAACTCTCCTCCGTGAACCCGGCTGTGGGGTGGGTCTTGCGCCGGCGCCTTATCCAACGATTTTTGCAATCCAGAATAGACCGGCGTCCGGCCGGACCCGATGAGGCAGAGCGGGCCAGAGGCTCCGCAGTGATTATGGCTGAGGCCGTGGACGGTAAGCGGCGTTGCTTTGCGGCGCGCCTGAAAACGCCCGAACCCTACTCACTCACGGCTGAAACGGCGCTTGAAATTGTGCGGCGCATCCAGCGGGGAGACTTCAAGCCTGGGTTTCAGACACCCTCTCTGGCGTATGGCGCTGATTTCATCCTTGAATTTGCCGGAATTGAGCGTGAGGATGTTCCGTGTATTCAGGGCGGGCACACTGTGTCCTGAAAAGGACTGCCAGCCAGAAGGTTTTTTCTGTGATGTGGTTTCATCTGTGATGTGGTTTCAAATGAGGATCGGAATAGTCTTTGCGGCGCTGTGTTTTGTGCTGATGGCAGGACCGGTGCGCGCGGATCAGACCGATCCTCTGCTCGACTCTCTTTTTGAAGCGCTTGCGCAGAATGACGATCCCAATGAAGCCATAGCCATAGAGCAGCGTATCAGGCGCATTTGGCGCGAGACGGGCAGTCCCAGCATTGATCTGCTGATGACCCGTGCGTCGCTGGCGATCGACCGGCAGGAATATGAGCTGGCCTTGCGGCATTTGAACGATGTGGTGGAACTGGCGCCGGACTATGCCGAAGGATGGTTTGGCCGGGCGAGCGTTTATTATTTTACTGACCGCTACGATCAGGCGGTGCTTGATTTTGATCACGTATTGCAATTGGAGCGTAATCACTTTGGCGCTTGGGCCAGTTTGGGCCAGATCTATTTGGAAATCGGCAAGAATGCGCAGGCATTATCGACCTTTCGCCGGGCTCTGGAGGTCAACCCCTTTTTGAAAGGCATGGCGGAAAAGGTGAAGCGTCTGGAAAAGCAAGTGGAAGGCCAGGGAATTTAAAGGCAGTTTTACAGCGCTTGAGGGTCAATGAGAATGGCTCGAAAGTCATTCACATTTGTTTGTGTCGGACCGGTTTTGATTTCATCATTCAGGACACGGAAGAATTCACCAGAGTGATGTTGTTGAAGGCATGTTTCTGCATCACGACCTGCGCTATCTTTTAGGTCGGCGAAGCGGGACAGACTGGTGCTGTCGACAAAGCCACCTGCAACGGGGTTTTTATTATCGGTGCGCCCGTCAACGCCGTCCGTATCGGCCACAAGAGCGGCTATGCCCGGATGGCCGTTCAAGGCGAGCGCCAGAGCCAGCGCAAATTCACGGTTAGGGCCACCGGGATGAGAGGGCGGGTTGCTTTGCATTACGGTTACTTCTCCTCCCGATAAAAGGATGGCGCGCCGCCCCTGGCGATAAATTGCGCGCGCCTGCTTAGCCGTTTCTTGAGCCACTACGCGTGCTTCCCCTTCAATCGCATCCCCTACAATGACTGCTTCATAATCCGTTTCGCCGAGTTTGCGTGCTGCTGCTTCAAGGGCTTGCTGTGGCGTGGCGATCAATCGGTAAACGGCTTCGGAAAAGCAAGGGTCGAACGGTTTGGGGGTTTCAGACTGCTGAGTTTGCAAAAACCGGGCGGCGCGTGCGGGCAGGCGGATACCATAGTGCTGGACAACGTCCAAAGCATCCTGCCGGTGCGTGGGGTCAGGCGCGGTCGGGCCTGAAGCAATGATGGCCGGATCATCGCCGGTCACATCCGAAATGGCGAGCGTGCATAGGCGCGCAGGGGCAGCGGCTTTGGCAAGTTGTCCACCTTTGATCGCAGACAGATGCTTGCGCACGCAATTAATATCGCGGATGGGAGCGCCGCAGGTCAGCAAGCTTTGCGTCACACTTTGTATGTCTTCCAGAGTGAGGTTGCCGGGAGGCAGGCACAAAAGGGCTGAACCGCCGCCGGAGAGCAGAACCAGTACAAGATCGCTCTCAGTCACATCATTGAGTGCATCCATAAGGCGCCGGGTAGTCAGGATGTTTCTGGCATCGGGTATGGGGTGAGCGGCTTCCAGAACGTCGATTGTTGTGGTTGGCAATCTTGCGCCCTGCGTGGTGATGACGAGGCCGGAAAGCGCGCCCTGGTCAATTTTATGCGCCCATTGTTTCTCCACGGCTTGCGCCATGGCGGCGGCGGCTTTACCGGCGCCGATGACAATCACCCGGCCCTGCTTAGGTAAAGGCGGCAGTGCAGGGGCAACGCAATGAGCTGGATGAACGGCGTCGATGGCGGCCCGAAAAAGACCCGTCAGAAAGCTTTTATGGTCACATTGGCTTGCAGGGTCCATTCTGATGACTTAAATCCAATCAAACAAAAACTGAGAGCGTTGCAGGACGACCAATATTCACCCCGGCTTTTGGGTTCGTAATGAGTGATACATCTGACAAAACTTCTCCCGGCGTATTGCCCCATGACGTTGCCGCCATTGAATGGGCCAAGGCTTATCCTTTTGATGTGCCTCAGCAATCATTTGTTTATTTCAATGGTGAAGCGCATTTTCTTGACACGTTTGTTTATGGGCAGTGGCAGCATGCCCGCATTGACCGGGAGGGTCAAAGTATTGCTCTGTCTGATGTCTTGGGACGGGAAGGGATGGCGGCGCTGGAACGGCCCCGCCGTCATGCCGTGGTGGCGTGCGGCTCCAACGCTGCGCCTCAGCGTCTTGCGCAAAAATTCCGGCACACACATGATGTCGTGCCGACCTTGCGGGTAACTCTTGAAAATTATTGCATCGTTTATTCGGCCAAGTTTTCCGCCTATGGTTCAATACCTGCCACACTGGTTCACGTGCCAGGGGCGTGTGTGACCACTTTCATCAACTTTTTGGACGACCGGCAACTCGCCCTGATGGATGAGACCGAAACATTGGGGGTCGCTTATGATCGCCCGGTGTTGGAAGATGCCATTGTGAGTATTGTCGATGGAGCGACACCGAAATCGGACTTGGCCTCTGTTTTTGCCTATGTCAGCCGCTCCGGCGCGTTGTTGAAGGATGGCGCGGCCATTGCGCTTGACACCGTTGAGGGGCGCGATGTGCCCTTTCCAAAGCACTCCCAGGAAATGGTCCAAACTGTTGTTAAGGACTTGCTTAATGTCGGGGACTTGGTTGATAACTTCATTCATCAGAATTTGAATGACCCAAGCATGCGTGCAGTCCGGGCGGCAGAATTAAAGAAACGCTGGGCTAAGCCGTTTGGTGTGACTTTACCGGTAAGCACTCAGCAAGAAGGGGACGTTATGACTCAGACAAAGCCTCAATTGGATGAGGAAACACAACAACGGATTGAGGCGGCGGCGTTTCGGACTCTGGTGGCGCATTTGCAAAAACGGACCGATGTGCAAAACATTGATCTGATGAATCTGGCTGGCTTTTGCCGGAACTGCCTGTCGAACTGGATTCAGGATGCCGCTGGAGATCAGGACATCACCTTGTCTCGGGAAGAGGCGCGGGCGCTGATCTACGGAATGGACTATGGCGACTGGAAGGCGAAGTACCAAGGCGCCGCCACACCGGAACAACTTGGTGCGTTTGAGAAAAACAAGCCGTCTCAGTAGCATTTAACTGCTTGCCCTTAAGCCGGTTCTATGTGCCGGCCCTTTGTTTTTTTAAGACCATTTTCACTTAAAGGAGATCCTGTATGGCTCTATCGGCTCAAGAAGACACAGTAACCCATTCCAAGGCTGCGGCGAAGGGAGAAGGTTCGGGGACGTTTGCGGCAGGGCATTTGCAAGCTTTCATTCAACGGATCGAACGCCTGGAAGAAGAAAAGGCGGCGCTGGCGGCGGATATTCGCGAGGTCTACGCCGAAGCCAAGGGCACGGGCTTTGAGCCTAAAATCATGCGGCAGGTGGTGCGCCTGCGCAAACTTGAAAAAGCCGACCGCCAGGAACAAGAAGCCCTGCTCGATCTCTATCTCCATGCGCTGGGAGATCTGGTTTAAAAACTACCGGGCAAATCCTGTGCCGGATGAGCTAAGGATTTTATTTTTTACAATGCCTACAAAGCGACTTTGATACTCGTTTTCCAGGCCATCAAGTGATGCAACTTCACACATCATAGTAATAAGCTCGCGTTTTTCCTCTTCAGTGAGGTCATAATGTATCGGGCGCAAAATCTTCGAGAGTACGTTCTCAATGTCTGGAACATCACGAGTCATAAAGGCCACTGAAATCATCATCTCATTGGCTGCCGCCTCACTCATTTGAAAGTGTGATTGTATGAGCTCCATAACTTTTGACTTCTGATCTGATGTGATTTCTCCCGCACATTTTGCTGTTTCAATCATCAACACCGTGGCGACCTGCCTCGGATCGATCAGATCATCAATTGGATTTAATCCCTTTTTGCGATTCCATTTTGACCGGCGCACCATCGCTTTGGCGTCACTTGCCAATTCTCTTCCATCGTGAACGATGTCTTTCCCGGCTCTATAAGTAAATGAGAGCCGATAAAGAAAGAAAATTAGCCCACCTATGACGCCCAGTAACGCGAGTAAAATGTGCATGGCATTTTCCAAGTATTGAGCCAGATTAGAAAAGTACGGCTGGGTCAATGCCATGTCAACGCATGCGTGTGTTTCCAGCGCTTCACTCCATTTCAATGGAGCCAGCCCGAAAAATGAACATGATGGATTACGTCGAAGTGCTTTTTGGGTCAGACGGCAGAGTTTAACTTGCCCGTTTGTGGTCGAGGCCCAGTTCCCGCACCTTGCGGTAGAGCGTGGAGCGGCCGATACCAAGACGGCGCGCCACTTCCGACATGTGCCCACTATAAGTGTCGATGGCGAGTTGGATCATTTCCCCTTCGATATCTTCAAGGCGTCGTAGATGACCTGATGGATCAATAGTGGCAATAGCACCGTTACTCTGCGGTTCTTGCTCAGGAGTGCTCGGCTCCAGTGTGGGAGTTTCTTTCTGGGTGCTCACTTGGCCGGTCTGCGGTGCGCTCTGATCTGCTTCGGATGCATCCAATCCCAGCGCCGCGGAAATTTGTGGAAAGTCACCAAATGTCAGATGTTCACTATCGGTCAGAACGACAGCCCGGAACATTGTGTTTTCCAATTGGCGCACATTGCCAGGCCACGAATAATTGGTGAGCAATTCCAGAGATTGTGCGTCAGCACCAATGACGGACTTTTTTTCTTCGATTGCGAAGCGGTCAATAAAATGCTGCACCAGAATAGGAACGTCTTCCATGCGTTCTTTGAGAGGGGGCACGGCAATGGGAAATACATTGAGCCGGTAATACAGGTCTTCGCGGAACTCACTTGTCTGCGCGAGTTGAATCAGATCCTTGTTGGTTGCGGAGATGAGGCGAAAATCAACCTTGACCGGCTTTTTGGAACCGACCGGATCGACTTCCCCTTCCTGTAAGGCGCGCAGCAGTTTGACCTGCATATCGAGCGGAAGCTCGCCGATCTCGTCGAGAAACAGAGTTCCGCCATTAGCTTCCTGGAATTTGCCGATATGTTTGGCGCTGGCGCCTGTGAATGAGCCCTTCTCATGACCAAACAGGATGCTCTCAACCAGATTTGCCGGAATCGCCCCACAATTGACTGTGATAAACGGCTTGCCTGCTCGTTCAGATTGCCCCTGAATGGCGCGCGCGATCAGTTCTTTACCGACGCCGCTCTCTCCCTCAATCAAAATGGGGATGTTCGATGCAGCGGCCCTTTCCCCCAGTCGAATCACTTGTTTCATGGCGGGGCTCTCGGCGATGAGATCGCCGAAAGACAGGTGGCCGGACCGACGTTTGACCAGTCGCTGCACTTCTCCTTCAAGCGTGCTTCTTTTTAGAGCGTTTTCAATCCCAACCTTGATTCGCTCAGGACTGGCCGGTTTGATGAAAAAATCCAAGGCCCCCGCGCGCATGGCGGAAACGGCGGTGTCAACACCCCCTTGAGCGGTCAGGACGATGATTGGCAGGTTCGGCCGGGACGGGTTCAAGCGCTCCATGACGGCCATCCCGTCTACCTCGGGCATCACAAGATCAAGCATGACCAGCTTAATATCTGCCCCCTCTTCACTTTCCAGAAGGTCTATAGCCGCCGCGCCGCCGTCAGCCTGAAGGACCTGATAGCCCAGGCGCTCAATAACGGTTTCCAGCAAACGCCTCTGAGTGGGGTCATCATCAACAACAAGTATTTTATGAGCCATTCATTCCTCGAAGCTGTTTGACTGTAGTGGTGTCTTCCACATAGAGCGGATGGGCAGATGGATAGTCCTGCGCGAACGACCCCCGACGTCAGGTCAGAATGGCGTGGATAGGTAAAAACACGCTTAAAATGTTCAAAGACGGCACACATTGATGGTGAATGCCCCAAGAGACTGAAGATATATATCTCATAGGTAGAATTATCTACCTACTAATGTTCTAAAAGTTGCAGGCACTGAAATCTGCGTCACGTCATTCCACACTTAGGCCTCACTGAGGCACTCCGAGTGTTGCTGAATTGTGACTCCATTGGTTTTCCCTCTATAAAGCGACAAAATTCGTTGCGTGTTTGGGGCGACTTTTGGCTATGCTTATAGTTAGTGAAGTGTTAATCCGGATTTCGCCGGATCCACCCGTCTTTTTTCGGGGGGGAATTTAAATGATATTTGGAATTTTAAAGACGGAGAGAGGGATGATGAAACTATCCCGGTTTGTTGCGGTGGGAATTCTCGCTGGAGGACTGAGTGCTTGTGGTATCGGCGTTCAATCATTTTTGGACCAAGAAATCACCGGAAATGATTTCAACTCGTATTTAGCGCAGAAATATCAGGAGAGGACTGCCAAGGAAGTTAATGTTGATATGGAGTGGACTCACGCGGGTCGCTTAGCTGAAAAAGGCAAGGCGGCTCAACGCGGTGAAGCTGTATCGCCTTGGGTTGCCTCGGATTGGAATGTTGCTCCTGAAGACGTTGGGGATCTTGATGCCGCGCGGGCGAGGCTGATGGCAGCGCTGGATAATGGGGGACGTCAAACTAACCCCGAAGCGTGTGCTTGTGCCCAGGTCTATTATGATGGCTGGCTTGAGCAGGCCAATGACAATGATTGGGGCGTTGCCCGGTATGGCCCGGTTCAACCTGATTACGTGGCGGCTGAGCGCGCCGCTTTTGAAGAAATCATGCCCGAATGTGAGGGGGGTGCTGCAAAATCCTTCGTCATCTATTTCGGCTTTGATCGTGCTGATCTCACTGATGCCGCCGTGGCGGTGGTTGATGAAATCTCTTCCTACGTTGCGAGCGGCCGATCGGTCTCCGTGGTTGGGCATACCGATACATCGGGTGATGCAGCCTATAATATTGGCTTGTCGCAGCGACGCGCGAATGCGGTTGCCGGTGCTTTGGGTCAGCGCAATGTCACTCTTGGCACAGTCACATGGGAAGGCGAAGGCAATACCGCAGTTCCGACAGCAGATGGTGTGCGTGAACCGCTTAACCGGCGAGCGACCATCATACTCAATTAATATTCGCAAAATTCATCCCTCATATTTGGGATGACCACATCAAGGCCCGTTCTTCAACAGAGCGGGCCTTTTTGTTGGGCGGCTGCTTGACCAATCTCGTGTGCCCCGCCATATGCGATGTGAGGAATAGGCGGAAAAATAATGGCTAACTCTGAATCCAAAGACGCGGAAGGCAATCGGATGGCAAGGCGGGTGCGGCGCTATGCCAAGGTCGGGGCCGGTGTCGGCTCTGTGGCGACGCGTATGGCAGGCGCCTATCTGTTGGGGCAGAGCGGTAAAGATGAAAAACATGCCACACAATTGCGTATCGCGCTGGAAGGAATTAAAGGCCCCTTGGTGAAGGTGGCCCAGATGTTGGCGACGATCCCGGAAGCGCTGCCTGATGAATTCACCACCGAAATGGCTAAACTGCAAAGCAATGCGCCACCTATGGGGTGGCCATTTGTCCGTCGGCGAATGAATGTGGAATTGGGACCAGGATGGCAGACCAAATTCCGATCTTTTGATCGCGAAGCGATTGCCGCGGCATCGCTGGGTCAAGTTCACCGGGCAACGTCCGTTGATGATGAAGCCCTGGCGTGCAAGCTGCAATATCCCGATATGGAATCAGCGGTTGAGGCAGATCTCACTCAGTTAAAAGTAATGTTGAGTGTTTACCGGCGTATTGATGGCGGCGTCGAAACGGATCTGATTGCTGAAGAAGTGGGGGCGCGCCTGCGCGAAGAATTGGATTATGAATTAGAAGCGCGTCATATGGCGCTGTTTCGCACTGTGTGTGCGCCCCTGGATGATGTTTTCATACCGCAGGTTTACGGCGCCCTGACGACAAAGCGATTGTTGACCATGGAGTGGCTGGAAGGCGTCCATGTTCTGACTATGGCAGAGGCGCCATTGGAGCATCGTAATAAAATCGTGCGGACTATCTTTCGCGCCTGGTGGATGCCGTTCAGTCATTATGGAATTATTCATGGGGATCCTCATTTAGGCAATTACGCTGTACGCCCTGGTGTTCTTGCGTTGAATCTTCTGGATTTTGGATGCATCCGCACCTTCCCGGCCGCTTTCGTGGAAAGCGTGATCGAGCTTTATCGCGCCTTGCATGAAAAGGATCGCGATCGCATAGTGGCGGCTTACGAGAGCTGGGGGTTTGAGAATCTATCCGGTGAGTTGATCGATGTCCTCAATATATGGGCGGAATTCATTTACGGTCCCATGCTGGACGATCGGGTGCGCAGTGTTGCCGACGGGATCAAGCCTGGTGAATATGGCCGTCAACAAATCACGCAAATTCAGCAAAAGTTGCAGGAATTGGGACCTGTAAGGCTGCCCCGTGAATTCGTCTTCCTGGAGCGCGCCGCTATTGGGCTTGGAGCGGTATTTCTTCATCTGGGTGCAGAGCTGAATTTCCACGATCTATTTCAGGAGACAATCACCGATTTTGATGTGGCGCGTTTGCACGGCCGCCAGACGAAGGCTTTGGAGGATGCGGGCGTGCCCCTGCCTGGCTGAAACCCACCTGAAAGAGAAGCTCTCTTAAGATCACGAAAAATATGGTTTTTTCACCTGATGAACTCTTGTCGGAGCGCGGCGGTCTGTTATATTCCGCAAGCGATTGACGGATTCTGCAAAGGTGATCACTCATGGGCAATGCTGACTATCAACACGGAAGTATGAATATTTCGCAGCAGGGAGACACCTGGTCAGGGTTTGTTGCTCTGGTGAAGTGGGGATCAATAGCCTGCATCATCTTTACGGTTGTTGCCATAATTGCGATTCAGTAAGGATTGACAATGACCACAGTGGCTATCCCTAAAGAGCGGCGGGACGAAGAAACGCGCGTGGCCGCTTCGCCTGATACGGTGAAAAGATTCATCAAATTGGGGCTTGAGGTTGTGGTTGAGGCTGGCGCCGGGGCGGCTTCAGCTGTTTCAGATGCGGCCTATGAGGAGGCCGGGGCGCGAATCGCTAAAAATGCGGCGGAGACAATCAAAGAGGCCGATATCGTCTTAAAGGTACTGCGCCCTCTGGATGATGAAATCGCGTTGATGAAACGCGGCGCCATTCTGGCGGCGATCTTAGCTCCTACTGCTGATCCTCAGTCTGCGGGGAAATATGCCGAGGCCGGAATTGAGGCCTTTGCCATGGAATACATGCCGCGGATCACCCGTGCCCAATCCATGGACGTGCTGTCCTCTCAATCCAATCTGGCGGGCTATAAAGCAGTCATTGATGCCGCTGCGGCCTATGGCCGGGCCATACCTATGATGATGACCGCCGCGGGCTCCATCGCGCCCGCCCGGGTGATGGTGTTGGGGGCAGGCGTGGCGGGACTGCAAGCCATCGCCACTGCCAAACGGCTTGGCGCCATTGTCAGCGCCACCGATGTCCGCCCGATCGCCAAAGAGCAAGTGGAGAGCTTAGGCGGCACCTTTGTGATGGTGGAGAGTGAAGAGAGCGAAGCGGCCGAAACCGCGGGCGGCTACGCCAAGGAAATGAGCGAGGACTATAAAAAGCGCCAGGCAGTGCTGGTGGCTGAGACCCTGAAAAAACAGGATATCGCCATTTGTACGGCGCTGATTCCCGGACGAAAGGCGCCGCTGTTGATTTCGGAGGAAATGGCGCGCTCCATGAAGCGGGGATCCATCATTGTCGATCTGGCTGTCGAGGCTGGTGGTAATTGCGCGTTGTCGAAGGCTGGTGAAGTGGTTGATGTGGACGGCGTGAAAATACTCGGCCATCTGAGTGTCCCTGGCCGATTGGCGAGCGATGCCTCTGCGCTCTATGCACGCAATCTTTTCAATTTCATTGAACCGTTGATCAACACTGAGACTGGCGCGTTGGAGATCGATTGGGAGGATGAGATCATCACGGGCACGGCGCTCACCCGTGATGGCGCTGTGGTTCATCCCTCACTCACCTGAATTAAAGGGAGACTTTACGACAATGGAACATATGGTTGAAATTGATCCCTTCATTTTCCGATTGTCGATCTTTGTCCTGGCGATATTTGTCGGCTACTTCGTCGTGTGGAGCGTAACACCGGCTTTGCACACACCTTTAATGTCGGTCACTAATGCGATTTCTTCCGTGATTATTGTTGGTGCACTGATTGCTGTTACGGCAGGTGCGGGGGCGAACCTCCCAGGCAATGGCAGTCAGGAGGAGGCTGGGATTGCATCAATGTTTGGTTTTGTCGCCATCATTTTGGCGTCGGTGAATATCTTTGGCGGATTTTTGGTCACGCGGCGCATGCTGGCCATGTATAAGAAAAAAACAAAATAGGCGGGTCTGAGCGATGTCGGTTAATCTTGCGGCGCTTTTCTATCTGGTCTCGGGCGTTTTGTTCATTTTGGCGTTGCGGGGGCTGTCATCTCCCGAATCCTCTCGCTTGGGTAATCTGCTTGGCATGGCTGGTATGGCCATCGCCATCATCACAACTTTGTTGCTGACAAGGGTCTCGGATGCCCCAACCTGGGGACTGATTATTGCCGGTATGGTGATCGGCGGCGGTGTGGGCGCGTTCATCGCCTTTCGCATTGCCATGACAGCCATGCCGCAATTGGTCGCGGCGTTTCACTCACTGGTTGGCCTGGCCGCAGTGTTGGTGGCGGCCGCTGCGCTGTATGCGCCCTCAGCCTATGGGATCGGCGAGGCCGGTCATATTAAAATATCCAGCCTCATCGAGATGTCTTTGGGTGCAGCCATCGGCGCCATCACCTTTTCGGGCTCGATCGTGGCATTTACCAAACTGCAGGGCCTTGTGTCTGGGGCGCCCATTGTTTTTCGCGGCCAGCATGCTCTCAATGCCTTGCTGGGCTTGGCGCTGGTGGCGTTGATCGTGTTGTTCGCAGG
>JAJFIO010000129.1 GCA_021774915.1 Alphaproteobacteria bacterium
AGTTTGGGGTCCCAATTCACCAGACGTTTATCTTTGTATATGAGGCCTTCGCGGTGAAGTTGAACGAACACTTTGAGAACTGCCTTTGACAGTCCCTCATCCATGGTGAAACGCTCACGGCTCCAGTCACACGACGCGCCCAGACGCCGGAGCTGTTTGGTGATGGCGCCGCCCGATTCCTTTTTCCATTCCCAGACACGTTTGATGAACTCCTCGCGACCCATGTCCACCCGCCTGATGTTCCCTTCGGCCTCCAGCTGGCGCTCGACCACCATTTGCGTCGCGATCCCCGCATGATCCATTCCCACCTGCCAGAGCACATTCTTGCCGCGCAGGCGCTCAAACCGGATCAGAATATCCTGAATGGTGTTGTTGAGCGCATGGCCCATATGGAGTGAACCGGTAACATTGGGCGGCGGGATAACGATGCAAAAACTTTCCGCATCAGAGCGGCCAGCGCTCATAAAAGCACCGCTGTCTTCCCATTGCTCATAGAGACGAGCTTCAGCGCTCGAAGGTATGAAGTTTTTATCCAGCATTACAAAATCACCCCTGCCAAGGCCCGTCTGGTCCTTATGAATGACGTCATACCAGAAAAATCCACAGGACAAAATTCCCGCAGATGAAATGCAAGAGGCAGACGGTCATAAAACATGTTATGGGCCGAATCGAAGGGTGTTTTAGTGAGATGTTCGCCCAAGCTTGGCGACGCGCGTGATTTCTTCCCGAACCATTTCCTCAACCATGGACGGCAGATTTTCGTCGAGCCAGGATTTAAGAATCGGTTTCAGTAATTCCAACACCATATCTTCCAGGGTGCGTGAGCCGGAGGACGCAATTGCAACATTACGGGCAAGATTGCCGAACGATGCGGCGGCTGCACCGGCAGCAACATTACCGAGCAAGGTTTCATCCGGCATCGGTGTAGACACAGGCTCGACCGCGACGATGTCATCAGTATCGTCATCAGAGTCCAAAACCGGCGCGGGCGCGGGCTCAGCTTCTTCTTGAAGTTCCGGCTCAGACTCAGGTTCGGGCTCAGGTTCGGGCTCAGCAGGTTCCGACGCTTCTTGTTCTTCGCTCTCATCAACCAGAACACCGTCCTCATCGACCTTCTGAGTCAATTCAAGGACTTCAGCCTGCTCGGGCATCTCGTCTGAACTATCTTCAGGCGCGGTTTCCACTGCGGGCGCAGCTTCATCGCCGCCCTCATCTTCTTCGGAGATGATTCGTCGAATGGAGGCGAGAATTTCCTCCATCGTAGGTTCTTGTTGGGCTTCCTGATCAGACATAAGACAAACCGTATCCGTTGCGCATCATCTGCTGGCCTTAAAAACTGCTGTGACGTTACGCCATCAACAGCGACAATACCAGCACCTCAATATTCAATTTTACCCGTGCCAGGTTAATTTTTGGGCAACAGGTCACCATCAACCGTGGCTCACAGTTCGGCTCACTCCTTTGTCCCAAAGCCTAAAACTTTACGACGGACATCCTTATAATTTTTCACCGGATCGTAAAGCTCGACAGGAAGTCCCAGATCACTCCCCGTCAGCCGGCCAACAGCCGCCATGAGCTGATAGGCCGAGACAAATTCCTCTCTTTTGGCCCGAACCAGCGCCACCCGCGAATCCAGGAGCTCCTGTTCGGCATCCAGCACGTCCAATGTTGTTCGCGAGCCGACCTGTGCTTCCTGCTTAACGCCCTCAAAAGCAATCTCGTTTGCCCGAACCTGTTCCTCGCTTGAGACGATGGTTGCACGGGCTGAAATCAGAACTTCCCATGCATTGGTCGCGGCTTGCACCACTTGACGCTGAGCGTCCGTAACCAGCAAGCGTGACCGGCTGTGCAATTGCTTGGCCTGCCTTATCCTGGAATACTGCGCACCCCCCTGATAAAGTGGCCAGGTCATTTGCGCACTAACGGTTGATGACGTGTTTTGGGATTTTGTCTGGTCAATCTCTTCGCCAACATTATACCGAGCCTGCAAATCGACTGACGGCAACAAGCCACCTTTGGCTTGGTTAATGTCGTGTCTCGCGGCGTTTTCAGTCTCCAGAGCAGAAATCAGATTGGGGTTATTTGCAGTGGCAATTTCAATGGCTTCGTCTTTGTTTGAAGGCAAAGGCGGCAATCCGGGTGGCTCTTCAATACTCCCTGGTGCTTGGCCAACTACAACCTCATAACGGGAAGTACTCTCTGCCAGTTGCGCTTCAGAGACAGCCAAATTCGATTTCGATCCACTGAGGCGCGCCTGAGACTGGGCAACATCTGTTCTCGTGATTTCACCAACGCGAAACCGATCCTGAGAAGCCTCTAATTCACGCTGAAGCACATCGACATTGTGTTTATTGAGATCGACAGTGGCGCGATCCCGGATTACATCCATATAGGCCGTGACGGTATCCAGCAAAACCTGCTGCTCGGCCGCCCAGAGTTGTGCCCTGACGGCACGAACTTGCGCATCAGCACTGCGAGTCGCATTGATCGTCCTCCCCCCTCGAAAGAGAGGTTGGGTGGCTGTGACAGAACCTGCGACCTGCTGGGAGTAAAGATCCGATGTTGTGGCACGCACCGTTCCTCCAAGGAAACTGGTTGAAACCTGGCGCCGGCTTCTGCTGCCGGTATAGGAGCTGTTGAGGGTGACGGTTGGCCGCCAACCGGCCCGCGCCTGAGATGCTGTTTCATCGGTTGCCCTGAGGCGCGCCCGTTCCGCCATGAGCGTTGGATTGGTGTTATAGGCCGCCACCAGGGCATCTTCCAAGGTTTCAGCCGAAGCTGCCGCCGAAACGCACAATGCGAGGGCCGCATAGGCCGAGACCTGAAATAGGCCCATTTTCCTAAACTTCATAATCCTGCAATCCCCATCTTCTCAAGTGCTTCATCAAGCACTCATTGTTAAACGACTTTAACCACAAAACTTATCATTTCATTAAACTTATAGACTTTTCACGCACGCTAGGCTCCTTTTGCCGAATCAGAACTGATATCATGCATGTGTCTCGCAAAAGTGAGGGGCTAAAAAACGAATTCTTCCTGCCTTTCGAATCCAGGCAAAACCGGGGCGCTGGCATCGAAAATCACCCGTTTATCTATGGTTTCCCGTCCGTCATGTATAGTTTTGGTGAACAGATAGGCATAATAACCCGCTGGACCACCCATGACGGTCACCAGCCTCCCCCCCCCTTTGAGTTGGGCCAGGAGAGAATCAGGCTCAATTTCAATCATCCCGTTTAAAAAAATCACATCAAACTTGCCCTGATCCGGACAGCCGCGCGCCAGCTCCGTGGTTATAACAGCCGCATTATCGACCCCCATCTCCGTCAGGACCTCACCGGCCGTCCTCGCCAGTTCCTTATCGCACTCCAAGCCGACAACCGCATCAGCCAAATGCGCCAGAACCGCCGACGAATAGCCCGTAGCGCATCCGATATCCAGCACCGCATCACTGGGCTCAATCTCAGCCGCCTGCAATAATTTGGCGAAACAGCGTGGCTCCAACAAGAAACGTCCCTCCCCAACGGACAAATGGTCGCCTATATAGGCCAGGGACTGTTTGGCGCGGGGCAAAAATTTTTCGCGGGGAATGCGCGCCATGGCCTGCTGAATCCGTATATCCGTCACATCATTAGGGCGAACCTGGCATTCGACCATATTCGCACGCGCGGCTGCAAAATCGATCATGAGAAGGGGGGCTCCTTTGCCACTGCCGTTAGAAGTTCTGCGCTTATACAAGGCAGCCGATCTAAACACAATCTGGGCCCGCCAGGCTTAACCAAACCTGAAGCTTGAGACCCCCCGTCCACAGACTCCATTGTCGTCTGCTCTTTCGAGTGCTATAGCCGGGCGCTTCAAACACCACATTTTAAGAACGCACCCGGATCTTGAAATGGCCACGTGGCGGAGTGGTGACGCAGCGGACTGCAAATCCGTGTACGCCGGTTCGATTCCGGCCGTGGCCTCCAAGCGTTGATATGAGTTGGCGGATAAAAACCTGTATTCACCCCAATCTTCGCCAGGGCGTGATTTTTCTGCAAACTCATAGAGGCGAAATTTAGCGCACGGGAGCCGAGGGCTTTCGAGCCAACAGACGGTAAACACCGATGTCGCCGGCATTCATGGCTTCTAATCGGTTCGCCCACAGTGCCGCCTGATCTCCAATCATGCGCAGCACGGCAGCTTCCTGGGCGGACGACATATCTTTGCTCTTCAGTGTACTTAAGAGCTGACGCCACTGAGCCCAGCCTTGTTCGATCAACTTAGCATAGCGCGGCGTGACGTCTTCAGAGATGCGAAAGGTAAGTCCAGATTCCTGAATTGCAGCAGTATATTGTTCTGCACTCCAAAGACTGACCTCACCCCACAGACGTGGGAACATTAAGGCGAGGTTATCTTCATCGAGATCATCCTTCAAGGCAACATAATCCGTCAGCAGAAGAGATCCAGTATATTTTAATGAACCTGCCGCTTGCTCGATCAAACGTGATTTGTTCTGGACAAAAAGAAATTCTTCAAAAGAAACGATGCTGTTATATTTGTCTTCAGGCAATTCAACCGTTTCTGGATCATAAGCACTTATTGTTATCTTTTTAGCCATGCCATTTTGCACGCACTGCCTATTGGATTCTTCAATCGCAATATCACGGCTTTCAAAACCGGTAGTCCAGACGTCAGTTTCCCGCACGATATGACGCGCGGGGCCCGCCAAACCTGATCCGAGTATCGCTAGGCTTTTCTCGTTAGTGAGAAAAAGGTTTTTTATAAGATCCGTATAAAAATTAGCATCACCAGGCCCCAAACAACCTCCCCCCCACAACCCTTGAGCAAAAGCCATGGCCACCAAAGTCTCGGACACACCTTGAAACGGATTCACATCGGCTTCGCCGGCATGGTCATCTTCTTCCGAGGCCCCGGGCGGAGGTGGCACATAGTCTATTCCCTCCCACCAAGCGGAAAGCTTCCCTTTGAAGTCTTTGGGCGCAATTCGCTCAAGTGGTTTTGCAAAAAGATTGTTCACTGGTTTTGCTTTTGGTTTTAGAGGACTTCAACAATACTGACCCGGACACACATTTACATCCAGCAAAGCAGAGCTCTGTTAACATTGACTTAAACAATGTGATTTCAGTTAACGCTAACCCTTTTCTGCTCTTCACCAGAGGGTAACGGACCCTTAGGGTCGGCTACCCATGCCGAGATATCGCGCCAGACTGTTTCCGCCTGCAAGTCACGCAATAGCATGTGATACCCGTTTTGATAAACAACAATACGTTTAGGGCCGCCAATGCGAGCCGCAGCGTTTTCAACCGGTTTGCGTGGAATGATTTCATCTTTCACGCCATAAAGGAGCAATGTAGGCACGGTTACATCGTCCGCAGACAAATACCCCTCATCCATGAGATCAACCAAACCGTATATAGCATCGGTACGGGTAGCCTTGATCACCAGGTCGTCATAATAATTAGCCCGAAGCATCTCGATATTATCAGACGGCATGATTTTGAGACCCGACCCCGTCAAAGCCTTGCTGGGAAAAGTATGCGCCCCGATCCAGAGGCTCAATTTGTAAAGCGGGTTAAGAACGGACCACCCCCAGACAGCCGGCGCCACAAGAATGAGGCCATTAACATCCAAATCGTCTGATCGAGCCAACGTTGCGAGCGCCACAGCGCCGCCCATACTCACCCCCATCAAATAGATGGGTAGATCTGAATGGCGGGAATGCACCAAAGCCACCATGTCTTCCACATCTTGGGCCATGGCCTTAGCTCCTGGCCAAAGGCCCCTACCGGGAGAGCGCCCAAAGCCTCGTTGATCATAGGCATAAAGTGTCATCCCGCGCTCAGCCAACCAGGTACCCGGCATCGCAAAAGCGTTGGCATATTCATTCATCCCGTGTAGTCCGATTACCACAGCGTTTGGTGTTTCTGCACGCCATATCTGCGTGGTGAGGCGCAGACCATCACGTGTTACAAACGTTTCATCTTCAAATCTGGCAGGTCCATCGTCTGCGCCCTGCTCCTGCACATAAGGGCTGGCGCAAGCACCTAATGCCAAAGCAATGACCAAAATCAGTATGCGGTTCATTCGATTAACTCCGCAACACGGGTGCGTAGCTCTGGCAAAACTTGGATTTCAAACCAGGGATTCTTTTTAAGCCACGCATTATTGCGCCAGGAAGGATGGGGAAGTGGCAAAAAGTCAGGGCCATATTCAGCCCATGCCACCACCGTCTGAGTCAGCGATCCTTTGGCGCGTTTGCCTAAATGCCATTTTTGCGCATATGCCCCCACTAATAGAACAAACTCCACTTGGGGCAAGGCCTCGAACAAGCGCGCATGCCAGGTTTCAGCGCATTCTCTGCGCGGGGGCAAATCACCACCTTTTTCATCCAGGCCCGGAAAGCAAAAACCCATAGGAACAATGGCCACACGCGCGGCATCATAAAATG
Organism: Alphaproteobacteria bacterium; assembly: GCA_021774915.1. Classification (GTDB taxonomy): domain Bacteria; phylum Pseudomonadota; class Alphaproteobacteria; order SMXP01; family SMXP01; genus JAJFIM01. The sequence continues at coordinate 6,449 of JAJFIO010000129.1, forward strand.
TTTCCTCGTCCATCCCCATCCATTGGCGCAAGCGGTCGCCACTGGGATCGGTAAAGGGGATGCCGGACTTATGGACGCGCACACCAGGGGCCTGACCTGCAATACAGATCCGCGCCGTCGGCGACACCTGCAACACAGGCCGTGGATCATGCGGCAGATGTGGCGCGCATATCTGGCACTGCTTGATCTGCGGTACTAAAGTAGCAAGAAAATCAGCCATGAGAGTCCGATATCAAAAAATGAGTACGGAGAAGCGTCGCCTATTCTATCATCAAAGGGTAATTTGTTGTTGCCTGAATTTGCTGCCATGGTTCATATGAATATTTTTCTGGCCACTGCAGGGAGTGATACATGCGACGTGACCATCGACCTTTTTGGCTTCGAAATCTCCATGTTCGCTATGAATCCTGTTGGGCTCATTATTTTCTATTTCCACAATTCGATCATATCGGTGTTGGCGCGCACGTCAAGAAACCTTGGAATGTCGAGGTCAGCGGCGCTAATATCCGCGTCGGCAATCATCTACATCTCATCTGCGAAAAAAGAACTACCACACGACTGTGCGCCTGGTCGCAACAAGGCGTCACGGGAAAGATCACCATCGGCGATCACGTATTGATTTCACCCGGCGTCCAGATCATCTCCGCCAGGTCCATCACCCTCAAAGATAATTGCATGCTGGCCGGCCATGTTTACATCACCGATTCCGATTGGCATGGCCTTTATGACCGCACCACCGAGCCTGACACGGCGGCGCCCGTCGTGCTGGAAGAAAACGCCTGGATCGGTTATGGCGCAACGCTTTTAAAA
>JAJFIO010000130.1 GCA_021774915.1 Alphaproteobacteria bacterium
TCATCTTCAACCTCGGCGCCTGCATCAATTATTTCCGTCCGGCGCGGCGTTCCAAATTCTTCCCTCACGGAGAGTAATTCCTGAGTGATGATTTCCATAACGCGTTCATGAGACCGCAGGATATCGAGATAGTCTTCAATCTTGACGCCAAGTCCTTTCAATTCCTCGCCAACCTCGTCACGGCCCAGCGCGGTTAACCGCTGCAAGCGCAAATCTAGAATAGCGCGGGCTTGTTCTTCACTAAGATGAATGGTTCCATCTTCCGAAAGACGATGACGCGGATCTGCAATCAACTCAATCAACGGCGCAATATCAGAAGCGGGCCAGGCGCGGGCAATGAGTTCCTCACGTGCTGCTGCTGGATTAGGCGCCTTCCTGATCAAGGCGATCACTTCATCGATATTGGCAACCGCAATCGCTAGCCCAACAAGGACATGAGCGCGATCTCGCGCCTTGTTCAGTTCATAGGTCGTGCGCCGCGTGACGACATCCTCACGAAACTTGATAAATGCATCCAGCATTTGACGGAGATTCATCAACTCGGGTTTGCCGCCATTCAGAGCCAGCATGTTGACGCCAAAACTGCTTTGCAATTGGGAAAACCGGTAAAGCTGATTCAGAATCACATCTTCATTAGCATCGCGTTTCAACTCGATGACCACACGCATGCCATGGCGATCCGATTCGTCGCGAAGGTCTGAAATGCCCTCGATTCTTTTGTCGCGCACAAGATCGGCTATTTTTTCGACCATCGCAGATTTGTTCACCTGATACGGAATTTCCGTAACGATGATGGCCCGACGGTCTTTCCTGACCTCTTCAATATGAACACAGCCGCGCATGATGACCGACCCACGACCGGTATGAAGCGCTGAACGCAACCCGGCACGGCCTAAAATCAGGCCGCCTGTTGGAAAGTCCGGACCCTGAATAATTTCATTAAGCTGGTCATGAGTTATGGACGCATCATTGATGATCGCAATGCAGCCATCCACCACTTCGACTAGATTGTGTGGAGGAATATTGGTGGCCATGCCAACGGCAATACCGCCCGCCCCATTGACCAGAAGGTTAGGAAATTTTGCGGGGAGATAAGCGGGCTCTCTAACGGAACCATCATAATTGTCCTGAAAATCGACGGTGTCCTTCTCAATATCTTCCAGAAGGGCGTGGGCCGGCTTGTCCATCCGCACTTCAGTGTAGCGCATCGCAGCCGGAGGATCGCCATCGATGGACCCGAAGTTCCCCTGCCCTTCCAGAAGTGGCAGTCGCAAGGAGAAGTCCTGCGCCATACGCACGAGGGCATCATAAATCGCCGAATCGCCATGAGGATGAAAGCGGCCCATCACATCCCCGACCACGCGCGCGGATTTGCGGTGGGGCTTATCCGCGTGATAGCCACTTTCGTGCATGGCGTAGAGGATTCGGCGATGGACCGGTTTCAGCCCATCGCGCACATCTGGCAACGCCCGGCTCACGATCACGCTCATGGCGTAATCGAGATAGGAGACCTTCATCTCCTCTTCGATGGATATCGGAGAGACATCCAGAGATCCGGAGTCCTCCGGCGTTTCAGGGCTAGGGGGTTCTGACGTATCCGACACGAAGCTGATTTATTTCTGTTACGAGAGACCCGGCTCTCGCGAGACAGAATCCCTTACATTTCACACGTTACAATTACTGGTTTTCCGGGAAAAATTACCCCCTGACGACTCGCCCAGAACCTAACATTCCGCGCCATGCCTCGCAATGGCTGAAGCGGTGTTTTGAGGGGTCGATCTCGTTATATTTCGAAGGCTTAAGTCCAAGTGGAATGGCTTAAGAGAAGGCCCCCTAAAAAGGAATTTCATCATCCAGATCGGAATCCTGGAAGCTTTGAGCCGACGGTGCGCCTGCCGGTGCCGCATCCCCAAAACCGGGTGACTCCCCGGCCCCCGAGTTGCGGCTGTCGAGCATGGTCAACGTGCCGTTGAACCCCTGCAGTACGACTTCAGTTGAATAGCGATCCTGACCCGATTGGTCCTGCCATTTTCGCGTTTGAAGCTGGCCTTCCAGATACACCTTTGAGCCTTTGCGCAGGTAATTTTCGGCGACCCGGCACAGGCCCTCACTAAAGATCACCACACGATGCCACTCGGTTTTCTCGCGGCGCTCCCCTGAGTTTTTGTCGCGCCAGCTTTCTGAGGTCGCCACACTCAAATTACAGATCGGGCGGCCATCCTTGGTGTGGCGTATTTCCGGATCGGCCCCTAAATTGCCAACCAGGATGACTTTATTCACACTTCCCGCCATTCACTTATCTCCATTTACCATAGGGTTAACGACACCATACCTAGCACCCTTAACACCTCATTAACCAATAGACGAACCCCGCGCAACACCTGAAAAAAGTAATCCACTGATTTTTTGCTTCTCAAATTGTTCTTATTATGTTCTATTCTTGATCGGTGAGAAATGCAAGGTTTACTGAACGCCCCCACCTTGAGAATGTATTAAGCCCAAACCCGCGCCCATGGTTAATCTTTCGGTAGCATGTGCCCCAGTCAGATGCCTGCCAGGGCAAGCGGGGCCCTGTTGACGGCAGCGCTCAGGACATGGTTGAACCCCTCATGAGCTTGACCCTCCCGAGACCCGATAAAAGGTGAAAGAGAAAACGTGGCGCTAAAATCCATCCATGTCCGCGGGGCGCGCGAGCATAACCTTCAGAATATCGATGTTGAGATTCCGCGCGACAGGCTGGTTGTGATCACGGGCCTGTCGGGGTCGGGAAAATCATCCCTGGCTTTCGACACGATCTATGCAGAGGGTCAGCGGCGCTATGTCGAGAGCTTGTCCGCCTATGCAAGACAATTCCTTGAATTGATGCAGAAACCTGACATAGACCAGATCGATGGCCTCAGTCCGGCCATCTCCATCGAGCAGAAAACCACATCACGCAATCCCCGCTCTACCGTCGGCACTGTGACCGAGATTTACGATTACATGCGCCTTCTCTATGCCCGTGTCGGCGTGCCTTATTCGCCCGCCACCGGCCTGCCCATCGAAAGCCAAACCGTGAGCCAGATGGTCGATGGGGTGATGAGCCTGAAAGAGGGCACGCGGCTTTATCTGCTGGCGCCGATTGTGCGGGGACGCAAAGGCGAATACCGCAAAGAACTCGCCGACCTGCTGAAAAAGGGATTTCAGCGGGTCAAGATCGACGGCGTGTTTTGTGAACTGGACGATTTGCCCACGCTCAACAAGAAGCTGAAACATAACATTGATGTTGTGGTTGACCGGCTTGTGGTCCGCGAAGGGCTGGAGCAGCGTCTGGCCGATTCATTGGAGACCGCGCTCGGGTTAACTGAGGGTATCGCTGTTGCGGAACTGGTGACAGGCAACACAGAAGAAGAGCCCGAGCGGATAGTCTTCTCCGCCAAATTTGCCTGCCCCGTTTCCGGTTTCACCATCGATGAAATCGAACCCCGCTTGTTCTCCTTCAATAATCCTTTCGGCGCGTGCCCCTCGTGCGACGGGTTGGGCACACAGCTTTATTTTGACGGCGACATGGTGGTGCCTGATGCTTCCAAATCCTTACGCGAAGGCGCCATCGCCCCCTGGTCACGCTCCACATCGCCCTATTACACCCAGACCCTCGATAGCCTTGCCAGGCATTACAAATTTTCCACCGGTACGCCGTGGTCCAAGCTCAGAAAAAAATTCCAGGACATAATCCTTTTCGGATCGGAAGACGCGGTGACGTTCATCTATGATGACGGCATGCGGCGCTATGAAACCACCAAACCGTTCGAGGGTGTGGTGCCCAATATGGAGCGGCGCTGGCGCGAGACGGACAGCGCGTGGGTGCGCGAAGAAATGGAGCGCTATCAGGGCGTCTCCCCGTGCGATGCCTGCAACGGAAATCGTCTGAAACCAGAGGCCCTGGCGGTAAAACTGGGTGGGCTTCATATTTCTCAGATCACACAGATGTCGATCGCCGGGGCGCATGAATGGTTCGAACGCCTGCCGCAAACCTTGAGTAAAAAACAAAACAAGATTGCCGAACGCATCTTGAAAGAAATCCACGAGCGTTTGCGGTTTCTCAACAATGTCGGGCTTGACTATCTCACTTTGTCGCGGGGATCGGGGTCTTTATCGGGCGGTGAATCTCAGCGCATCCGCCTGGCCTCACAGATCGGTTCGGGGCTGACCGGTGTACTTTATGTATTGGACGAACCCTCCATCGGCCTTCACCAACGGGACAACCAGCGCCTGCTCGAAACCCTGAAACACCTCCGCGACTTAGGCAATTCCGTGCTGGTGGTCGAACACGACGAAGAAGCGATTCTCAGCGCCGATCATGTCATCGATATGGGGCCTGGCGCCGGGATCCATGGCGGCCATGTGGTCGCCGAAGGCAAGCCCGCTGCCATCCTAAAAAACCCCGACAGTCTGACCGGGCAATACCTCTCTGGCGCGCGGTCTATTCCGACACCGGCCGAACGACGCCCGGCAAACCCCAAACGGTCCCTCACAGTGGTCGGCGCGCAGCAGAACAATTTGAAAAACATCACCGCCACTTTTCCGCTCGGCACCTTCACGTGCATCACGGGCGTTTCGGGCGGCGGCAAATCTTCTCTAGTCATTGAAACGCTCTACAAGGCCATTGCCCGCAAGCTGCACAGCGCAAAAGCCCATCCCGGCGCCCATGACAGCATCGAAGGCGTGGCGCTGATCGACAAGATTATCGATATCGATCAATCTCCCATCGGCCGCACGCCCCGTTCCAACCCCGCCACTTACACAGGCGCTTTCACGCCCATTCGCGAATGGTTCGCAGGCCTGCCCGAATCCGGAACACGCGGCTATAAACCGGGACGCTTTTCGTTCAACGTCAAGGGCGGGCGCTGTGAGGCGTGCCAAGGCGACGGCGTGATTAAAATCGAAATGCATTTTCTGCCCGATGTCTATGTGCAATGCGATGTGTGCAAAGGAAAACGCTATAACCGCGAGACATTGGAAATTAAATTCCGGGACAAATCCATCGCCGATGTTCTGGACATGACCGTCGAGGAAGGCGCGGCATTTTTCCGCGCGGTGCCCTCCATCCGCGACAAGCTGGAAACCCTGAAACGCGTGGGGCTCGATTATATCAAAGTCGGCCAACAGGCGACCACTTTGTCTGGCGGCGAAGCGCAGCGCGTGAAACTCGCCAAGGAATTGGCCAAACGCGCCACAGGCCGCACGATTTATATTCTGGACGAGCCGACCACGGGTCTGCATTTTGAAGACGTGCGCAAATTATTGGAAGTGCTGCACGAGCTGGTGAACCAGGGCAACACGGTGGTGGTCATCGAACATAATCTGGAAGTAATCAAGACCGCAGACTGGGTGATCGACATCGGCCCTGAGGGCGGCGACGGTGGCGGTGAAATTGTCGCCGCAGGCACGCCGGAAGAGGTGTCCAAGGTCAAGCAAAGTTATACCGGACACTATTTGAAAGCGGTCCTCAAAGGCGTCAAGAGCCACGCGCCGAAGCCCCCGAAAAAGCGCGCCGCGCTCGTCAAAGCCCCCGCGCCGCGCCAAACCGCAAAAGCCAAAACATCAAAGACAAAAACGGCGCGGAAAAGAAAGATGTCAGCTTAAAGAAAAAAAGCCTCATTCACATCCCTCTTGCGCTATGCCGCTCTCTCACCGTCATTGCCAGGCTTGACTCGGCAATACATTACCATCAGTGTAAAGAACACCGCAACCTTCTGGATGCCCGGGTCTATCGCCCGGGCATGACGCATGTGAGATGCTATTCGGGGCACGACCATATTAAAGCATTCTTAATTCTGACATGTAATGATAAAAAAGTTCGTTTTACCTGGAGGATTCCGTATTGCGATTACCATGGAGATTTTTCTTATTTCTGGTTTTTTGCACATTCACATGGGCGGGATATGGGTTGTGGGAGTCGAATCAACAAAACGCACGCTACATTGCTGAAAAGGAAACTATAATCCCAAGGCTAAATACCTTACTTGATTCTGGTTATACAACTCCCGTAGAAAAAATATTATCAGACTATCAAAAGGTACAAGAACTAGACTCATATCGGGATAGGTTAGCGACGCTTAAAGAGGAAAAATCTAAAAATCTTATCCGACAATTGAAACTTGATCTACATAAAGAGACGGGGGACTTCATAACTGAAATGGCACTAGATCAGCTCTCCATGGGTGATTACGATGCCGCTCGACAATTGATCGCAATCTTCAATGAAGTACCTGAACTCGACTGGCTCAGGGACAGAATTGATATGGTGGAGGCGGAAATAAAAGGAAACTTAATCGGTACAGACCATTAAAGAAAATCATACAAAAATAAACATGTGATACATGTTGGAAGACAACTTCAAGCGGCCGTAAACACTTACAATAAGAAACGTCATGACTGGAATTTACCGTACGCGCCCTACTATTCACTTTACGGTGACGCTGTCGGCTTTTGTCGGTACATAATCAGCAAGGTAGTCAGATAAGAAGCTTTCGTACTTTGATCCAGCAACTGAGTGTAAAACTGATTACCCGCCCCAAAGATCTGTGGAGAAGGGATAGATCAACCCATCTTCAAGGCGTAAGGAAGGCGTGCGATCTTCGGCCAGCATTGATGCGCCATCAAGATCCCTATAAGTGCAGAGGCTGGCCACTACGAATCCCGGCGCCATGGCCAGCGAGGTGCCCACCATGCACCCGGTCATCAGCTCAAAACCACGCGCCTTTGCTTCCTCGGCCAATAACAGCGCTTCGGTCAAGCCTCCCGTCTTATCCAGCTTGATATTGATGACCACATAGCGGCCTTGCAAATACTCAAGATCCGTACGGTCGTAGCAGGATTCATCAGCTCCCAGAGGGATTGGCGCGTCATAATCCAGCAAACCCTGATCCTCACCGCGCTTCAAGGGTTGTTCAATCATCTGAACACCAAATGTTTGCAATATCGGCGCATATCGCTTCAACTCATCCAGCGTCCAGTCTTCATTGACATCGACAATGAAACGTGAGGACGGCGCCCCACTTTGCACCGCTTCCATACGCTGAACCACGTCATGGCGGTTCAACTTCACTTTAATCAGATCGAAAGAGGAAAACCTCTCCGCTTCGCGCCCCATCCATTCGGGCGCCCCAAGGCCTATGGTCACGTCCCCGGCAAGGGGTTCTGTTGGCCGGGTGATCCCGGCAAGTTCCCAAACCGTCCGGCCGCTGGATTTCGCCTGCAAATCCCAGAGCGCGCAATCAAGCGCGTTGCGCGCCGAACAGGCGGGCATCAGATCGAGCAAGTCCTCTCTCGAAATCCCATTTTCAACACGGTGGCGAACATCTTCCAACTGACGCAGGGCGCCCTCAATCGATTGGCCAAAATGGGCGTTCGGAGACGCCTCCCCCCGGCCAATCAGTCCCCCTTGTTCAAGTTCAACAACAATAAGCCGAGCCGTATCATACGATCCACGCGCGATCACAAACGGCTGGCTGAGCTTGCGCTGCTCGTGGGTTACCCTTAGCTGCATGGATCTGACGCCTCTTCCAAATGATCAACGATCCTTCCGACCCCGGTTCGCACCGGATCAACACAGGCAAGGCCGATTGTGTTTTCAAGCCCTGCAAGATAACGCATAGCTTCTTCATCGCCCAGAGATGCGGTATTGACCCCCACGCCAACACATTTGATATCAGGATTAGTCAAGCGCCCGAGACTCACATTAAGATCTATACACGTCTGGATGTCCGGCGGCTTGTAGCCGGCAACGCCTGCAATATTTTGCCGACCCGCCTCGTGACAAACGACAAGTGCGTCAGGCTGCGCGCCATGCAAAAGCCCCAAAGACACACCGGCATAAGAGGGATGAAAGAGCGAGCCTTGCCCCTCTATGACATCCCAGTGATCGGCCTCGTTCACAGGGCTCAGCCATTCCGCCGCACCCGAAATAAAATCCGAAACCACCGCATCCACTGAAACGCCGCCCCCCGCAATCAGGATGCCGGTTTGCCCGGTCGCCTGAAAATCGGCATCAAACCCCCGCGCCCGCATTTCTTTTTCCAGAGCAAGCGCCGTATACATCTTGCCCACGGCGCAATCGGTTCCAACGGTTAGAAGCCGTTTTCCGACACGCTTTTCACCGGAGCCAACGGCAAAGCTTTGCGCCGGATAGCGTACGTCAAAAATACGGCGGCCATATTCTTTCGCCGCCTCCCGCAGTTCAGAAATTTCATTCAGCCGCGTATGTAGTCCACTGGCGATATCCAACCCTTGGCTCAAGGCTTCAACCAGTGTGGCAATCCATGCGTCAGGAAGAGCGCCCCCTGCAGGCGCCACGCCGATCACAATCGTTTTCACGCCTTCTTGCACGGCTTGTATGATCGACATGTCGGGCAAATCCAGATCAGCCGCACATCCCGGAAAACGCAATTGCCCTTTACACATTTCTGGCCGCCAATACCTGATACCATTTGCCGTCTTGGCATAGAGGGCATGGGACACACCGCCAACAAACAGCAAATAGGGGCCTTCGATCATCTGCTCACACTCTTCATACTGGGGCATCAAAAAGATTCAGTCCAAAGACTTTTGCCCTCAGATTCGCTCATGGTGATCACAGACGGCACTATATCGCCCTTCACCAAAAAGCGCCAATGCGTCCGCCTTCCATTCAATCCGGCTATGCGGTGATGGTGACTGTTTTGGCGGCTTTTTTACGCTCATGGGGGATGAGGTAACGTTTGCGCAGCCGGATATTTTTCGGGGTCACTTCAACCAGTTCATCATCATTGATATAGGCGATGGCCTGTTCCAGGGTGAGTTTTCTAGGCGTGGTCAACTTAATGGCGTCGTCCTTGCCGGCGGCCCGGATATTGGTGAGTTGCTTGCCTTTCAGGACATTCACGTCAAGATCATTATTACGGTTATGTTCACCAATAATCATACCCTCATACACTTCTTCTTGCGGGCTGACCATGATCACACCCCTGTCCTCAAGATTAAACAGAGCAAAGGCCACGACCTTACCCAATCCCATAGAAATCAACACGCCAACACGGCGTCCGGCTATGGGCCCTTTATAGGGGGCATAGCTGTGGAAAACCCGGTTCATGACGCCGGTCCCCCTGGTGTCTGTCAGAAATTCACCATGATAGCCGATCAATCCGCGTGAGGGAGCACGGAAGGTAATACGGGTCTTACCCGCCCCGCTTGGCCGCATATCAGTCATTTCAGCCTTACGCAGGCTCATTTTTTCAACCACGACCCCTGAATACTCATCATCCACATCAATCACGACTTCTTCGAAAGGCTCCAGCCTGCCCCCCGTTTCCGGGTCTTTTTTATAAAGCACCTGAGGGCGGGAAATGGAAAGCTCAAACCCTTCGCGGCGCATGGTCTCAATCAGCACACCAAGCTGAAGTTCTCCGCGGCCAGCTACTTCAAAGCTGTCCTTGTTTTCACTTTCGGTGACACGGATCGCGACATTACCTTCGGATTCCAGTTCCAGCCTATCGCGGATCATGCGTGTGGTTACTTTTGACCCTTCACGGCCTGCAAGAGGACTGTCATTCACGGAAAACCGCATGGAAAGGGTCGGCGGATCAATGGGCTGGGCTTTTAAAGGCGCTTCCACTTCCGGGGCACAGAGCGTATCCGCCACAGTGCCGACCGAAAGCCCGGCAATGGAGATAATCTCACCTGCAATAGCCTGATCAACAGGAACACGCTCAAGCCCCCGGAAGGACATTAATTTGCTCGCACGGCCAGCTTCAACCACTTTGCCGTCCTGGTTCAAAACTTTAATCGGGTCATTGACTTTGATCTTACCGGTCTGGACACGGCCTGTAAGCACACGGCCCACAAAGTTGTCCCGGTCAAGCATGGTGGCCAGCATGGAAAAGGGTGTGTCGATATTTTCCTTGGTCATGACGACCGGTTTGTCATAATAATCCAAGATCGTCTGCAAAAGCGGATCAAGGCTTTTCCGGGGCCCATCCAGTTCATAATCTGCCCAGCCATCCCGCCCTGAGGCAAAAAGGGTTGGGAAGTCCAACTGATCTTCATTGGCATCAAGATTGACAAACAAATCAAAGACTTCATCATGAACGGCATCCGGGCGGCGGTCCGGCTTATCAACCTTGTTGACGACGACGATAGGCTTCAAACCCAAAGCCAATGCCTTTGAGGTGACGAATTTTGTCTGTGGCATGGGGCCTTCGGCGGCGTCCACCAGAAGGATCACGCCGTCCACCATGCTTAAGATTCGTTCCACTTCACCGCCAAAGTCCGCATGGCCCGGCGTATCCACGATATTGATACGATGTTCTTTCCATTCAATGGACGTACATTTGGCCAGAATGGTAATGCCACGTTCTTTTTCAAGGTCACCGCTGTCCATGGCGCGGTCCTCAACCCGTTGGTTTTCACGGTAAGTTCCGTTTTGCTGGAACAAAGCATCCACCAATGTGGTTTTCCCATGGTCGACGTGGGCAATAATAGCAATATTACGTAGAGACATATGTTTTACCTAAAACTGTTTCTGAGCCCGGCGCACAATCACCCTAAGGTACAGCACAAAACCAGGGCGAGGCGTTCGGCGCAGCAGCAAAACCATTGCGCCCGGCGCCGTTTCACCAGGGCATCAGGTACAGCACGATTGGCCACAGACGGAAATCGGCCATAAAATGACAATTATGCCGGGCAGACTGATAGGGTCTTAGAGTAGATAAGCCCGAAAATCCAGCCCGAGATTATTTGAGACAGGCAGAGCAGGTTTTGCCCCTCCCAAAACCTCATCTTTAAGCATGATTTTTTAGATCTCTTGCGCCGCCACCCAAGCGCTCGACCACGCCCACTGGAAGTTATAGCCCCCGAGCCACCCCGTCACATCAACGCACTCGCCGATGAAATGAAGGCCCGGAACGCGTCTGCTCTCCATGGTTTTTGAAGACAGCTCACGGGTGTCCACACCGCCCACAGTCACTTCCGCCGTGCGCCAGCCCTCCGTGCCACTGGGATAAACTTGCCAATCAGACAATGTTCTGGCGATCGCCTCTAATGCTGCATGCGAGAGATCCGCCAACCGAGAGTCACCCATCAGTGTCGGAACTAAATTCCGCGCAGTTAAACAGGCAATGAAGCGCTTTGGGAGGCGCGCCTCTAGCGCGCGGATAAGCGTTTGCCTAGGGCGCTTTGCTTTGGCCGTAATGAGGTCCTGCGCGCCGTCCGCCCCCACGAAAAGGTCAATTTCCACAGGCTCACCTTCGCGCCAATAAGAGGATGCCTGCAAGATTGCCGGTCCAGAAAGCCCACGATGGGTAAAGAGCATCGCCTCGTCGAACGTCGCTCCGCCCACCGCAACGCGCACTGGGCACGATATCCCCGAAAGCGCGGCAAAGTCCTCCTTATCCTTACCAGAAAAAACCAACGGCACGAGCCCCGCCCGTGGGGGAACAATGGCATGACCGAACTGACGCGCCACGTCGTAAGCAAACCCCGTGGCGCCCATTTTCGGAATTGATAGACCACCAGTGGCGATCACGAGGCACGCCGTGCAAAAGGTCCCCGACGACGTCTCCACCCGAAACTCTTCACCCGATTTTGAAATTTCGGACACCTCCGTTCCAAGCCGCAGGTCAACGCCGGAAGCGTTAAGTTCATCAAGGAGCATTTTAATGATGAGCATTGACCGGCCGTCGCAGAAGAGTTGACCAAGCGCCTTTTCATGCCAGGTGATATCGTAGCGTTTCAGAAGGCTCAGAAAATCCGTCGGCGTATAACGCGCCAGAGCCGATTTTGCAAAATGCGGGTTGTTTGAAATAAACCTAGCCGGATCAGTGTGGATATTGGTGAAATTGCATCGCCCACCACCAGAAATACGAACTTTTTCAGCCGGTTTTGCCGCATGATCAATCACCGCGACGCGTCTTCCTCGGTGAGCGGCTTGCGCCGCGCAGAACAACCCGGCAGCCCCCGCGCCAATGACGAGCGCATCAACCACCATGCTTTTTCCGCCACCCCTGATCATCGCCAGTTACCCCATCAACAATTTTTGTCTAATTCTTAGCTGGTGCTTGCCATATCTCAAACTAGAGAATCAGATAAAAAAGATTCATATAGTTATGTATTTGCGGCGATTTTTGTCGCCAGAGGCCAAGCCCCGTCGCGGCCTTCTCACGCCGGTTCACTTTTCTTTGACAATGCCATCTGTTGTCGTGCCGGTGTTAGATCTTTGTTCGGATCGCCTTCGAAATAATCCCCAAATCTGTCCGACGACTGTTACGATTGTTAAGACCGCGAAAATTAACACAAAGCTGAGGGATCTCTGACCCATCATTTGATACATAATCCCATGCGCCACTGTTATGAGCGCTCCGGCATAAATCCAACGTTGTAGCCGCTTCCAACGTGATGGCTTTAGCATTCTAATGGCTACGTCGCTCGATAAGACAAGCAACAGAATGAATATCAAGCAGGCGATGAGCCCGAGATAATTTGCAATACCGAAGAAATCTAAACGTAACGGCATCACTGCACTGGCCCCAGCACGGTAAAAGAAAAAATCGAAAGCATTCACGGGACCAAGCTCAATAAGCATACTCGTAACAGTATGTACAATTGCAAAAACTGCCGCCCAGATCCCGATATCACGACGCAGATAGGAGGAAAGCGGTAGTTTTATTGACATCCACTGACGCGCCGGACCAATTAAAAGGGTAATAGATAGAAAAAGGATTGAGGCATAAGAAGTAGCAAGACTTAACGCAACCATCTCTCGCGCACCCATACTCATGATATTGTCATCGCCCGTTAAATGTGACCAACGCGCCGCCAGTATCACAATCAGTGAACCGAACACGAATAGAGCAATATGCCGAACTAATCGGCAAAGTGTATAATTGGAGATTTCTTCTTTGCTCATTTGTTTATCTCAAAAATTCTTTTCTATTCATGCTGCAGCGCCTTTATAGGATCAAGTCGCGCTGCCCGAATTGCAGGCCAGCCGGCGAAAATAATATTTAGAAAGAAGGCAATAGAAGCTGCGATTATGGCGTTCTCATTATCAAAAACAAAATCCAGCTGCGCCTGCTTAACTGTAAACTGAGTGGCCCACCAGCCTAAAATTAGCCCTGCACCTATGCCTATGAGTGCTAATACCACCGCTTCAAAAACAAATTGGAAAAATATATCCGATTTCGTTGCACCCAGTGCGCGTCTGGTGCCGATTTCTTTCGTACGCTCTCTTACAGCTATCCATGCAATGGCAAGAATACCAAGGCCCGCCACCACCAGAGCGCTAAGACCTATCCAACTCACGAGAAACTCAAGTCGATTAGCCGCTGCCAGCTGCGTATCGATCAACTCGCGTTGACTCTGAACCTGAAAATCATCAGGACGATACGCTGATATACGGTGCCGAACACGCAGCAGCCCAGCAATCTCACCTTCCGCTTGCCGCATATCACTGATTTCGGGAATTTCAAAAAAGATTGAATCGTAATAATCGACGCTTAACAAGCGACGCATCGCAGCTGTGAGCGGAACATAAACCCGTCCATCTTCGTTTGTCGCATCAAGGCCCGGACCACGCTCTTCCAGCACGCCAATAACTTCAAACGGAACGCGGTTTATAAAAAGCCGCGCCCCGACCACATTAGTCGAATCGTATAAATCTTCGGCAACGTTGTGACCCAAAAGCGCAACTCTTGATGACCGACGAACGTCTTCGCGGCTGAAAAACGCTCCTGCGTTAAGAGCCCACGATTTCATCGCAAAATAGTCTGGCTCCACACCTACAACCGGCGAAACCTTAGACAAGAAGCCCGCTTTCAGACGCAGCGGCGCAGATATCATCGCTGATGACCGCACATCCCCCAGTATTTCACGGCGCACTGCCAAATAATCAGCTTCGACAAGCGTGGTCACAATTGAGCCTGTGCGCTCTCGCCCAGCCACAGCCCGGCTTTGCTTTGCCGACACAACAACGATGTTTGTGCCCAGGCGTTCTATTTTATCCAGTATTTCATTTCGACCGGCAGAAGCGTAATTGACGGCTGTAATTGCTCCTGCCACGCCTAGTGCCGCACACGAAATGACGAGCGCAGACCTCAAACGGTACCGACGCAACTGCCTCAAACTGGATTGCATCAAATAGAAATAGGTCTTCCAGACTGTCAAGAACGCAATGCCTCAATCGGATCGATTTTGGCAGCCTTCCAGGCCGGCTGCAAACCAAACACGAGCCCAAGAACAACTGACAATAACATAGCGCCCAGGATAGCGCTCCACATCACGACTGGCGGTAATTGTTGCTGGGAGGCAGCTATTGCGCCGCCTCCAATGCCAAGCGCGACCCCGGCCAGTCCACCAATAAAAGAAATTGTCGCGGCTTCAATCAGAAACTGCATCATGACATCGCTGCGCGTAGCCCCGAGCGCTCTGCGAATGCCTATCTCACCCCGCCGTTCCGAGACAGCGATCAGCATCAAGCTCATGATGACGGCCCCGCCAATAATTGTTGCTATCGCAGCAACACCGAAGAGTATCGTGCCCAGCGTGGAGCGAACATCAGATACTTGCTCTGCGGTCGCCCTTGGACTGCTCACCGTGAAATCGTCTTCTATGGGAGGTACAATTTTGTGTCGTCCACGAAGGATCGAGCTAATTTCCTTTATCCCAGTTTGCGGGTTATCCGGATCTTTCAGCTGCAACGTGATGGTCGTCAAATAATTACGATTAAAAAGTCGTTTTGATGCTGTTGTTACTGGAATAAAAACAATACTGTCCATGCTGCTGCCGCCCGGCCCGGCGCCTCGCGAAACAAGCACACCCTTAATTTGAAAGGGCACATTGGCAATCCTTAGCTGTTTGCCGATTGGATCCTCATTAGCAAAGAGCGCGGCCTGCACATCGGGCCCAATAACGGCAATGCGCGCTAGCGAGTTAACATCGTCGTCCAAAATAACGTCGCCTGTTTCGATGAAATAGCTATGCATCTCCAGCCAATTGGATGAGATGCCATAAATTGCCGCCGCCGTCGTTTTGTTGCGGTACTTCACATCTATATCAAAGGCATTCTGGGCTTCTGCCACCTGTGCAACACTACTGGCGTCCCGCGCTAAAGCCTTGGCATCCTCAAATGTTAAACTCGGTTCGACTGTTGTTAAAGACGGCATACCGCGCGTGCGGGCTGCGCCAGGCACGATATTGACGATATTGTAGTTCCCAACCATGCGTTTAAAGCGTTGCATTGTTTCCTGCTTGGTTGCCTCTCCAACCGACGCCAAAGCAGTGAGTGATGCAATACCGATAGTAACCCCAAGCATCATAAAAAAACTACGCAACGGATTACGCGCGAGACTTCGCAAAGCCATGAGAAAAATCAGAAACACCTTCACGATTGTCTCTCCGAATGATTACTGGTAGTGGAAGTTTTGCCAGGTTGTGAACGATCCGTCGCTATCACACCGTCGCGAATAAACAATAGTCGTTCCGCGTACGAAGCCGTCTCCTCGTCATGCGTAACGAGAACAATAGTCAGTCCCTCTTTATGTAGTTCTGTTAACAACTCCATGATTGATTGACCCGCCGTGGAATCAAGGTTTCCTGTGGGCTCATCGGCCAATAACAGAGATGGGTCGTTCATTAAGGCCCTTGCTATAGCGACCCGCTGTTGCTCGCCTCCCGACAGTTCGGTTGTAAAGTGCTGACTGCGCGCACCCAGACCAACGCGATCAAGAAGAAAAAGCACCTTGTCCCGATCAACAGGCCGCCCGGTATATAGCGCAGGCAGCTCGACATTCTCACGGGCTGTGGTGCGCGGCAGCAGATTGAACGACTGAAAAACAAAACCGATCCGCCGGCTCCGAAGATGAGACCGCTGTGTATCTGTATAATGCGAGACGTCTTCGCCTTCCAGTAAGTAGGACCCAGAAGTTGGTGTATCTAAGCAGCCAAGGATATTAAGTAATGACGACTTTCCGGACCCGGATGCGCCACGTATTGTTACGAATTCACCCTGTTCAATCTTAAACGAAACGTCCTTTAGGGCGGCAACCGGTGTGCCATCACCTCGCCTATATGTTTTTTCTATGTTTTTAACTTCAATCATTTAATTTGCCTAAGAATCAAGACCCACCGCCCCATTAGCGCCGGTTGGAAGTATCGCGATACGGTCATTGGGTCCAACCCCTTGCCGAATCTCCGTACCAAAACTATCGCGAGTGCCGACGGTCACCGTTCGCTTGAATAATGCGCCATCTTGCTCAATGTAAACGTAACTCTCGAAGCCGTCTCGGTGAATGGCCGAACTAGGCACGACCAGGGTATCTCGTTCGGCAATTTGAATAGAAACATTCGCCGTCATATCTGGTTTGAGGACGTCGAGGGGTGACTCGATGGAGATCATCACCTCAAAATTAACGACACCGGATATCAACGTACCTTTCGGCGCAATTTGCTTTACATACCCCTCAAATTCCTGAGACGGATAAGCTTCCACGGTAAAAAATACCGAATTACGGTCAGCTACGTCTCCTATGTCAGTCTCATCAACCAAAGCGACAAGTTCCAAGGCATCATCGTCAATGATCGTCACGAAGGTAGGCGTAGCGAAAGATGCAGCAACCGTTTCACCCTCTTGAGTAGTCACCGATGCTATGGTTCCTGAGATCGGTGCAAGTATCCGCGCATATTCGAGATCTGTTTTCACTACGCCCACATCCCGTCGCGCTTTTTCCAGCCGCGCTTGCATCTCCACAAGTTCTAGACTCAGATCCTCGATTCGATTGCGAGTCACGAACCGATCAACATCAAGCTTCTGGGCCCGCTCTAACTGCACTTCGACGCGGCGCACTTCTTGCTCGACAACAGCCACCTGCGCCAAGGCCTGATCACGACGGGCCTCAAGTGCCCGCGAATCGATTTTGGCGATAACTTCGCCTTTTTTTATCTTAGACCCAACAGTTACATTCAATTCCTCTACAATGCCCGACATCTGGGAACCCACGCGCACTTCTGCCCCAACTCGAAGTCGAATAGCGCCAGTCGCAAGCACAGAGGAAGACACAGTGCGCCTCTCCGGCGTGACAAAGGTCGTGCCGGCTTCTAATTGACTGTCGACGCCCAGTCGGTTCCAACCCCAGTAGCCTCCCGCAGCAACCAGTGCCGTGAGCGCAAATGCGATAACGAAGTTACCTGTTTTCATTGGGTTCTATCGTAAACCATCACTCTAGAAGGGCGGTCGCCACGAACCGTTTCGACGGCCATTGTTTGCCCGTCACTGGAAAGAGTGCGTGTTTCAGTTCGAACGACTTTTGTCCCGGCTACGGCGCCCTCACTCGTCCATGTGGTTACAAGCGCGTTGTCAAGCCAATGGGACACCGTTTCGTTTTGGTCTCCCATCGCGGCATAGTTGACGACAGGCTCACCTGACAGATCATAACTAACTTGGCGCGTCGTCGTGTTTCCCTGGAAAACGTCTGTAAAGTCGATTGTTAAATTGTCCGCAGTTTGAGCCACTATGACCGTCTCTTTGATCGC
>JAJFIO010000014.1 GCA_021774915.1 Alphaproteobacteria bacterium
CCACTTGGCGTTCAGTCTGAAAGGATGATTGTTTCAAAGCCTGAAGCTGTGCCAGAAGAGCCTGGCTTCGGGCGAAATCTGTTACTCGTGTCATATCCCGGTTCCTAAAATATTACTCAGTGTACGTTACACCATCCTTAAAAGCGTATCATAGATCTCGCGCGCCGCCGTTATCATTCTGGCTGCAGCATTATAGGATTGTTGAAAAACCATCATATTGGCAAGCTCCTCATCCATATTGACGCCCTGAACTTCTTGCTTGCGGAACTCAACTTCGTCACTGAGGGCAAGACTGTCAGCGCTTAAAGAATCCATCTGCGCCGCTTGCGTACCCATATCGGCCAATATCAACGCGGCATATTCTTCCACAGACGCACTGGCGGCGCCTAAATGGCCTGACGGCGCAAAACTCACCGCCGTGCTACGCACCAAATCAAGATCAAGCGCCCCGCGATTGTCTCCAGGACTGAGCACCAGAGAGCCCGGCGTACCAATACTCATATCGAGTTTAGCCAGAGACAGTTGACCGGGATTGCCCGAGATGCGGCTGACCACAGCCATGCCGCGCGCCTGCTCCATTTGATAGCGCGTCCCCAGCCCAAACATTTCAGTAAAAGCAACACCCGAACCGCTGCGCACCGATCCATCTGCAGCGGCCTGGAGTTGAAAACCATTATACCCAGATTGGGGTGTCGCTGTTACTTCTCCATTGGCGCCTAGGCTGAATGACATGAAAGCCCCCAAGCCGGTGACCGGATTATTGAGGTCCGCAATGATGTTATTAAAAGTCGCCCCAGCGACAGTATATGTATGTTGTATCGCCTCACGTCCATCAGGATGGCGGACGACAAAATCAATCGTTTGACCGGGTGTGAAACCATGGGCGTCAGTACCGCTGACCCCGGTTTCAAACGTACTCGGCCGCTGCGCTTCAATCAGATCATTCAAACCGAAAAAGTGACTAAACCCCCGGCCCGCACGTGAACTCGGATTGGCGCTATCCTGGAGAAAGGAGATTCCATTGCTTCCCGCCGCCGCCTGCACCGTCAAAATGCCGCCCGTCAGACTGGCGCTGCCGTTGGCGCCCAAACCTGCATTCATTGCCGCAACGATATCACCGACCGTGGTGCCACCAATGGCAATTGGTGCGCCGCCATCGACCGCATAGGTTCCAGCGGTAAAATCAAACGCGATCTGAGAGACCAACGTGCCGTCTGCAGCGGTTACAGCTACTGTCGTCTGACCGGTAAAGTTATGACTGTCCGCCGCAACCAGTCCGGTATTGCGCCCCATTAAGGTCATGGGGGCGGGCACCGCGGCATTGTCATTATGGACAGCGTTGAGCCGATCCGCGACCGCGCCTGCCAGTTGTCCGATTTCAGACGCCAATTCAGGAAGGGTGCCATCGCGCATATTCAAGAGCCCGCGCAATTCCCCGCCGGTTACATGGGCATCGAGTGACAGGACAGGGGGAATGAGCGCCCCGGTGGACGGATTGATCGTGGAAGCGACAATAGGCTGTGATATCGTATTAGTGGACATGGTATTTTGCGTGGCGTAACTCAATTCAACCCTGAGGGCGCCCACCAGAGAAAATCCATCTTGTGTGGACAGATAAAGAGCCCCGGTCGGTTGAGGCGAGGTTTTTACATCGATCATCGATGCAATTTCTCCCACGATCGTATCTCTTTGATCCTGAAGAGCGGCGACATTTCCCCCCAACACCAGCTCACGTTCAATTGTGATATTTAGGTTTTGCACCTGCTCAAACAGGCTGTTCAACGTTGTGACATTGGTGGAAATTTTGCGGTCAATATCAGTACGAATACCCTGGACCTGGTCTGCAAGAGAGGCGAAAGCACCCGTCATCAATTCCAAATCGGAAATAGCGCTCGTTCGCTGGACAGCGGAGGTGACATCGGTAGACAAGTCAGCCAGAGAGGCCAGAGCGCGATCTATTTGGCCCGGCAGGGACGTATTCTGATCAGGGGTCCCGAATATCGACTGCAAGCGATCATGAATAGACAATTGTGCGTCATACTGAGCGGTGGCTGAACGGGCGCTCAAGGCTTCGCGCACAAAAAACCCATCGACGATGCGCCTGATCTGGGAAATAGCCACACCATTGGAGATGCCCTGAACGGTTGCCGCTTCCTGTTCGACCACCCGGCGTGCATAGCCCGGCGTGTTGACATTCGCCACATTATTTGATGTGACGCGCAGGGCTTCCTGATTCAATTGTAGCGCGGAAAACGCATTGTTCAAAATGGCTCCTATTGTCATTTCAAACCACCTTTGGGAAGCGCCGAAATTTTATGTGGCGCGAGGCACCCCTGGAGCCAGAGCGCTCTAGGACTATTATTGCCGTTTCGCGGCAGGTTTCTCCCGGCACCAGGAACTTTTTTCCCAGGAGCCGCACCTCGTATATGAGTAAACATGAGAGCACAATATGCTCTCACCCTTTTGCAATTACTTACATTCATACAATTCACCCATATGTCTCTTAACGTCGATATATCTTTGCGCATTCAACGCGTGCCATGATGAGGTGCAATGTGGATGCCAAATAGAATTCTTAAACAAGCATCAGGAAACCGGTATTCACTCCGGCCTTCGTTAGGGCATGGTTTTTCTGGAATCATTTTTCAACTTTTCTTTCCGTTTGCTGATCTTCTTCTATTGCCATCAAAAAAATGATGCGTGCACCACACTTCTGCCCGGCAAGACTTGCCGTAGGGAAAAATCAACAGCCATAAACAACATGATAAAACCTAAAAACCATTGGATTCCCGCCAATGATGGGAGAGCATTTCTTGGCCCAAGCTTTGCTATAAAAGGGGGGACCTTTGGCATGAGCCAGCAACAGCCCGTTTGAGACAACAGCTAAGAATGACCACACCTCTCGATCTGATAGTCACACCACGTTCCGAAATCACCGGAACGCAGGCACCCAAGTCCGGCCGGACTGCCCAAGAGCCTGCGGATCGTTTTGCCGATCGCTTGCACCAGGATCAAACGACGCATGAAACCTCAGAACCTCATGACACAAGAATTGCGAGCCGCAGGCAGGATGAGGGCTATGATTCTGATCGGGACGAATCTGTTCAACCCAGATCAAATCAAAAAGAATCTGATATCAAAACCAACCCGGAAGACGCAACACCAATTCGCCCAGACCAAACGATACAGCCTCGATCTCAACAAGAAAAACCAGAACATGTGACCGCCACTCTATCTTCTGAGGGTGCCGTTACCGTTGCCCCTCAGACCAAGACACCGCTGTCAGCTGTTGAAATCATTCCCACACTTATCACAGGCCTTGAAGAGACGTCTGTGGCCACTCAGATCATCGGAGAAGCCACTCTTGCGCCCACCAGCGCACCAGTACTCGAGCATCCCAATACATCTCAAGACACGCAGAGTAGCGGGCAGAACCTCAAAACGCCTCTCAATGCGGCTCTGCCCACACAGCCCCAGGGTGAACCCAGTGCACAACTCACGGATGCTCCAGACATTCGAACCGCTGACACCGCACAGACGCCAGCTATCGTCCCCTCACAAGTGACGCCGACACATTCTGAACAGATCCCATCAGACACTCGCGCTCTTCTTCAAGAAAGCAATCAACAAACGCTTGATTCTGCGCACACAGCTTTGACAAAAAAACCCACGACCGCCATACAAAACACGATTCCCGCTGAAATTTCGGGCCCTGCTCTCCCCGTCAAAGTTTCACCCGATACGATAACGCTTGATTCTGCGTACACAGCTTTGACAAAAAAACCCACGACCGCCATACAAAACACGATTCCCGCTGAAATTTCGGGCCCTGCTCTCCTCGTCAATGTTTCACCCGATACGATTTCGCAAGGCGCTTCACACAACACCGACGCCAAACCAGCCGTCCAGAATATCACCCCCTTACCAACGGCCCAGCAGGCACTTTCACTTAGCGTTGAAAACGCAAAACCGGACGGGGTGGTAGCCAAGACCGAAATCACCCCGATCCCGGTTGACGGCGCAATACCTATTGATTTGAATGGCACGCCTCAAACTCAAAGCACGTCAATACAAACCGGCAAACCAGCTCCACATCAGCCAAAACAAATAGTGACGCCTGTTGACGACGCATCTGAAATAGATCCCGTCAACCGTGCTTCACTTGCCAAGAGTGAAAATGCTTTCGCTGGAAAGGCAGTTCAGGCAGAAAATCAGAAGGGTAATGCCCAAACGCATCAGACAACAGCGCAGGTTTCTGACAAACCCAATCTACAGACGGCGCAGACGGCGCAGACGGACACCTTGAACACCCAGAACATGTCCACCCGCGCGCGCCTTCCCGCGCAATCCCATCTCCTGGGCACACCCCCCGAGCAACAGGCACATATAGAGATCCAGCCGGGTTCTTCGCTAACTCTCGGCGTCCCCGCGCCAGGGGAGCGCCCTCTTTCGCTTGATCAGGCACAGACCATACGTTTAAACGGAACTGCGGGCGCGGCCAGTCTACCCGTCAAAAACATCGCCGTGCAGATGTCCAAGAATTTTAAATCTGGCGCCAACCGTTTTGAAATTCGAATTGATCCGCCGGAAATGGGGCGTATCCATGTGCGCATGGAAATGACCCATGATGGGCGGGTACAGGCCATATTGAGCGCCGAGAGAAGCGATACGCTCGACTTGTTGCAACGGGACGCAAAACTTCTTTCTCAATCCCTTGATGAGGCGGGTCTGGATGTGGATTCCGACTCTCTTCAGTTTTCCTTGCACGATGAAAGCGGTCATCCCTCATTCAGCAAGAAAAACCATGCACTCAATGGAACTCTCGGGCAAGAAGTCCAATCCGAAACTACAGATCGACTGGAAGTGACCACAACACCCGTGATGATGGAAACATATGGTTTCAAAACCTCATCCACGGCCGGAATTAATATTCAAGTATAGATGAAGTTCTCAATTAAAGACCTGACCCTAGAGGAAAAGCGGACCCAGATATGGAAGTCAACCCAGCACAAAACACAGCGTTAAGCCAGGCTCAACAATCAAAAGTAGGGCTCACTGAGAATTTTGAAACTTTTCTGACATTGCTGACAACGCAGCTTCAAAACCAGGATCCTCTGGACCCTCTAGACAGCGGTGAGTTCACTTCTCAGCTTGTCCAATTCACAGCCGTTGAACAATCAATCAACACTAACGACAATCTGGAAGCTCTGCTCATCCTCACTCAGGCAGCAAGCACAGGAAATGCCGTCAACTACATCGGCAAAACAGTTACCTTCAAGGGCAACGCTACAGCCCTCGCATCCGGTCGGGCTCAGTGGCAGTATAACCTGGAATCTCAAGCCGCTGAAACCACCATCGTGGTTTCAGATGACAGTGGTAAAGTGGTTTACAGCCAGGCGGGGCAGACAGCACCTGGCGAACATGATTTCATTTGGGACGGAACAGACAATGCGGGTAATTCTCTACCCGATGGGCTTTACACCGTTCAGGTCAGCGCCACTGATACGGACGGAAACAATGTTTTTGCAGACACATTCGTAACCGGCGCCATAACCGGCGTCGACATCGTAGGACTGGAACCATTTCTAAAAATGGGCCTCGCCAATTACAGACTATCCGATATTTTAACCATTGAAGAAAATCCGTCACTCTGAATGAAGGACACGAAATCACAAAAGGGCATGACGCCCACGCAAGAACGCGACAGCAGAGCTTAGAGAAACTAGTTCTCCAACAAAATCAAAAATCAACTGCGCAAATTCAGTAATTCAGGCGCTCTTAAGGAGACAGAAATGAGTATCAACAGTGCAATGCTAGCTGGCGTGGCCGGACTTTCCTCGAACGGTACAGCTCTCGCCATCATCTCAGACAACATCGCCAACGTGAATACGATCGGCTACAAAAAGAATGTTGCTGACTTTTCGACGTTAGTCACCAAAACTCAGTCATCGGGCGCCTTCTCAGCTGGCGGTGTGCGCGCTTTTGCACGCGCTCTGATCGACGAACAGGGTTTGCTGCAAAACACTACATCCTCAACCGATCTGGGTATTTCCGGAAATGGTTTTTTCACCGTATCCCCCAATTCAGTCAATAACGGCTCCACGGGACGCTTCCTGTTTACCCGCGCCGGTTCTTTTACCACGGACCAATCAGGATTTTTGCAAAACTCGGCTGGATATTACCTTCAAGGATGGCCCGTGGCCGCCAATGGCACCGTAACGGCCAACCCCAGTGATTTGACCGCGCTGGAATCAGTCAATATCAACCAATTGGGCGGCACGGCGCAATCCACCAACCTCGTCACGCTGAACGCCAACTTACTCTCGAGTCAACCCATCTCTGCGTCCGAGGCCACCTATGTGCCCGGCGCGTCAGCAACCAATATGGCCTCAGGCGCCGTCGCACCTGATTTCCAGCGTTCGTTCCAGGTATTTGACAGCAAAGGCGGTTTCCGCACCGTATCCATATCTCTGCTAAAAAGCGCAACACCCAACGAATGGCATGCCGAATTACATGTCACGCCCGCCACTGACGTCGTCGCCGGTGCGCCTTTCGTCGACGGGCAAATCGCCACAGGCACCCTTGCCTTCACCGCCGATGGCCTCATCAATCCCGCGGCCACCACACTCCCAACAAATTTGAGTTTCCTTGCCTCCGGCACTGCACCGGGCGCGGGGCAATTCGCCTGGGGAACAGCCCTTGGGATTGACGCTCAAGCCATGACTTTGGATCTGGGTCAACCCGGCGCCGCAGGCGGCTTCACACAATTCGACAGCCCGTCCACTCTGATTTCTACGCAAGTGAACGGAGCGGTGTTCGGGAATTTAACCGGCGTCAGGGTTGATGACCAGGGGTTTGTCGTTGCTCTTTTTGACAATGGGATTCAACGGCAAATCTACCAATTGCCCGTGGCGACTTTCGTCAATCCCAACGGGCTCTCTTCAGAACAGGGTAATGCCTATGTCGTTACCAATGAATCCGGGGCCTTCAACCTCAAAAAACCGGGAACGGCTGGCGCAGGTCTGATTGCTGCTGGAGCCCTGGAAGCCTCAAGCGTTGATCTGGGCGAGGAATTCACCGGCTTGATCAGAACGCAGCGGGCCTATTCGGCTTCGACCAAGATCATCACGACAGCCGACGAGATGCTGGATGAACTGATCCGGATTAAACGATAATCTGAGACGGGGCGCCTGAGCAAAACTTGGGTGCCCCATTCTTGGACAGATGAGAATATCGTTTTTATCTACAGATTAACCTTACGCTTCAACATTTTTTTAAAGGCCTTGCGCTACAGTCAGCCTTAGTAATGAGTGAGGAGTTGGCAAATAAATGGTGGAGCAACACGCAGTCAAGGTGAACTATGTGGTCGGCCCAGACGGGGCTGCCTTGACTCTAGGGGATTTACCCCCAAGCAATACAAAGCGATGGGTTATCCGGCGCAAGGCGGAAGTCGTGGCGGCCGTGCGCGGTGGCCTGCTGACGCTGGAAGACGCCTGTGAGAAATATCAGCTCACTGTGGAAGAGTTTTCAACTTGGCAAGATGCCATTGACCGGTATGGCCTTCCAGGCCTGCGGACAACGCGTATTCAGCAATATCGGGTTTCAGATTCTTAATACCTTAGATCTCAGTGACAGCTTGAAGAAGCCGGCAGAGAAATCTGACGGCTTTTTTTTGGGCTCCACCTTGTCAGTTAAACTAAGAGAAAAGTTTTTTTCAATTTGTTAGGAGTTTCTACACCTCAAGATGGGCAAAATCTGCCCAGGTAAACAAACCGCCGTACCGAAGCCAGGTAATTTTTTCCTATCTACAGTTTCGCTTAATAGGAAGCCAAGGTGCGTCAAAACCGGAAAATCCGGGCTACTGTTGCGTTAGTACTTTGTTTTGGGGTGTTAAAGGTTGAAAGACTTCATCAATAGCCTTGGATTTGCCAAACTAGGCACGATTATTGGCGTCACTGCAGCGGTTCTGGTCGGCCTCATGCTGATTATTTTCCGGCTTGCGCAACCGCCAATGTCACTTCTGTATTCCGGTCTCGATTTCGATGACGCGGGACGCATTATGCAACGCCTGGATCAAACCGGAATCCCTTATGAGGTTAAGGGTAACGGCACCATGATCTTTGCGCCCAAAGATCAAACCTTGCGGTTGCGCATGGATCTCGCGGGTGAAGGTCTGCCCAGCGGAGGGTCGGTCGGCTATGAAATCTTCGACAATATCGACATGCTCGGCACGACGAGTTTCGTCCAGAATATAAACCGATTGCGCGCTCTGGAAGGAGAGCTTTCCCGAACCATCGCGTCATTAAAAACTATCAACAGCGCTCGTGTTCACCTGGTCCTGCCTGAACGCTCCTTGTTTGGCAAAGACAAAAGTGATCCGACCGCCTCTATCATGATTTCAGGGCGCACCGGTCAGATGAACGCCTCTCAAATTCAGGCCATACAGAATCTTGTCGCTTCAGCGGTTCCATCTCTCACCCCTGGCCATATCTCCATTGTCGACCAGCAGGGAAATCTTCTTGCCAGCGCCACAGGTGACAATACGGAAGCCGCCTTTGCAGCTTCACTGGAAGAGCGGACAGCCTCATTCCAAAAACATCTGCAGCGGCAGGTTGAAGATATTGTTTCACGCATCGTCGGACCGGATAAAGTGCGCGTACAAGTCAATGCCGAGATCGATTTCAATCGTGTTGTCCTGCAATCGGAAACCTATGATCCGGAAAGCCAAGTGGCCCGCTCCACGCAGACCATAGAAGAATCGGCAAACGATACGGAAAAAGATCAATCTGAAGGCGTTTCTGTGTCCAACAATCTGCCTGAGACCGATGCCACGCGTGGTGCTGACGGAACGAAGTCATCCTCCAATAGCAACCGTACTGAAGAAACCATCAACTTTGAAATTTCTCGAACGACAAAAACAGAAACGCAAGAAGCTGGTCAGGTGAAACATCTTTCGGTCGCGGTCGCCATTGATGGGAGTTACGCGGAGGCGGCCGGTGGATCGCTTACCTATGAACCGCGCACCCAGGAAGAAATGGACAGGATCACCTCTCTCGTACGCTCCACCATCGGTTATAACGAAGAGCGCGGCGATACTCTCGAGGTTCTCAACCTTCGCTTCGCGCAAGCACCGCCCGATGAGGTGGTCGAACAAGAAGAACCTTTGCTGGGTCTCACCAGTGACGACTATATGCGCATTGGTGAAATTATGGCGCTCATTATTGTTGCGGTCATCCTGCTCCTGGTTTTCCGCACCATGCTGACACGAGTAGGGAATTCACCCAATCTGTCCGCCACCCACGCTCTGGCGCTAGCAGGCGGAGGTGACCCTGCACAGCTAGCCGCCCTGCAAGGAGGCACGGCGGCGCCAAACGGTGAGACAGCTGCCCTGCCGCCTCCAGTGAATCATGGTCCCCTGTCAAACCTTGATGTGTCGCAGATTGGCGGCGCCGTAAAAGATACATCAGTCAAAAAGGTCGGGGAACTGGTCAGCGCGCATCCTGAAGAAACTGTCGCCATTTTGCGCAATTGGCTCCACCAGGCATAGGAAAAGAAAATGGCGGGAGGTAAAGCACTAAAAGTTATTGATGATCCGCGCCATTTAACTGGCGCCGAGAAGGCGGCCATTCTTCTTCTGTCTTTAGGGGATGAACATGGTGCCCAATTGTGGACTTTGCTTGATGAAGAGGAAGTCAAGGAAGTCTCACAAGTGATGTCCAATCTAGGGAACGTTAATTCTTCCCTGGTTGACAAGCTCATGGTCGAATTCGTTTCCCAGATGTCTTCGACTGGATCCATTATGGGATCTTATGAGGCGACGGAGAGACTACTTAGCCAACTTCTCGACACAGACAAAGTCGGTACTGTCATGGAGGAGATCCGGGGACCAGCCGGGCGCACCATGTGGGACAAGCTTGCCAACGTCAATGAATCAGTGCTCGCCAATTATCTGAAAAACGAATACCCGCAAACCGTGGCTGTTGTTCTGTCAAAAATCAAACCTGAACATGCTTCACGCGTTATGGGTGCTTTACCGGAAGATTTCGGGTTGGAATGCATTATGCGCATGTTGCGGATGGAACCTGTCCAGAAAGACATTCTGGACAACATTGAAAAAACACTCCGAACCGAATTCATGTCTAATCTGGCGCGCACCAACAAACGCGACGCACATGAGATGATGGCGGAGATATTCAACAATTTTGATCGCCAGACTGAAAACAGGTTTCTTACCTCTCTCGGAGAACACAACCGGGAGGCTGCCGAACGCATCAAAGCGCTGATGTTTGTCTTTGAAGATTTGAGCAAGCTTGATCCTGGCGGAATTCAGACTTTGTTGCGGGTTGTGGAGAAAGACAAATTGGGGCTCGCCCTCAAAGGAGCTTCTGACACAATTAGAGATCTCTTCTTTTCCAACATGTCCGAACGCGCGGCAAAAATCTTACGTGAAGACATGGAGAATATGGGTCCGGTCCGCCTGAAAGATGTGGATGAAGCACAAACAGCCATGGTCAATGCGGCCAAGGATTTAGCGGCCAAAGGTGAAATTATGCTCGCCGACAACAAAGGCGAAGATGAACTGATCTATTAGCAGGTGAATATGCAACAGGCAGAAAAATTTCATTTTGATACGGTTTTTGGGGAAGGTGAGAGCCCACAACCCTCATCCGCGCGCCCGAAGACACGATTCAGCGTCTCGGAAGTGGAGGTGATTCGCAACCAGGCCTATGCGGATGGCAGGACGAGTGTTGAGGCCAAAGCCGCTGAAACATGCGCTCAAGCACTCAGTGAGTCCGCGCTCTCTTTGAATACGTTGTTTGAGAGGATTGCCTCAGCCGAACATCAATTTAAATCTCAGGCGTTTGATTTGGCGCTATTGACCGCTCGTAAAATTGCTCAACAAGCATTGGAGGTTCATCCTGAGCAAGAAATTGAAGCCCTGGTTCAAGAGTGTCTCACAAAACTGCCTCATGAACCTCGAATCGTCATCACGATAGCAACCGACATCAAAGACGCTGTTGAACCACATCTGATGCAATTGGCTCAGAACCAATCTTTTACCGGAAAAATCCATGTCGTGGGTAGCACCAGCATGAGTGGCGCCCAATGTAAGATTGAATGGTCCGAGGGCGGTGTAGAAAAAACCCCGGAAGATCTTGGTCAAGCCATTGAAGATCTTGTACGCAGTCGCCTGGCTTCTGAAAACCCCACACCTGAACAAGGTGACTTATTTGATCTCCCGGAAACTGGAACAGCATCTGAGGAATTTCCCTCGACTTAAAGCGCGGACAAAAATGCCCGCATACCGAAGGCAGCAGGAGACGCCATTATGGCTGAAGACACAGAACAGACCGAACTCGAAAGCACTGTGGACCTACCCGATTTTACGAATGAAGATGACTTTTCAGCGCCGGCCCCTGAGGCAACTTTGCCTGCTACGACAGACGATGCCCCTGTTTCCGAGCGTGAAGTCCACGCAGCCAGTGAACTAGAAGCGGTTTATGACGTACCCGTCAATATATCAGCCGTCCTCGGCAAAGCTCAGATGGATGTCAGTACGCTACTGAAGCTCGGCAAAGGCACGGTCATCGAGCTTGATCGAAAAGTGGGGGAGGCTATTGACATTTTTGTCAATGACCGCCTCGTCGCACGGGGCGAAGTTGTCCTTATCGAAGAACAATTGGGCATCACCATGACGGAAATTATTCAAGCTGACTGAGCCCCTGATTAAAAGGAATATTGATTATGCGTTTATTGATTGTCGGCACATTAAGTGGACAGCTCAGCACTGCGACAAAAATGGCGATGGAGCGAGGTGCTAAAGTAGCCCACGTAGAAACGCCTGACTTGGCATTGGCCGCCCTACGCGCTGGCCAGGGCGCTGACCTTCTGATGGTGGATGTCGCTCAGGATATTCGAACGCTGATTTCTGATTTACAGCGGGAGCGCATCTGCATCCCGCTTGTTGCCTGCGGTATCGGCACTGACGCTCGGGCTGCTGTGAGCGCCATTCAGGCAGGCGCCAAGGAATATATCCCCTTGCCACCTGATGCCGACCTCATAGCGGCAGTCCTGGAAGCCGTCGCCGATGAAAATCACAACCTGATTTATGCCGACCCGGCGATGAAATCCGTGATCGATTTCGCCGATCAAATAGCTTCCAGCGACGCCAGCATTCTGATCACCGGTGAATCTGGAACCGGCAAGGAGGTGATGGCGAATTACGTTCACGGAAAATCTTCCAGGACTGACAAACCGTTCATTTCCGTTAACTGTGCTGCCATCCCTGAAAACCTCCTGGAATCAGAACTGTTTGGCCATGAAAAGGGTGCCTTCACCGGCGCGATTGCCCGACGTATTGGAAAATTCGAGGAAGCCGATAGCGGCACGCTCCTGCTGGATGAAATTAGCGAAATGGATATTCGCTTGCAAGCCAAATTGCTGCGTGCCCTTCAGGAACGCGTGATCGACCGGGTGGGCGGCACAAAACCCATCAAAGTCAATATCCGTATCATCGCGACATCCAACCGGGATTTATATCAGGCTGTGAGCGAGGGAACATTTCGTGAAGACCTCCTTTATCGCCTGAATGTGGTGAATCTAAAAATCCCCGCCCTGCGGGATCGCCCGACTGACATCCTTAAACTTGCCGAGCATTTTATTTCCAAGCATTCCAAAGCCAATGATCTGACACCGCTGCCGCTTTCTGAGCAGGCAAAAAAGAAGATTGTGGGACATCACTGGAGAGGCAATGTGCGAGAGCTGGAAAACACCATGCACCGCGCCACACTACTGGCCAGCGGATCCGCTATCGAAGAAAGCGCGATGCGATTGCCCGACGGCTCCCCTGTGGACGGAACGCTAACCGACCTCACTCAAGGTCCGGCCGCACAAGCTGCCGCCACGGCCGAAACCGTCTCACGCAATCTCGTGGGCAAAACCGTGGCTGAGGTTGAACGCGACCTCATTCTTCAAACCCTTGATCATTGCTTAGGCAACCGCACACATGCTGCCAATATCCTCGGTATTTCCATTCGAACCCTCAGAAACAAACTGAAGCTCTATACTGAAGGGGGCGTTCTTGTCCCTGTCCCCGGTGAAGTTCGAAACGCCAGTTTCTAGGGTCACATTGTTTTATAAAATTTCAGAGTTTATGTACGCATGAGTGACGCACAGCAAAATGTGAGCGCAAACGGATTCAGTTCCGGAATGATCCTGGACCGATTGCGGCAAGGCGATATTGCGATGGCCCTTGGCATCATCGCTATCATCATGTTGTTGATCCTGCCATTGCCCAGCCCCCTGCTCGATTTTGCTTTGGCCATTTCCATCACGTTTGCTGTTCTCATCTTGATGACGGCTTTGTTTATTGGCCAACCTCTTGAATTCAGTACCTTTCCCACCGTTTTGCTGATTGCAACCATGCTGCGTCTGTCACTCAACATCGCTTCGACACGGCTGATTTTATCACGCGGACATGAGGGCACCGATGCCGCGGGCCATGTCATTCAGGCTTTCGGCAATTTTGTGATGCAGGGTAATTTTGTCATTGGCATCATTGTCTTCTCCATCCTGGTATTGGTCAACTTTGTGGTCATCACCAAAGGTTCAGGGAGGATCGCAGAAGTTGCCGCACGCTTTAATCTAGATTCCATGCCGGGCAAACAGATGGCGATTGATGCCGACTTATCCGCTGGCCTGATCGATGAAGAAGAAGCCCGCACCCGGCGCAGACGGCTTGAAGATGAATCGAACTTTTTTGGCGCCATGGATGGCGCCTCGAAGTTTGTGCGCGGTGATGCGATCGCCGGTTTACTGATCACACTCATTAATATTATAGGCGGCATCATTATCGGCGTTGCTCAGATGGATATGTCGTTCAGCGAAGCTAGCGCAAGTTACACCTTGTTGACGGTCGGCGATGGACTTGTTAGTCAGGTTCCTGCTCTCATCGTCTCGACGGCCGCAGGCCTGCTCGTCTCGAAAGCCGGAGTGGATGGAGCCGTCGATAAAGCTCTCTTCGGTCAGCTCTCAGTGTTTCCACAAGCGCTGGGCATGGTTTCTTTTTTGATGTTGGTGATGGCTTTGCTGCCCGGCATGCCATCCATTCCTTTTCTTCTTCTGTCCGTCGGCACTGGTTTTGGCGCATGGAAAATTTCCAGCGCCAAAAAACGCGCACTTGATCAGACGAAAAAAATAGAAACCGAGGCACAGGAAAATCAGGCTCCTGCTGAAGAACCGATCAGCGCCACACTGGCAATGGACTTGCTGCGCATCGAACTTGGATACGGATTGCTGCCTCTCATTAACGATGCCGAAGGGCACCGTCTCACCGATCAGATCAAGTCTTTGCGCCGCCAGGTTGCCACAGAGATGGGCTTTATCATGCCCTCCGTGCGCATTCTCGATAATATGCAATTATCTCCCCAAAACTATGTGATCCGGGTGAAGGAAATGGAAGCCGGGCATGGTGAGTTGATGGTTGGTAATTTATTGATCATGGATCCACGCGGCACGCAGGTTGATCTGCCGGGTATCCACACTACCGAACCCACTTTCGGCCTGCCCGCCACCTGGATCGAAGAAAGCCTCAGAGAAGAAGCCTCTTTCAGGGGCTACACCGTTGTCGATCCGGCCGCCGTGTTGACCACGCACCTGACTGAAATCCTCAGGGAAAACATGCCTGAGCTTCTATCCTATGCCGAAACCAATAAGCTGCTAAATGATTTGCCAACGGATCACAAAAAACTGGTTGATGACCTGATCCCCTCTCAAATCTCAGTCACCGGCGTACAGCGCGTGTTGCAATCGCTCTTGGGCGAGCGGATTTCCATCCGGGACCTATCCACGATTTTGGAGGGGATCGCTGAATCCGCAGTTCACACTCAGAGCATCGTGCATATTACGGAGCATGTGCGCTCCCGTCTGGCGCGGCAGATTTGCAACGCCAATTTCAATAATGAAGGCCACCTGCCCCTGGTTGCTCTATCGCCAGCCTGGGAGCAGAGCTTTGCTGAGGCCCTAATTGGGCAGGGAGAGGAAAAACAGCTCTCCATGGCGCCGAGCAAGCTGCAGGAATTCATATCCACCGTTCGTACTCAGTTCGAAGAGATCGCCTCTCAAGGCGAGGTTCCGGTTCTTTTAACAAGCCCACTGGCGCGCCCTTTTGTACGATCGATTATTGAACGATTTCGCGCTCAAACCGTCGTCATGTCGCAAAATGAAATTCATCCCCAGGCAAGACTCAAGACCTTGGGACAAATCTAACAGAACGTTGGAGGCTAATTTAGTTTATCATGCGGGTTAAAATGTTCTCAGCCCCCACCATGGCCCAGGCCATGGAAGAAGTGCGCCATGCACTGGGGCCTGATGCCATCATCATTTCGACACATGAAGCGGCGCGAGGCCGCGGCGTTGAGATTCGCGCGGCGGTCGAGCGCCGTGCAATACCGGCACATCCGCACACGACATTTGAAACCGCTGAAATTTCACCAGATACCATAAAGCCCGCACCGGCAGACGCGCGCGTAATGCCTCCACAAGCTTATCCTACCATCGATAATAACAGCCAGATCATGGCCGAACACGCCAAACTGTTGCGCAAAGCGCTGGCCCAACATGGATTTTCGCGTCGCTTGGGTCACGCAGTGTTGGAAGCATGCCGGGCAATCAGTGAACCTGATCTGAAAGAAACGCTGGCGCGCGTCATCGACCTGCGTTTTTCCATTGAACCCATTCCCCATGTTCCCAACCGCCCCATCATGCTGGTCGGCGCGCCAGGTGTGGGCAAAACGGCCACCACAGCAAAACTGGCGGCGCGGGCCGTTCTGAAAGGGTTGGAAACGCATCTCATCACTACGGACACATTGCGTACCGGAGCGATAGACCAGTTGGACGCGCTGGCGCAGGTGATGGGACGCAACGTCACAGCAGCCGACACGCCCGGCACGTTGAAAAATATCACCCAAGGCCTGTTGACCGCGCCCTCACCCACAGCATCTGTATTCATCGATACACCGGCTACCAATCCCTACAATCCGAAAGAAATCGATGATCTGGACGCCTTCGCCCGCGCCGCCAATGCCGAGCCGGTCTTGGTCATCGCTGCGGGTCATGAGGGCGCAGAACTCATCGAAACCATGAAAGCCTTCGCTCCGTTGAAAGTGACGCGTGTGATTGTCACGCGGCTGGATGCCGCGCGCCGACTGGGCAGCATATTTTCCGCCATTGACGCATGCCACCTGACACTCGCGCACTATTGTCAGTCTCCTTATATCGGCGCTGGCTTGGAGTGCTTCACGCCGCAGGAGATAGCGCAGAGAATTCTCGGGCGCCATCCCGTTCAACACCAAGGGGAAGAACTCCCCTTATCATCGCCCGCTCTTCCACAGAGCATTCCGTTTGAAAAACGAGCCGCATCATGACCTCTCCTTCTCAATCCCCAAAAACCCCGGTGGGGCGCGCCCGCCAAAAGACATCTAACCTCCTGGTGGTGGCCTCTGGCAAAGGAGGGGTCGGCAAAACATTTATTTCGGTCACGCTTTCCCATTCCTTGGCATTTTCAGGCAAACGCGTCCTTCTGTTTGATGGTGACTTAGGGTTGGCCAATATCGATGTGCAACTGGGCCTCATGCCGCCCTACGATCTGGGAAACGTGATTGCCGGACAGGTCACGCTGGAAGACGCCATTTGCTCCTACCAGGGGGGGAGTGCGGCTGAGACCAAACCAGGCGCTGACTTTCATATCCTGGCGGGCAAATCCGGTTCTGGCTCTCTGGGCGCATTGGGCGATGCTGATCTCACCGGACTCATTCAAGGGCTGACAAGCCTTTCAGGGCAATATGACTATCTGATTATTGACCTTCCCGCCGGTATCGATGCCGCCGTCACAAAGTTAACACTGGAGAGTGAGAACGTCTTTGTTGTGCTAACAGACGAACCGACATCGCTCACCGATGCTTATGCCTATATCAAGGTGATTACACGATACGATCCCAAAACCCACTTCCACATCATCGTCAATCAGGTGCCAAGCAAAGCCGAAGGACAAAGAACATTCGCTTCCCTTGCGAATGCATGTCGGAATTTCCTCAATATCGAAGTGCGGTTAGCAGGACTTGTCCACCGGGATTCCAAGGTGAAAGAGGCAATCCGCCATCAAACGCCAATCCTCCACCGCTCCCCCGAAAGCGCGGCCGCGACAGATATCGCCAAAATCGCCCGTATGATTACCCTTGAAATTTAATATCTCCAGATAAAAGCTTGGATTTCTGGGGTTTTTTCAATCACTGCACCCCCTAGCTTCCTCAAACTTGGCTTGTCCACGCCGCATCACACCTGATAGACTGCCTCTATCGCGGCAGCTTGACTGTGCCATGCGTGTGCATGGCTGGCGTGTGTGATGCCACACCTTGGGGGGTGTTAAGAGCTGCCGGACAAGTCTCCCGTTAGGCGCCTGGAGCGCGTGACGGGATTTGAATCAAGGGAGGGGAACCCATGCCTGAAACACTCGTTACGGTGCTGACGCAATCCTTTAATGCCGTCAATTCCACCATCGGCCTTCTCATAGCCGTCTTTGCCGCCATCACCATGAGACGGTATGGCAATATCATTTATTTTTCAGCACTGGCGTTGATCGTTGACCAGTTCGTCGCCATTGCCTTCAAACGGCAATGGGATGCCAGCGTGGAAAATGTTTCCTCACAGATCTGGGACGAAATCCTGGCGCTTGATGCATCAGTTCTTGTGATTCGTTTCATCGGTTTCATGTTGGTCATCACCATCGTCTTCACCATCAAGCGGCTTTTCCGGCGCGATTGAACCTTACCGTCGTCTAGCGCAATTCCATCTTTGATGGAATCGCGCTAGATTTTTTCGCTCACGACGTATCCGCGTTTTGCGCGGGCCTGCGCGGGCGCGGTGCATAAACACCGGGCCGCTATTGCGGCCTACCATTTCCGTGAAAAACAGAAACTCTCCAGCGCGTGACCTGTCGGCCTGCTGCAAGATCGAAGAGCGCTGGTATATTGCCGGTAATGACTCTATCATGATGCGGATTACACATCAAAAGGATCGCTCATGACCATGATCTTTATCATCCTTGGCCTGATGGTCGCGGTTCTGTTCTATGGCGTGACCGCTTACAATAATCTGGTCCGCAAAAAGACCAGTGTTGAGGAAGGATGGAGCGGCATTGAGACGCAACTCAAACGCCGCGCCAATCTCATTCCCAATCTCGTCGAAACCGTGAAGGGATATGCTTCACATGAGCGCGCGACCCTGGAAGAAGTCACGCAATTGCGCGTCCAGACCATGCAGACGCAAGGTATCGCTGAACGTGGACAGAAAGAAGGTCAACTCACGGCCGCGCTCGGGCGGCTTTTTGCTGTGGCTGAAAGCTATCCTGAACTCAAAGCCAACGACAATTTTTTGAGTCTGCAAAGAGACCTGGCCGAGACAGAAGATCAAATCCAGATGGCGCGGCGGTATTACAACGGCACCGTGCGGAACCTCAATATCTCCGTGGAGACTTTCCCCAGCAACCTGATCGCCAACGCCTTCTCGTTTAGCAAAGCTGAGTTCTTTGAAATTGACGACGATGCCGACCGCGCTGTTCCTAAAGTCTCTTTCACCTCATAAAGTCCCACCTCTTAAAACCCCATGCCAAAACGCGCCGCG
This sequence comes from Alphaproteobacteria bacterium, assembly GCA_021774915.1. Taxonomy (GTDB): domain Bacteria; phylum Pseudomonadota; class Alphaproteobacteria; order SMXP01; family SMXP01; genus JAJFIM01. Next base: position 18,679 of record JAJFIO010000014.1, read on the forward strand.
CTTTTCGCCTTTCTCACCGCCCTTGCCGGGTTGATTTCAACCCTTTCCCCGGCCTTTTCCGCAGAACGCATCACGCAGTTCCTCAGCGATATTGAGATCACCCGGGACGCCGCACTGCTTGTCACCGAAACCCTGGATGTCAAGGTTGAAGGCCGCCAGATCAAACGCGGAATTTTCCGTGACTTCCCAACAACTTACAAAGACAGGGCGGGTAACCGGGTGCGGGTTGGGTTCGAGGTTTTGGAGGTGCAGCGAGACGGCGCTCCCGAACCTTATACTCTGGAATCGCTCTCCAACGGCAACCGCATCCGCATCGGCCAGGCGGACACCTTCCTCACACATGGCATTCACACCTATGTCCTCACCTATAAAACCACGCGGCAGATCGGGTTCTTCAAAGATTTTGACGAACTCTACTGGAACGTTACGGGGTCTGACTGGGCCTTTCCCATCGACGCCGCTCAAACGCGCATAACGATACCAGGCGGGCCCCAAATCACTCAGCATGCGGCCTATACCGGGCGCCCGGGCGAACAGGGCACCGGTTACCTGGAATCAATCAGCATGGGAAGCGCGCTATTCGAAACCACGCGCACGCTGGAGCCGGGAGAGGGGCTGACCATTGCCATCGCCTGGCCCAAGGGCTTCGTGACCGCGCCCACCGCATCCCAGCGGTTCGGCTATTTCCTTTCTGACAATGCAGTAACCGGCACGGCGTTGATGGGATTAATCATCGTTCTGCTGTACTACCTTTTTGCGTGGCACAGATTCGGCCGCGACCCCGATACAGGCGTGATCATCCCCCGCTTTGCCCCGCCAAAAGGGCTGTCCCCGGCCGCGACGCGCTTTGTGCGGCGCATGGCCTTTGATCAAAAGGCCTATTCCGCCGCCATCATTGACATGGCGGTGAAAGGCTATGTCACGATTGACGAAGAAGAAGACAAAACTTATAGCCTGCAAAAAGTGTCTGATGGCGATCCGCATAGCTTGTCCAAAGGTGAAAAACATCTCGCCAAAGCGCTTCTGGATGGGGGTGGATCTATCATTTTCGACAATAAAAACCATGCGCGCATCAGGGGCAGTAGGCGCGTCCTTCAAAACAGCCTGAAAGACGAATTCGAAAAATCCTATTTTCTATGTAACAGGAAATCGTTCGGCCTTGGCCTCTTACTCTCGGCGCTGGTCATTATCGCGGCTGGCATCGTGTCAATTGAGCCAGCCCCCACGATTATCTTGGGAATTGCCACTGCCTTCATTACTGCCGTCATCAGTTATTATTCACTGCGTTATATCGCAAACCGGTATGACCCGGTGTTGGGAGCCGGCAGCGGGGTAAATTGGACAGGTTCGGCGTTCGGCATCAATCTTGGAAATATTATGATTGTCGCTTTGTTTTTCTTTTTCACAGAGGGCCTTGCCCTGAGCACCGAGTTTTTAGCCAGCAGCACCAATCTGTTGCAGGTTATTCTATTCGCCGCGCTTGGCGGCATCAATGTGGTGTTTTACTATTTGCTCAAAGCGCCCACACGCGCCGGGCGCGCCGTGATGGACGAGATAGAAGGGTTCCGCCTCTATCTGGCAGTGGCGGAACAGGATCGCATGAATATGCTCAACCCGCCGGAAAAAACCCCAGCCCTTTTTGAAAAATATCTGCCCTTCGCCCTGGCGCTTGATGTCGAAAACGAATGGAGCGAACAATTCGCGCAAGTGCTGGCCGCCGCCAGCCGTTCTCCAGACGAAGGCGGACAAGGCTATCACCCCCGCTGGTATCGCGGCGGCGCGTGGAAACACACGAATATGACAGGCTTTAGCGCAACACTTGGCGCCGGACTCACGCAGGCAACAGCCGCTTCCGCAACGGCGCCCGGCTCCAGTTCGGGCAGTAGTGGCGGGGGCTCTTCCAGCGGCGGCGGGGGCGGTGGGGGAGGAGGAGGATGGTAAATTTAATTTGCTCTGCCGACATGACCCATCCTACTCGAAACACCCCTTACAGCGTCATCCCATAATAAGCCAGCGCCGCGCCAACAGCGATAGCAAACAGGCCCATAGCGCGCATGGCGTTAGGGCTGAACGCATTCCAGATTTTACTGGTGAGAGCAAGCGCCTTGGCCGGAAACGGCACCATGAATAGCGCGCCAACAGCGATGATGAAAAACCCAATAAACCAAATCGCTTGCGCGACCATGCCCGGCGCGCCGCCAGCGATCCAAACCGAGAGAGCGCCAAACAGCGCCATAATAACGCCAAACAGACGGATCTTTTGTTCCGACCCGATCAGGCTAAAATAAAAGTCGCGGGCCCTCTCCGGCGCGACCAAAAGCGGCGCACGCGTCGCGATCATGAACAATCCAACAGCCACACAGAAAAGGGCAAAAGCGGACATGGGAAACCTCCTTAAGGGTGAGGTAATTATCGCTTATACATTAGGGTTTGTGGGGAGTAATTCAAGGTGACGCCCCTTTGTCATCCCGCTGCTTGACAGCCGGGATCCATACAGCGACTCAACTCAGGTGGACCCTTGTGTGTTTGATTTGTGATATTTTTGAGTTGAGCGGGATGACTTAAGTAAAATAAAAAAGTTTTTCTAATCCCGAAAATTCTCATATTGCAGAGGCTGTTCCAGTTTCATGTCTTTGACAAACTGAATAATCTCCTGAAGGTCGTCGCGTTTTTTACCCGTAACGCGCAATTCATCACCCTGGATCGCTATCTGCGCTTTGAGCTTGGTTCCTTTGACGGCCTTGACAATTTTCTTCGCCAGATCACGGTCAATGCCCTGCCGGATCAAAACTTTCTGACGCAAGGCCTGGCCGGCGGCTTTTTCGGGTTCCTGATAATCGAGCATTCCCACTTCAATGCCGCGCTTCGCTAACTGGCCCTGCAAAACCTCATGGAGCTGACGCAATTTCATATCGTCATCGGCATTGATCGTAATCACGCCATCGTCATGCTCAACCTTGGATTTTGACCCTTTAAAATCATACCGCTGCGTAATTTCGCGCGTTATATTATTGATGGCATTATCAACTTCGCTGAGATCGGTTTTTGAAACGATGTCAAATGACGGCATGAAACACCTCCATATTCAAAATTTATTGATAAGCCGTCTATGGAGCACACCCCACCCTCTCACGCAACAATCAATTTTTGCAGGTCCCCGAATGTGCGGCTCATTTGTAGAAATTTTATGATGAGTTCCGCTGACGGGATCGCTCAAATCTGGAAGCGGTAATTTCATCCTGCGCCATTTGCCCCCGCCTCGCCCGATCTTGACGCGCGCGCTCCTGGTGGTGTTCTTCTGCGATTTCATATTTCTTAAGCTCAGCATAGGCTGTATTGACCTGGTCACGGACTTGTCCCATCAGGCCTTCTAACTCATCCATCTGTCGGCAAAGCGCTTCGCGTTTCATGATCACTCCTTGCGCAAAGCCATGATAGAGCAGTTCACCGCCGGGCGCTTCAGCCGCCAGAGCCTGCTCGCGGACAACACTGGTTTCAAGCTGGACACTCTCCTTCTCGATTTCAGCCTTTGCCGACGCCAAGGCGGACAGTTTGCGCCGCACTTCATCAACTTTCCATTTGCTCAACCGAATGAGCGCATCTCTTACGGTCATTGACTTATTCCCTGACTTGCGATCATCCCTTGGGTCTCGCCGTCACCCAAACTGGAGCCCGTAGCCAAAATCTCCGCCAGCGCCTGATAGCCGTCAGCCAGAGTTGCGCATTCATCAATCCCCTGTGATAAGAACGCTTCCAATTGGGGTTGATAATGGATCGCCTCATCGATATCGGCATCCGCCCCTGCCTGATACGCACCCAAACGAATCAGTTCCGCCATATCCTCATAAGTCGCCAGCAGGCGACGCGCCCGCGTGACCAGTTCATTTTCCATCGAGGTGTTGCAGTCCGGCAATGTGCGCGACAAGGAGCGCAAGACATTCACAGCCGGGTACCTGCCCCGCTCGGCAATGGCGCGATCAAGCATGATATGGCCATCCAAAATGCCCCTGACCGCATCGGCGATGGGCTCGTCAAAATCCCCGCCCTCAACTAAGACCGTAAACAGACCGGTGATCGACCCGGCGTCCACCGAACCTGGACCGGCGCGCTCCAATAATTTTGGAAGCTCGCCAAAGACGGTCGGGGGATATCCTTTGGTGGTTGGCGGCTCGCCGCCCGCTAACCCGATCTCTCTTTGCGCCATGGCAAAACGTGTCACGCTGTCCATTAGGCACAGAACATTGGCGCGCTGATCCCGGAAATATTCCGACAGGCTCAGCGTCAGATATGCCGCCTGCCGGCGCATCAAAGCGGGCTCGTCCGAGGTCGCCACCACCACAATGGATCGGGCAAGGCCTTCTGGACCCAGATCGTCCTCGATGAATTCCTGAACCTCACGGCCCCGCTCGCCGATTAGCCCGATGATCGCCACATCGCACGCGGTATAACGGCAAAGCATGGACATCAGGACCGATTTTCCAACACCCGATCCCGCAAATATGCCCATGCGCTGACCCTGACAGCAGGTCGCGAACGTGTTCAGCGCCCGCACGCCCAAATCCAGTTTGCCCCCCACGCGCGCGCGCGTATGAGCCGCTGGCGGCGTCGCCCGCAAGCGGTATCGGCCTGGCCCCATAGGCAAGGGCCCTTTTCCATCAATCGGCTCACCAAAGGCATTCACGACCCGCCCCAGCCACCCTGCTGTGGGATAGACCGCCGTATCGTCCGCAATTAGCCTCGTCTTGCAGCCGAGCCCCAGTCCATCCAACGCCCCAAAGGGCAGGCAAATGGCGCGGGAGCGCTCAAAACCGACGACTTCACATAAGATATCTTCTTTCAATCGCCCTTCAATGCGCAGCAGCGAGCCGACATGGGCAAAATCCGCCAGACCGGCCACTTCGATGCGCAGGCCCTGAATCGCCGCCACCCGGCCATACGCGGTAATGGGCGACAAACGCCCGATTTCCTCACTCAGTGCTTCCATGAAAGGCCAATCTTTCTTCAACAACGCCCAAGCGGTGCCCGATAAGTTTACCGCTCCTCTTAACTTCAGTGTGCCCGGGAGGATTTAAGCTGTGGTAAACTGGCGAATCACTAAATTTGCGTGCACAGCTTTACTTGGTAAAAAATCCCGGTTTTTCGAGGAATTTAGCCATTAAGAAAAGGATTCCAGAGACGGCCTTAATCCAAACTAAAGTGAAACTTTAAGAAAGAGCCATAAAATTTTCTTTTCAATTAACTTTTCTTAACCATTTCACCCTAATCTCAAAATATAAATTAACCACGTTACAGAGCAGTGGTCTGCTCTACACAAAACCGGGAGGGGTACCCGATGCGAGTTCTCTTGATCGAAGATGATAGTGCGACAGCTCAAAGTATCGAGCTGATGCTGAAATCCGAGGGTTTTAATGTTTATACCACTGACCTTGGAGAAGAAGGCGTCGATTTGGGCAAGCTCTATGACTACGATATCATTCTCCTTGACCTGAATTTACCGGACATGAGTGGTTTCGATGTGCTTAAAACGCTGCGCCTGGCCAAAATCGGCACTCCAATTTTGATTCTGTCCGGGCTGGCCGGGATCGAAAACAAGGTTCGCGGCCTCGGATTTGGCGCCGATGATTATATGACCAAGCCGTTCCACAAAGATGAACTGGTGGCCCGCATCCACGCCGTCGTGCGCCGGTCGAAGGGACATTCACAGTCGATCATCTCCACCGGCCGTCTGAAGGTCAATCTGGACACTAAGACGGTGGAGGTTGACAATCAGCGAGTCCATCTGACCGGTAAAGAATACCAAATGCTCGAATTGCTTTCTTTGCGCAAAGGGACAACCCTCACCAAAGAAATGTTTCTGAATCACCTCTATGGCGGCATGGATGAACCCGAGCTGAAAATCATTGATGTCTTTATTTGCAAGCTACGCAAAAAACTGGCATCGGCGACCAGCGGCGAGAATTATATTGAAACTGTCTGGGGCAGAGGCTATGTGCTGCGCGACCCAAGTGAGGAAGTCGCAGCTTAG
>JAJFIO010000131.1 GCA_021774915.1 Alphaproteobacteria bacterium
GCTAAAAGCTGGATTGGCAATGAATAGAGAATGGGCGCCACAAAGGGGTCGCTATAGGGCGCCTCGATGGTTGCCCAGGCTTCTTTGCCCGCAATCTCAATGCCTTTTTCGTCCGAAATCAAAATGACTTTGCCCGAACGCGCAATAACTTCCTGCATGTTGGAGATGGTCTTTTCAAACATGGCGTCGCAAGGCGCGATGACCACCACAGGCATATCCTCGTCGATCAGTGCGATGGGGCCATGCTTCAACTCGCCCGCGGCATAGCCTTCAGCGTGGATATAGGAAATTTCTTTCAGCTTTAGCGCCCCTTCCAGGGCAATGGGATATTGTACGCCCCTCCCCAGATAAAGGACGTCAGATGCCTTGGCCAGATCATGGGCAAGCGCAGCAATCTTGGATTCGGAGCGCAGCATCTCCGCTGCGAGGCGTGGAATTTCCATCAGCATGCGAATGAGTCGTATTTCCGCATCACGCCCTATCTTGCCGCGCGCCCGTCCGACCGCAATCGCCAGCGCCGCCAGCACGGTAAGCTGGCAGGTAAAGGCTTTGGTGGAGGCAACGCCGATTTCCGGTCCGGCGTGGGTGGGAAACAACACATCGGATTCCCGCGCGATGGACGATTCCTGGACATTCACCACAGAGCCGATGTGCTGGCCTTGACTGACGCAGTATCTCAACGCGGCGAGCGTATCGGCTGTCTCACCCGATTGTGAAATAAACAGCGCCAGCCCCCCTTCCGGCATCGCCGCCTCGCGGTAACGGAACTCCGAGGCGATATCAACTTCAACCGGAATACGCGCTAATTGCTCAAACCAGTATTTGGCGACCAGTGCCGCATAGGACGCAGTACCGCAGGCGATGATGGTGATTTTTGGAATTGTCGCCAGATCGAAGGGCGCATCAGGAACGATGATGGACTGCTTGAGTTGATTGACGTAAACGCCCAGCGTGTGGCCGATGACCTCCGGCTGCTCAAAAATTTCCTTGGCCATAAAATGCTTGTGATCGCCTTTATCGACAAGGGCGGAAGCCAGAGCCGTGATTTTTTCCGGACGATTGACGATTTCGCCACGCCCGTTGCGGATGATGGCCTTGTCTCTATGGATTTCAGCACAATCGCCTTCTTCGAGATAAACAATCCGGTTGGTCATCGGCGCCAGCGCATAGGCGTCCGAACCGATATACATTTCCCCATCGCCAACGCCGATCGCCAGAGGCGAGCCTTGCCGGGCGGCAACCATGAGATCATCTTCACCCTTGAAAATAATTCCGATGGCGAATGCGCCTTCCAGTTTTTTGATGGCCATGGCCGCCGCTTCCGGCGGCGTAAGCCCCGCTTTCAAATTGGCCGTCACCAGATGAGCGATGACTTCCGAATCCGTTTCCGTACTGAAGGTATGCCCTTGCCCTTCCAGCATATCGCGCAGTTCACGGAAGTTTTCGATAATGCCGTTATGGACGATGGCGACATCTTCGGTGACATGAGGATGTGCATTTTGAGTGGTGGGGGCGCCATGGGTTGCCCATCTGGTGTGGCCGATCCCGATCATCCCGGCCAAAGGTTCTTCTTGCAACCGCTGTCCAAGGTTGCTGAGTTTTCCTTCGGCGCGGCGGCGCTCGATCGCGCCATCCACCAGTGTCGCGATCCCCGCGGAATCATACCCGCGATATTCGAGCCGTTTCAGTCCATCCATGATGGTGCCTACCACCGGCTCTTTGCCTAAAATACCCACGATACCGCACATGATTTACTCTTTAGTCCTTCGCCTGAACGTCTTATTCTGATTTTGATTTACGCGCGCGGAACTTCGCCGCCCACCGAGGAAATGTTTTCTGCTTAACATCATTCAAGGCCAAAGCATCCGCTGCCACGTCTTTGCGGATGACCGAGCCTGAGCCGGTATAGGCGCCATCGCCGATTGTCACGGGCGCAATGAGTGAATTGTTCGAACCGATGGACGCGCCTTTGCCGATATGCGTGCGGTGCTTGTCAAAGCCATCGTAATTGCAGGTGATCGTGCCCGCGCCGATATTGGCCTTGGCGCCGACAAACGTATCGCCGATATAGGAAAGGTGATTAACCTTGGCGCCTGTCTCAATCACGGATTTTTTCACTTCGACGAAATTGCCGATATGAACGTCCTCGCCGATTTCCGCGCCGGGACGCAACCGTGCAAAAGGTCCTATCCGCGCTTGCGCCGCTATGTGCGCGCCTTCCAGATGCGAAAAGGCATTGATAAGTGCGCCTTCACCGACATACACGCCGGGCCCGAACACAACGTGCGGCGCGACCGTCACATCGCGCGCGAGTTCAGTGTCATAAGAAAAATAAACCGAGGATGGATCGGCGAGGGTCACACCCCCGTCAAGCGCAGCCTGGCGCATCCGGTCCTGGAAAATTCCTTCCGCCTGCGCCAGTTCGGCCCGCGAATTGACGCCCAGCACTTCGCGCTCTTGCCCCTCCACCGCCACACAAGCGATGCCCCTTTTGTTGGCGATCGCGACAATGTCGGTGAGGTAATATTCTTGCTTGGCGTTCTCATTGCCCACGGCATCGAGCAGATCCGGCAGTAGCGCACCATCGACCGCCATAACGCCCGAATTGCACAATGTGAGAGCGCGGGTCGTTTCATCGGCCTCGCTGGCCTCGACGATCGCGCTCAGCGCCCCGCTCGGCTCCACCACCAGCCGCCCATAGGCGCCGGGATCCTCCGCCTCGAACCCCAGCACCACCACGCCCGCACCCGCGCGGCGCGCGGCGACCATGTCTTTCAAGGTTTCAGGGCGGATCAGCGGCGTATCGCCATAGAGGATCACCACATCGCCGGTGAAACCCTCTATCAGAGCGCGTGCGGCCAAAACGGCATGGGCCGTGCCTAAAGCGGGTTTCTGGATAAAGAGCTGGAAATCCGGCGCCGCCGTTTGCGCTGTGGCCGCAACATCATCCATCCCCGGCGCGAGAACGAGCGCAGTGTGAACCGGCTCCAACGCCCCTGCCGCCGCCAAAACATGGGCCAGCATCGGGCGCCCGCCTATAGGGTGTAACACCTTGGGCAGGCTGGATTTCATGCGGGTGCCCTCGCCTGCGGCAAGCACAATGATCGAGACGGGCTGGGTGTGATCCGGGGGTGTCATGATGGGCTGGTCTTATCCGCTCCGTACAATCGGTGAAAGAGTAAATATCGCATCAAATGCCGAAAAATTCCCTACTATCCCGAGCAATATTCGCATCATCTCACTTTCGCCCGATTTTTGCTGAAAATTCTATTATAGTTAACGGGGTCTGATGCCTGTGAAGAAGGGGAAACACTATGGTGATTTTAAGATGGATGATGTGCGCCGCTGTGCTGATCGCAAGTCTGCTCACTCTGCCGCGCCCGGCCAGCGCCGATGAAGTCCTGACTTTTCCGGGACTTCCCGCCTCGATAGACGATTTTCGCGCAGACCAGGTCGCCAATAACAGCCCGGAAGGCGCCGCAGCCATGGTGGTGCTGGCCATGCTGACCTTTGAGCAGGATGCCGCCTTAGGCCGAGCCCTGCTGGCGCAATGCCTAATCGCGGCGCGGGTGGTCTTCGCCCCCACAGCCCCCGGCGGTTTGACGCCCAACACCGACACCGAATTTTATATTGATCAATTCACCCGCGATCCCAATATCGCCCGGTCATATGTTCTGGGCGCCAGCCCGCAAAACGGCTATGCAGTGCCTGAAACTTTGTCCGTGGCGCTCAGCCGCAATCGCCTCAGCGTGGTCTCCCCCACTGAAGTCAGGGTGTTTGTCGATACCAGCGGTCAGCCTCAACCGCGGCCGGTTTATACGGTCAAAGGCGATGATGGCCTGTGGCGGGTGGATGATTTCACCTCGCTCTCCGTGGGTGTGTTCAAGCCATCCAATTGACACACCGCTTTAACACATGTGCAGTAAAGCTTGGCGGGCAAGCGATTCTTAGCATGCCCCTGATATACTGCCTCACCTTCAATCCAAGGAACCTTGCGACGTGCTCAAACCCGACCAGTGCGTAATTTTTGACCTCGACGGCACGCTGGTGGACACCGCCCCGGATCTTTATCTGGCGCTCAGTCATGTGTTGAACGGACAAGGTCTGCCGCTGATCTCACTGGAGAGCGCCCGCACCCATGTTGGCCACGGCGCGCGCAAACTGATTGAACACGCGCTGACCGAGACGCAAACGGCCCATGACGCGGCGCTGCTGGATGAACTTCTCCTCCAATACCTCACCTATTATCAAGCCAATATATCCATTGAAAGCAAGATCTTCCCCGGTCTTGTTGAGTCTCTCTCTCGCCTTCAGCACAAAGGGCTGAAGATGGGTGTTTGCACCAACAAACGCGAAGCCCTGTCGCGGCAATTGCTGGACGAGTTGGACCTCACCCGCTTTTTCCCCGTGGTGCTGGGCGCCGATACGCTGCCTGTCTGCAAGCCCAACCCCCAACACCTGCTTGAGACCATCACCCGGGCGGGCGGCCAGGCGGCCCGCGCGGTCATGGTCGGCGACAGCGCCACCGATGTCGCCACCGCCAATGCGGCCGACGTGCCGGTGATCGCGGTGAGCTTTGGCTATGCCGGAACATCGATGGCGGAACTGGGGGGCGACCGGGTGATCGACCACTTTGACCAATTGGAAGCCACGCTGATCGACCTTCTGGGCTGAACACCCCAAGCTTGACTTTCCCCGCCCTTCCCGGGCAATAAGGCACATCACAAGGGCCACCGCCCTTCCCCCTTCAGGGGCACGTAGCTCAGTGGGAGAGCACCGTCTTCACACGGCGGGGGTCGCTGGTTCAATCCCAGCCGTGCCCACCATATTTTTCAACGACTTAGATGTAAAGCAGACAGTGCTCTCCTGGTGCAATTGAAGCAGGGGATCGTGCTTCCATATGGGGTAAGGAATTGGATACTGGGGTAGGAATGCTATAATATATGGAGGAAATGTTTGCAGACGGCGCAATCACACACAATCAGAACCACCCCACTCTAAGCGACCGCCTCCGCCACGCAAAACCCCCAAAAAGAACGTGTCAGAATGCCAAGCAAAAACAATGATGATGAAAGACGGTGGGCTCAAGCACTAGCGGCTTTGAGCACGGGGCATGCCTCCCAACTGCACCGCGAAATATTACAAAAAACAGACAACGAACCAATTCATGATATTGTAAAAAATGAACCGCATCCCCCAAAACGTTTCGTACACGAATGGTTCAAGACCAATTTTTTTGCACAAGAGTTTCAATCCATTATTTCAAGCTCCTATGAAAAACACAAAGAACACAGAATTAGCTATCTACTAGACATCGAAAAATCCACTTCGCATTTAGAAAGACGTGCCTCTGACGCCCTACAACATTGTGTAACCTACGGTCGCGCCGCCACGCAGAGTCTATTTTATTTAAATGGTGGCGCTTTGGTTGCCCTACCCACGGTCTTTGCCATCTTTGAACTAGATCAAGCGAACGTTGAGCACATCACGTATGCAGCCATTTCATTTGCGCTTGGCCTGATCATGGCTTCTTTAACAACAGCTTTAGGGTATTTTAATTTCCTAAATTTAACTGACCAACATTACTCATGGATATCAATACAGTATAGCCGACTTGAAAATTCCTATTATCCATCGACATCTGAAAAAGATTTTTTGACTTGGTATAATTCTTTAATCGCTGAAGAAAAACGTCAACCTTCATTGGATCGTAGAAATTCGTGGACTCTATATGGCGCGATCATCACCGCAATCATAGGAATATTAAGTTTTGGCTTTGGAGTATATTATATCATGATTGCTACACCAACACCGACAGCAACATAAGAAAACTTAACAACTTTCCCAAATGTTGACTAGCCCTCAGCCCCTGCGGTGCGGCATACTGGGTTTCAGAACCAACAACTTCGCGAGCCCCACCCCATGTTTTCCTGGCTGACACGAGCAATCTCGACACGGATCGTCACCTTCCTCGAGAAGACGTCTGATCAGTATCAGACTTTTTCGATTACAGATGCCGAAACCCTGCGCCGCTGCCTGCAACCCGGCGACATTTTGCTGGTGGAGGGCAATAAGCGGATCAGCGACATTATCAAATATCTCACCCAGTCCACCTGGTCGCACGCGGCATTTTATATGGGAGAAGACGCCGCCAAAGCTCTGGAGCCGGAGCGTGAAGGCGCG
>JAJFIO010000132.1 GCA_021774915.1 Alphaproteobacteria bacterium
TTTTCCTCTTGCCGGCGTCATCATGGAAAGCCCGATGACCACCAACAGCGCCAGAAGGACCAGAATGACTTCCAATACGTATTCAGACGGGTGTATCCAGAATTCTTTGAGGAAGCCCCATCGGCTGCCCATCTCAATGCAATTCCAAGTTACAATGGCCGTTGGGATAGCGTAGCGCAGGGCCGAAGTCATCCGGCTGTAAAGAGCTAGACGGCGAATCAGATACAGCGACCAGATCAGGAAACCAAAGAAGGCGGCGCGGGCGGTAAGGGTGTTTTCACCGATAATGCGATCATCATAGATCAGAAGAAGGAGAACATAGAAAAACCAGATAATGACAACGGTTTCTGACGCCACAATGAGGGAGAAATTGCGATTTTTTCCGGGGGCCGGTTTGGCCATGCCCATATGAAGATGGCGATGGAACCATCGGAAGAAATTGCACCGTGAATCTTTGTTGAGAAAGAAATAGACAAACATACACATCAGCACGCCCAGTGATGACGGCATGACGAGATATTCCGCCAGAGTGGCCACTTCGCCATCAGCTTTGAGAAGAGGCTGGACGTCGAGATGTTCGCCATAAAAGACGTATGAAAATTCCGCCCAGAACGACCACAGGAATGTGCCGCCGAAATAACCGTACCAGGTGGCAGGAACTTCACCGGTCTTCTTGACAGCGCCGATATAGACTAAGACCGCGCCTAATAGGCCAAACAAGGTGGCGGCAAGGTATTTATATTCTTCGGCATAATGCTCGGTCAAGATCATCACGGTATGACCTATGGGCTGGGTGAGCAACACCACAAAAAAGGCCATCACGCCGATCAAGGGCGGCCGGTATATCTTTTTGAGTACGTCCATTTTTGGTCCTTTTTGCTACGCTTTATCTCAAGGCGTTCTGGGCAGTATTGTTGAGGTGCCATACTAGCTGGGATATGGCTTCAAGTATCGATCTTAACCTGAACTTAAAATAATAACACTCCGGGTAGGTCCTATATAAGGTGAGTGGAAATGTCGCACGTGAGGGCTAAAGGTGCGCCCAATTGGTGACCGCCCGGTCCTGGAAGAAGCATGCGGTTTTCATTTGAACCAAGATTGCTTGACCAGGCTAAACTGGGGTCTGTTAACCTCCCGGCCCGGCTCAGGTTCAGTGGGAACAAGGCGCGACAGCCCGAGAGAGCAAGCGGCCATCACCGCACCGGATATAAAAACCGCAGCAGGATTAATCACCCAGATCAATCCAAAAAGGATGGGAATAACCACAGCAGCAATATGGTTTATGGTGAAGGCCACGCCCGCTGTGGGGGCGATATCAGCCGGGTCGGCAATCTTTTGGAAATAGGTTTTCATGGCGATGGCCATGGCGAAGAGCACATGATCGAGCAGATAAAGCCCGGCTGCGATCCACGCATTGTCGACAAATGCATAGGCTGTGAAAATGATAATCAGGCCAATATATTCGCAGGAGAGCGTGCGCTTTTCGCCCCATTTCGCAATGAAACGGCCAATCTTGGGCGCGATAACCAGGTTGAGCAGGCAATTGATTAAAAACAGGACCGTAATGGCTTCAACCGGATAATGAAATTTCTCCACCAGCATGAAGCCGGCAAAAACCATAAAAATTTGACGCCGGGCGCCACTGAAGAATGTCAAAGCATAATATAGCCCATATCTTTTGCGCAGAACGATGTGACGGCGTTGCGGGGTTTTCTGCTCAAACTGGGGAAATTTAATCCATAGAATGATAGCGCCTAAAGTAGTCAGTGCACCACTAAAACCATAGATCCAGATAAAATCGAGACCGATGATTTTCCAGCTCACATAAATAAGACCGTAAGCGATGAGGCTGATGAAGCCACTGAACGCGATGAGTTTGCCCATTATTTCGGGCGCATCTTTTTTGGGCAGCCATTGCAAAGTGAGAGATTGGTTTACTGTTTCAAAATAATGAAATCCAATGGACATCAGCACGCTTGTAAAATAGAGGCCAAGAATACTGGGCAACAGGCCCGTCAGTGCCGTGCCCACCCCTAAAAGGCATAAGGAAACCAGGGCGAGTTTTTGTTCGCGGATGATAAGAAGAACGAAAATGACCGTAAAGGCGAGGAAGCCCGGAATCTCTCTTAACGATTGGAGAATACCGATTTCAACGCCTGTAAAATGAACCCGTTCAATAGCAAAATTATTGATCAGGACTTGCCATGTGCCCAAAGACAAAGGCGCCAGCGCCGCCATGGCGAACAGCAGCATGTGCGGTTTCAGGGGGACCCCAAGCTTAAAACTGGCGACCATTTCTTTGTACATTGAGGAGGCGGATGCCATGGGCGCACTTTTGTTTGGTTTTACCGCACTTGTGTCAGTGATTCAACGCGCGCATGGCCTGATCCAGCCCTTCTAACGTCAGCGCATACATCCGATCGCTCACCAGATCACAAACAAGATTGATGGATGGCGTATGCTTCCAGTGTTTTTCCGGGACCGGATTGAGCCAGACAACTTTCTCAAACACGTTGCATATCCGCTGCACCCATGCCGCTCCCGGTTCTTCATTCCAGTGCTCAACGCTGCCCCCCGGATATGTGATTTCATAAGGGCTCATGGTGGCGTCCCCTACAAAGATCACTTTGTAATCAGATGAATAGGTATGAAGAACATCCCATGTGGGCGTGCTTTCATTGTGTCGTCGCAGATTGTTCTTCCACACGGATTCATACGGGCAATTATGAAAATAGTAAAAGTCCATATGTTTAAACTCGGTTCGCGCAGCGGAAAACAACTCCTCGCATATTTTTACATGCGCATCCATTGATCCGCCGGCATCGAAAAACAACAATACCTTGATTGTATTGTGTCGCTCCGGCACCATTTTGATGTCGAGATAGCCTTGATGGGCAGTGGAGCGGATCGTGTCGTCAAGATCAAGCTCTTCGGCGGCGCCATCACGCGCAAATTTACGCAGGCGGCGCAAGGCGACTTTGATATTGCGGGTGCCCAGTTCAACGGAATCATCGAGATTCTTGTATTCCCTTTTGTCCCAGACTTTAACCGCCCGGCCATGGCGGCTTTCTTTTTGGCCAATGCGAATGCCTTCCGGATTATACCCATAGGCCCCGAAGGGAGAGGTGCCGGCCGTACCAATCCATTTGCTGCCGCCTTCATGGCGCTCCTTTTGCTCTTCCAGCCGTTTTTTCAGGGTTTCCATGAGCGCGTCCCAACCGCCGAGCGATTCGATCAGGGCTTTGTCTTCTTCAGACAGAAAACGTTCATTCAGCTTGCGCAGCCAGTCTTCCGGGATTTCATTGATATCATCGGTCTCCAGCCTCTCAAGGCCCTTGAACACATGCCCGAATACGCGATCGAACTTATCGAGATTGCGTTCGTCCTTTACCAGGCATGCGCGCGACAAATAGTAAAAATCTTCCACACGGCGTTCCGTAACCTGCCGGTCCATGGCTTCGATCAGCATGAGGTATTCTTTCAGGCTGACAGGCACATTGGCCTGCCTGAGTTCTGCAAAGAAGTTCATGAACATGGGGCTTTACTCACTCTCAACTTTATCAAGGGCCATTGCTTTGGAAAACCACAGAAGAGATGACTCAAACTGGTCTCCTTCAGCTTTCACTTGCGGATTGGCGGGAAAGGTGGCTCTGACCTTCACGTCCCATCCTCTGATGGTTTGGTACCACACACCAGTAAGGTGTTGTTCTCCTTTGAGCTCAATTTCATAAAGCGCCGCATGTGGTTTTATTGTTTCATTTTCCAGTCGTATTACCTGAACCGGACGTGCATTTGGAAACCGTGAGAGAATGGCGGCTGTGAATTCATTAAATGCTTCCTCTTCGCTTCGCGGTTTGTCGAGATGAGTTATGTAGAGCGTAAGTCCGCCACCATGGGGAATAATATAGTCGCAACCAATGTCATTCCCCCTAGCGATGGCGGGGTCAGAAGGAAAGATAATCAACCGATCAAGAGGCCAATCCCCAATGGATGGTTCGCATAGAGTGTTGCTTTGTATGTGACGTACAGTGTTGCACCCTTCCAGCTTCCAAACATCTTTGTTGTTGTTGATGCTCTCAATCAGGGATGGGGAGGCCTGATCTGAGTCGCTACAGTCTTGGTCAGGCGCGGCCAAAAGAACTGTTGGGATGCTCACGGCGATTAGAAAAATCACGCAGAAGCAAAGTCCGAGGATATTTCTCATGGTCGTGATCCCTTTTCCAGTCTGGTTTTACACTGCCGGAGTATAGCTTTCTTATTGCTTATCTCTGCTCACGGCGAGATAAAAAGGCCAGGCGCTCGAACAGGTGAATGTCCTGTTCGTTCTTGAGAAGCGCGCCGTGAAGCGGCGGAATGAGTTTTTTTGGGTCCTGTTCGCGCAATATACTGGGATCGATATCTTCATTCACCAACAGCTTCAGCCAGTCAAGAAGCTCTGATGTTGAAGGTTTTTTCTTCAGGCCCGGAATATCGCGCATCTCATAAAATTTTGTTAGTGCAGAACTGACAAGGCGTTCTTTCATGTTTGGAAAATGAACGTCGACGATACTGCGCATCGTGTCCGTATCGGGAAACTTGATATAATGAAAGAAACAGCGCCGCAGAAAGGCGTCGGGAAGTTCTTTTTCATTGTTTGACGTAATGATGACGATGGGGCGCTGGGCGGCTTTGATGACCTCGCCGGTTTCATAGACGAAAAATTCCATCCGATCGAGTTCCAGCAAAAGGTCATTGGGGAATTCGATATCGGCTTTGTCAATTTCATCGATGAGCAGGACGGGCCTTTGCTCATTTGAAAACGCATCCCACAGCTTGCCTTGTTTGATGTAATTCCTAATGTCGTGTACGCGTTCATCCCCTAATTGGGAATCACGCAAGCGGGACACGGCATCGTATTCATAAAGGCCTTGCTGAGCTTTGGTGGTGGATTTGATATGCCATTCGATCATCGGCGCGCCGATCGCCTTGGCGACTTCATAGGCCAGAACGGTTTTGCCTGTGCCCGGCTCGCCTTTGATAAGCAAGGGCCGCTCCAGCGTTATGGCTGCATTGACCGCCACTTGTAAATCCGCTGTGACAATATAGTCGTCAGTCCCTTTAAATTGATCCGCCATGTCTTTTTCTGTCTTACCTAAGTGCTGATTTCATCATAGAGCGGCCACGTTACGGTGTGGCAAGGGCAGTTGCAAGAGATGAAGGGTGACGTAGCGGAAACTTAGAAACCTAATACATGAAAACCGCCCGGGGGAAACCGGGCGGCTTTGTCATGGCGCGTCTAGTCTAGGAGTTGAATTTATTAGTTTCTAAAGAGCGCGAGGATCTGTTGTGGCCGTGAGTTGGCGATGGACAGAGCCTCAGTGCTCAATTGCTGTTTGATTTGCAATGATTGAAGACGGGCGCTTTCCCTTCCCAGATCCGCATCGACCAGATTCCCAATGCCGATATCAAGGGCATCCTGTAATTTCACGATAAAGACCGAATGCGCTTCAAGCTTGGCCGCGGCGCCACCTAAATTCGCGAGATTGGCGCTCACCGAATCGAGAGCGAGATTCACGGCAGCAACTTCCGCTTGCGCGTTGGCAAGGGAGGTGAGGTTACCAAGCGTTGCGGTTGTTGTGGATTTAATATCGAGAGCGGCAATGTTGATGGCGTTTGCCGGATTTGCTGTGGGTTCGGTGAGAACCGCAAGATCATCCGTTGCCGGAGTAGGTGGACTTTTGTCGATTAGGTTAAAGCCGTCAAAGGTCGCAGAATCCAGCATAGTGACCATTTGACCCAATAGCGCCTGGTAATCTTGATCGTACAGCAATCGATTGGCGTTGGTCAAAGAGGGGTCTGCCGCCGCCACAGCTTTGTTTTTCATTTCAATCAGGAGATTGGAAAGGCCTTCGGCTGCGGCAAGCGCTACATTGACGATGTTTGTACCGCGGCTGACACTTTGCGAGACGGCGTCATATGCTTTTACATCCGCGCGCATACGCTGTGCAACAGCAAATACACCTGCATTGTCCAGGGCGTCAGAGACAATAAATCCAGTGCTGATCCGTTTTTGCACGACGTCCAGTTGACGATTTGATAACGCCAGATTTTGCAATGCGATCATTGCGGACTGGTTCGTATTCAGTGTGACGACCATTTTAGTTTCTCCTTAGCCAGTCGGTGCGTTTTTGCTCCGAAGCCGTAGCTTCTTGGCGTTCGCAATGTATTTTGCAACCAGTATGCCAAGTGGAAAAATGCTATTAACTCATTGATACATAAGGTAAAAAATAGTTATCTTGTTTGTGGTGGTCTCTGTGGTCTAAGGCGCTTTTGCCGCTTTTGGGTAATTCCTGCCGGGTATATGTGGCAGTATTTTCCAAAGAAGAATTACCTATGCGGCCTTGGTCAAAATGAATTGACTGCCGATGGACGTGGCTTGCGGGCAGGGCGTATTTTGTAAAAAATCTGATACTGCTGCGGCGACACTGCACTGTCCGTTTTCGTCACGCCAAAGATAGTCGTCTCCGGTGACATAGCCACCGGGTTTGACTTTCGGAAACCAGATTTCCAAGTCTTGACGCACATAATCATAATAGTGGTTGCCGTCGATATAGACCCAGTCGAAGAAATTATCGGGAAAATCAGCAACGGCATCCTGAGACATTTTTCGGACGATCCGCACATGATCTCCATTCATCTTTTGACAAACATCTTGGTGGATTGCATCCATATCCGTTTGCGCTTTGGCCACGGACCCGCCAAACATGCGATGGGGAAAATCCGGCTGAAAGGCCCAGGGATCAATCAACACCAATTGGGATGGCTGTGTGAGTTGATCAATATATTCTGAGAATTCCGCTTTCCAGACACCGATTTCAGCACAGACTGCGTTTGCGGGCATTTGTTCAAGAAGCTGCCGGCGGTCGTCACTCAATAGCGCGGGTATCATGACATTCATGAGATTTGAGCCCGTAATTCTGGCGCAGAACCAAAAAGCAGGTCGGCGGCTTCCAGATGATCACCGGTTTCATTCATCATATATGTGTGGATCAAGGAATCGCGATCAGACTCTGCGTCAAAGTAGCAATCTAAGCCAATCGTGTTTTTCAAGTTTTCGCGTTCGCGCTCAAATTCTTCATTAAGTGCGCTGTTGAGAATCGAGTGATAACGGCCAATGGATGAAGAGCGAATGGGTTTTTCGTCAAGTTCACTGGCTGAATCGTCAAAGTGAGGCCGCTTTGTGACCCAGCTTGTCTCTTCCATAGCGTTTTCCCAGGGCAGTCCCAAAAAGTCGAACACGATGCGTAGTGTCTCCAGGGGCTCTATGGCCAGGGCTTCATAACGCACGAAAAGCAGCCTGTTTTGCAGCAGATTAGGCACGGACATGATGCGCTGATGCGTGCTGATAAATTGACTAATCTCCGCCGCGACATCGAACTGTGTATTGGACTTTTGGTATCGGGTGAATTGAGACGCGATAATGTCCCGTAAATCCCGCACCATAAAGATGAACTTTGCGTTCGGCATAAGATAGGCAAGTTCAGGAAAATAAGGGCTGAGGCGTGGTTCTTTCTGGACGATCCTGCAATCCGGTCCAAAACGCGTGGCGGCGTGGCCGAGGTAGTTTTCAATCAGTCCCTGGTGGAAACGGGTTAGATCTTCCGTGGTATCAAAATAATCATCCGTGTGGGCCTGAAACCAGCGCAGGCCCAGTTCGTAGGCTTCCACCAGTGAGCGCAGATACGAGCATTCTTTTGTAACCTGAATTGTTTCGGAGCTTTTGCAGATCTGGCCATGCATCAATGTGGTGCCGGTGCGCGCATGTCCCCCGATGAAAATGGCCGGAGAGTGAATATGATTCAAAGTGGTGGTTTCGGTCATGACGCATCATTCTCCTGATCCGGCCAAAGCCTTGAGAATGGCGAATTGGGCGCCGATCGTGGTGGCTTCAGGGCAAGGTGTCTGTTTTAAAAAATCGGCAATTGCTGTAGCGACAGGCCGACTGCTATCTTTATCGCGCCAAAGATAATCGTCACCAGTGAGATAACCGCCCGGCTTAACTTTGGGGAACCACAGTTCAAGATCCTGGCGCACGTAATCGTAATAATGATTGCCGTCGATATAGACCCAATCAAAGCTGCAATCTGGGAAATCATTAGCCGCGTTTTCAGAGGACTTGCGCACGACCTCAACAGTTTCACCGGCAAAACCTTGGCACACGGTGTCATGGATTCTATCCATCTCTTCCTGGTTCGACGCGGTATCGCCATCGAAAAAGTCACCAGGGATCATGAAGGCGGGATCACAGATCCATGGATCGATCAGAAATAGTTTGCGGGGTTGTGTAACCTTGAGGATGTTGCGGGAAAATGCGCCCTTCCAGACGCCGATTTCCGCGCAAATGGCTTCAGGCGGCATCTTTTCAAGGAGGGTCTGCCGGTAGGGGCTAAGGGGAGGGGCGCTGTGCATATTCATGGCTCTTGTCCGAGAGTTCAAGCGGCGGATCGTGACTGTGCTTGGCACCACTGGACCCATATTTCCCGCAATCTGTCTTCAAAATGTCCTGCAAATCGCGGTGCATCGCATAAAGGAGAGCGGGAGACTTGATCGCGCAATCGGCCACGAAGTTGGCTTAAGTTCTCTAAATTGGTGCTCCAATAGTGTGCACGCTCCAGATAGGTCTCCGGGCTGTCACAAAGCCAATTGCCCAGACCGGCATTCGTGATATGACTTGCCGCATGGCGCGCCGCGAAAGTTTGGCCCGGCATGGTGATAACGGGCACGCCCATCCAAAGCGCTTCAATGGTTGTCAGGCCGCCGGAATACGGAAAGGGATCAAGCGCGATGTCAATTTCGCCATATTCGGCAAGGAGCTTGTCGTGAGGTGAACTGCCTCTCAACTCTACGCGGGCCGGATCAATCCCCTGAGCGGAAAACATATCGATATAACTCTGCCGATTGGCGGCGTCGTTATAAGGCTTGCTCTTGAGGATGAGACGGCTATCCTCGATGGTGTTCAAGAGTTGTGACCAGAGCTTCACGACATCTTCTGTGATTTTCGTGGCGTAGTTGAAACAACCAAAAGTGATATAACCTTGCTTAAGTGCAGGCAGCGCAGTGACGTCCGGCGCATAGAAAGGCGGGTCGTAGCACACATATCCATCAGGCATACGGATCACTTTTTCCGAGTACCACTTGTCGTCTCCCTCGGGTGTCTCGATAGAATCGGATAAAAAATAATCCATAGCGTCCATGCCGGTGGTGTTGAACTGACCGCCAACCCATTTGATCTGCACGGGCGCTGCCCGCCTGGCGAATGCCAGCAGGCGGAAACCATCAGAATGACCAGCCAGATCAATAAGGATGTCGACTTTATCGCGGCGCACCTGTTGGGCGAAGTTCTCATCCGGGGTTCCAACAATCGAAACCCACTGATCGGCGGTGGCTTTAAAGCGCTCCGTCAAGTCATCCTGACGCGCATTGGTTGAATAGAGTACCACTTCCATCGTCTCTCGGTTCAATGCCTCAAGCGCACTAATGGTGAGGTACCCAACAGGATGGCGGTGGAAGCTGCCGGAGACAAACCCTACGCGCAGGCGCTTCTCCCGATCCGCCATCGATTTGAACGATGTCGAGCGGGGTTGAAGAGGAGCTGCATAGATCTCATTCCATAAACGGTGCTCTTGGAAAATTTCTTCACGGGAATATTTTGACGAGTAATGCATAGCCATTAGCACATTGCTGTGAACTTCAACTGTTGGTGCAATAGCCAGCGCCTGTCTATACGTGTCGATGGATTTATCTATCTGGCGGCAATCTTTATAGGCGTTTCCCAGATTAGTCAGTGTTGAAATATTGTGGGGTCGGATTTTTAGGGAGCTTTCAAAAGAATTGGTAGCATCATTCAGCTTTCCTTGGTTGATGAGAGCAACTCCAAGAGCATTTAGACTTTCGGCGTTATCGGGTTCAAACAAGAGTGAGGCGCGGATCATGGCTTCCGCCGCATCATATGTGCCCATCGTGATAAAGGTATCACCGAGGTTAGCGTAAGCTCTGGCATGACGCGGATCGAGCCTGATCGCTTGAGTGTAGAGTTCAGCGGCTTGGGCGAGATCCCCTTTGGCTTTAAGGGCATTGGCTCCATTAAACAGGCCGGCGGCTTCTCCATCGCCTCCTAAAATAGAGACTTCCTGAACGGCAGGTGTTGGATTATCTACACAAGCGGGTGTTTCTGGTTGACCCATCAGACTAAGCAGGTTGATTTTATTGTTTTTAGCTTCCGTTAAACTTGGGTCTATTTCAAGCGCGGCGTTAAAGGCCTGAAGGGCGTCATCGTGACGACCTTGTGCCTGTAGGGCAGCGCCCAGGGCGTTATGCGCTGATGCAATGTTGGGGCGCAGCGCAATGACCTGCCTGTATCCTTGCTCAGCGCCCAATAAGTTCCCGGCTTTGTGAAGCTGTAGAGCTTCAAAAAGTTTTGCCTGTACATCAATGGCTTGTTCGGCAAGCGAAGACTGGGATTTGCTATGCTTGTCCGTTTTGAGGGGTTGGCGATTTCGTGCCTCAGCCGCTCTGCGTTGCTTCCTGTTCATGGGGGGGAACGTAGAGGTGTTTGGTAAATGCCATCCTAATGATCTGTTTAAAAATTTCACCATGAATGTATTGAAATTATAATAATCCGTATCTGGAAGGAAATTATTAACCAAGTCTCCTGTAGCGTCCGGATATGAAAGTGAATGCACAAAATGTGTCATTAACGTGCGTAACAACATAGGCGATGAGCAATGCCCTTAAAGATTTCTTTAAAACCTGGTGAAAAGTTTGCGATTAACGGCGCCGTCATTACTAATGGTGATCGCCGAACCAGCATGGTGCTGCAGAATAAAGCGTCGATCTTACGCGAACGCGACATTATGCAGCAGGATGACGCCAATACGCCGGCGCGCCGTATTTATTTCCCGATCATGATGATGTATTTGGATCAGGACAATGTCGATACTTATTATCAGGAGTTTACCGCGCGTCTAGAGGAATTTATGGACACGATTAAACTTCCTGCAGTGGTTGAAAGATGCGTCATTATTAACAAAGAAGTGGCAAATCAGAACTATTATAGTGCGTTGAAAACATGTCAGGCCCTATTTGAATTCGAGGAAAAACTGCTAGCTTCATGAGTCTTCAAGCTTACCAAAAAACTTTACATACAACGGATAACCCCCGTAATACCGAGTACAGACTGTTTGCTGAGATTACGCGCGACCTTATGGAAGCGGCAGCTAGCGGCAAACGGGATAGGCCTTTGGTTGAGGCGCTGGATCGCAATCGATCTTTATGGCAGACATTAGCCGCAGATTGCCGGGATCCCGATAATAAAATGCCAGAGCAATTGCGCGCCAGCATAATATCTTTGAGCATCTGGGTGACCAAACATTCAGGCGCTATCATGCGTGCGGGTGAAGGTGTGGCGGATCTGATTGAGGTCAACCGTATTATCATGAAGGGTCTATCGCCCCAAAATCCAGATGGTGAGTCTGCCACAACGTAGGTGTCACTTGAATGTTCAGTTAGTGAATGTGCTCTAGGTCATGGATTTGAAGTTTCATACCATACATATTTATCATAGTGCATTACGCGGCACCTTTTTTGTCACTCCGCGGCGTGACAATGAATTATATCAAGGCGAACTTTAGCTTCAAGTGCCTGGCCTGCCTGTTCTTGTTCCCTCAATTCAAAACAATTTAATTCAATTTCCTAGGTAAATACTGCCGGGCGGGGAAAAACTTGCCGGGAAGAAACTGCCGAAAAATGCCTAATGGGAGAGTAACTATAAGAAATAATTCCCATACGGAAGGCCACTAGGCAAGGATTACCGCCATTCAGAGGAAATATTTGCCCAGAGGTAAAATCTGGCATGGTGGCTGCAATGAGGATTGCGTGGGCAAAACGCCTGCGGAGCAAAATGCTCTTAAATTATAATCCAGAATGGAGAAGACAGAATGGTCCTCACAATCAATACAAACCCAGGTGCGATGGTTGCTCAGGCAGCTTTCCGCAATATTAATAGCCAACTGGACATGGTTTCTAAGCGGGTCAACACAGGATTCCGTGTTGCCGATGCTAAAGATGATGCTTCCACATTTGCTGTGGCTCAAGGCCTTCGCGGCGACGTGAAAGGTCTGGAAGCTGTGTCCTCAGCCCTGACGCGGGCTGTTGGTGTGGCTGAAGTCGGCTTGGCGAGTGCCGAGTCCGTTTCCGACTTAGTTCAGTCAGTTTCTGCCAAGATCATTCAAATGTCGACTGACGCGTTGTCGGCGGCTGAGCGTACCGCTTTTGAAGCTGACTTGGTGGCCTTGACAGATCAGATCACCAATGCCATCTCGCAAGCGAGCTTCTCAGGCAAGAACGTTTTGACCGAAGGCACCAACGCGGTGTTTCTGGCCGATACGGGCGGCACCACGATTTCCATCCGTGGTCAAAACCTAGATGCCGCGAACGTTATAATGATCGCTGCTGTGGTTGGTACCGTGACCGGTTCTACAACCGGCGCTGCGGCTCAAACTGGTCTTACTACTTTCGAAAACGCGGTCAACGCCTCACTGGGTCAGTTGGGCGCCGACACGAAAGAAGTGGAAATTCAGCAGGAGCTGATCGCTAAGCGGACAGACGCCCTCGAAAAGGGTATTGGCGCTCTGGTGGACGCCGACCTCGCGAAGGAAAGCTCTAAGTTGCAGGCCCTTCAGGCTCAGCAGCAGCTGGCGGTCCAAGCGATTAGTATCGCCAATCAGGCTCCGAGTGTTCTGCTGTCTCTGTTCCGTTAAGATCAGACATAGCTATCGGATTAGATGGAGCCGGCGGTGTCGGCTCCATCGTCCTGCTCAGGTGAGAATGACAATACTTTTAGCCAATATGTAACGATCAGGGGGGCATAGCCTAAGATGGCTTGAGGGGCGAATGAAGTCATCATATGAAAGGAGATACCCACTCCCATGTTAGATGCCCTTAATCAGATTGGGCAAGTTCAGGGACGCAGCGCCCTTCAGGATAATGACGACAAGGAGCGTTCCCTAAAGTCCGAGCTTGATCCCAAAAATATTGGTTCTGTCGCCAAAGAGCTTCTGGCGATTGATCCCAGCAGGTCAGTTCTGCCGGTCGAAAAGCTGGAAAAAGCCCTTAATAACGTTGCCAAGGAATTTATTGGTGAGCAGGCCAGATTGACCATTGATGTCGATAATGGCACGGGCCGTACGGTCTTCAAATCCATCGATCGAAAAACCGGAGATGTTCTGTTTCAATATCCTTCAGAAGAATTTCTGAGGCAGTTGGCCTCGTTCTTTGAGAACAACCCACGGCCTACCGACGGTGAATCTGTAGAAGGTATTGCGGTCAACCAGGAAGTCTAAGGACTTACTTGATGATTAGCGACGGTATTGGCGCCAATCATCAACGCGCGCAAAAATGACATAGAGCGCTGCAGCAACGGCCGCCGCGCCCAAAGCCCAATAGGCCCATTCGGGAATGACCTGAATGAGACCGACAATGCGTTGCATTTTGGGGTCCAGCTGATCGACTTTATCCACATTTTTTTCAACGGCGGATGCTACGGCTGCTGTGCCGCCGGCAACTGCAGAGACGGCCGCGCCTTGGATCGTTCGGCTTTCACCTAAACTTTCTCGCCGTCCGGAGGCTTCTGTTGATGGTAACAATCGTGTGTTTTCCATCAATGGCAGATCGACCTGGCGTTTTGGTTGAGGATTGGTCTCGGTCAGAAATAGTGCTTTTTCCGCGGCCCGGCGACGCGTCAGGCCGGGCAGTTCGATGAGACGGCCGTTCACGCGGCCTTTGTTCCACCATTCAATGGCTTGCGCCGCGCCCAGACGATCGCCGATATTTAATCTTTTTACTGCCGTTGATGAAGCAAGAGCGGCGGTCCCGATATTATAGGCAAGGGAGATGAGCGCACTGAATTCATTCTCATTGACATTCGTGTTGACGATGCTGCCCACGCCTTTTTCCGTGCGGTCAACATCTTTCCGCAACAGATCTTCGGCCTGCGCCGGAGATATCACCATGCCTTCTTTCACGTTCCCGGTGTGCCCATAGCCAATGGTCCAGATGCCCACCGGATCGATGTAAGATTCAAGTTCCAGCCCTTCGAAGGCTTTAATAAGATTGAGACCGGCTTGGTTAATACGCATCCCCACACCCGTTATTGAAGTAATGTACCCTACCGCTGTGAACGGCCCTGCCCAGATTAGCATAAAATTGCAGGGAAGGAAAAAGCTGTCTTTGCCCATATCATCATCGTGATGTGGCAAGAATTAGGCTGTGAAGAGGCGCTGAAATGGCCGGGGAAAAGCGCCTAAATCACCTCATTGAGGGTGAGGGTGGTGGGAATTGTCATGGCGGGCGTTTTCGCATTGGCGAGGGCGCCGTAGCCGGATTGCGGATTTTTCATGTGTGATACTTCTTCAGCAACCGCCCGGATCATCCCTTCGGTGACGGAGCGCACACGGGACAGCACTCTCCCATGCTCGTTGAGTTTTTCCTGAAAATAGCCTGTGAGCATTTTAAGCTGATCCAACAATTCCGCCTTTACGCCTTCGATCAACGACCTCTGACTGGCGATCAATGTCATCTCTTGCGCGTAAATAGTTGACAGTTTTGCGCGTTCATCGTGGAATTCTGTGATCTCACGCGGACGGCGGTTTTTCAGAAATTCGGTTTCTCGTTCAATAAGTCCTGTCAGCCTTTGGGTGAGGGCGATCAGTTGTTCAACCCGGTCCGTTGGATTGTTGGCGGCAAGGGGCATTATTCTTTCTCCAAAGATGAGCTTTGTGCTTCTTGCAATTTGAGAATTTCCCGGTAGACGTTGTCTGCTATGCCAACACCGCCGTTGCGGGAAATCGTTTTGGCGTATTGCTCATTCAACATGGATCTGTAGACACTCTCGCCATGTCCGCCGCCAAAAGGTCCATCTGTTTTAATACCGGCAAACATGTTTTCAAGCAGACTGGTCAAAAAAACCGCTTCCAAATCTTCAGCCGCCTGACGAGCGGCGTCGGGAGAATCTATATGTCGCTTGCTTAACCCCTTTTCCAAAAGGGATGCCTTTGCTTGACTTTGAGTGATGTCTGCAAAACTGGTGAGAGAAGATATCGTTGGATTGGATGAAAAGTCCATTACATGACCTCGACTTCAGCTTGTAGAGCGCCGGCAGCTTTTATGGCCTGGAGGATTGCGATCATATCCTGAGGGCCAACCCCCAATGCATTTAAGCCATCCACCAGAGCTTGCAAAGTTACGCCAACTTCCAGGACCAACAATCGACTGTCTGAACCGTCATCGATATCGATATCCGTACGCGGAACGGTCGTTGTTTCTCCGCCTTCCGAGAACGCATTGGGTTGGCTTACCTGTGGGCTTTCTTTGACCGATATGGTGAGATTGCCTTGGGCGATAGCCACTTGAGAGACGCGTACTTCTTGCCCGATCACGATGATGCCCGATTGTTCATCAATGACCACGCGGGCAGGCTGATCGGGTTCGACCCGTAATTGTTCGATTTCCGTGAGCAAAGCAACAATGTTGCCTTTATATTTTCCGGGAATCGACAAGGATACCGTCGTCGGGTTGAGGGAGGTTGCGGCTGGAGTGCCCAAATATGTGTTGATCGCCTGAGCCATACGTTGTGCGGTTGTGAGATCGGGATTGCGCAGAGAAAGACGTAAGGACTCCATAGAAGCGAGTTCAAAACCAATCTCGCGTTCGATAATGGCGCCGTTGGCAATGCGCCCGCTGGTGGTGACGCCCTTGGTAACGCTGGAGCCCTGACCCGACGCACTAAAGCCGCCAATGGCTATGGGACCTTGAGCAACGGCATAAATTTCGCTGTCAGCGCCAATCAGAGGCGTGACGAGCAGCATGCCGCCCCTCAAGCTGGCGGCATCTCCCAAAGAGCTGATGATCACGTCCATCCGGCTGCCTTGAGTGGCGAATGGCGGCAGGTTGGCCGTCACCATGACGGCCGCCACATTATTTGTATTCAGATTTGTCCCTCTGGTGTTGACCCCCATGCGTTCCAGCATGGATTCAAGACTTTGTTTGGTGAATGGCGCATTGCGCAGGCTGTCACCCGTTCCATCCAGGCCGACGACCAGGCCGTAGCCGACCAGCATATTGTCGCGGACACCCTCCACATCGGCGAGGTCCTTGATGCGGGAGAGGGCATTGGCGGTGCTTGACGGCGACCAAACACCGAGAAACAAAAAAAGGAAGGCAATGACGAGACGGCGCAATTTTTCTAATTCACAGATCATGAGCTTTGACTCTTGTGGGTTTGTCCCTGGGGAAGGCTGTTCTGGCCTTCTTCTTATCGCGAATTTCGTGCCAAGTGAGCGACGTGAAAAAATGGCGGTATTTTGAGGTTTTTTCCTCTCCGAACGCGGCAGGAGGCAATCACAGCCAGGCAATCTCTACCCGTCACGGGGTCGATATTGCCGGTTGTGCAACGGTGTTAGGCCGCTATTAACCGTCAAGAGAGATGCTCTGGCAGATCAGCGGTGGGGTGACCGGCATGTCTGTCCCCCAAATGCGTGAGAGGAACTGAAAATGAAAGTGAACGGGGCTGGCCGCGTGCGGGCGTCGACGCCCAAGCGGGTCGGTAAATCCTCGGGGGCGGGTGGTCAGGTTTTTAGTGTGGAAAATGAGCAATCTTCTCAGGAAATTGCTGCGGGATCCGCGCCCTCAGCCATCGCGACCATAGACAGTCTGCTTGCTTTGCAAGAGGTGAATGATCCCATAGCGGGCCGCCGAAAAGCGGTAAAACGCGCCTACGATATCCTCGACACACTGGATACCATCCGGCTTGGCCTCATGAATGGCTCTCTTCCAGCCAGCCGGCTCCGGGGCCTTATTGATCTGGTTGAATCCAGGCGCGACAACTTTGAAGATCCCGCTTTAAGCACGCTCATCGATGAAGTGGAGCTTCGTGCGCGTGTGGAAATTGCCAAGCTTGAAAAAATAAAACAATAGTTACAATACGTTAGCATACATCTTTTAGTAAAAAATCTCGATTCACATGTATTTCCGCTATTGAAGGCATGGGGTTAGCTCTATATATTCCGCCCAAATTTTAGGTTCAGGTCATCAGGAGTAAAGGCATATGAGTTTGGATTCATCAGAGGCCTATTGTCCTTCGAAAGATGAGCCTTTCATGAATGGTCGGCAGAAGCGGTATTTTCGTGAGAAGCTGGAGATGTGGAAAGAGCAAATTCTTCAGGAAAGCCGTGAGACCATCCTTAATCTTCAAGAGGAAACCACCCAGCACCCCGATATCGCCGACCGGGCTTCGACGGAGACGGTTCGGACTCTGGAATTACGTACCCGTGACCGGCAGCGAAAATTGATTGCCAAGATCGATTCAGCGCTGCAGCGTATTGAAGAGGGGACCTACGGATATTGCGAAGAAACAGGCGAACCGATCAGTTTGGAGCGCCTCAGCGCACGCCCCATCGCGACATTGACGCTCGAAGCGCAGGAGCAGCATGAGCGCCAGGAAAAAGTATATCGCGACGACTAAAACCGGATAAGCCGGAACTTTGGTGATCGCCTCGGGTATGAAACCTCGCAAAGGGAAATCTTTTGCGAGGTTTTTTCTTGATCGTGCGTAAGACTCGTAAATCTCCTAAAACGGCATCAGAATATCATAGATCTGCTGCCCGTAACGCGGCTGCTGTACGTCACTTAAATGGCCGCGGCCGCCATAGGATATGCGCGCTTCGGCGACCTGCGTGTGATCGATCGTATTTGAATTGCTGATGTCTTCGGGCCGCACAATACCTGTTAAGAGAAGTTCGCGTACTTCGTAATTCACGCGCACTTCCTGTGTACCCTGAATGACCAAATTGCCGTTGGGCAAGACCTGGGTGACAAGGGCCGCGACGGTGAGGGAAATGGATTCTTTCCGATCTACTTTTCCCGCGCCCGTGCTTGTGCTGGCGCTGCCTAATTTTACCAGCGAGGCAGGGTCCAGATTCGAGTTTAAGGCTTGGACCAGATCGGTTTCAAATCCCAATATATTATCGAGATTGGCGTCTTCTGAATTACTACGCGAACGCGTGGTGGTGTTATCAAACTTGGCGCTATCGGTGATATCAATGTTCACTGTGAGAATATCGCCGATCCGCGCGGCCCGTTGATCCTTAAAGAAGGTCCGGGCTCCCGCTTTCCAAAGAGAATTGGCCTGATAGATTTGCCGTTCCTGCTGCGGCATGGGAAGTTTGACGGGTTTGTAATTATTTTTTGTAGTAGGATCCTCTATCGGTTTGAGGTTCGGAACTTCACCGACATTAGACAGACGACTGAAGGTGCTGCAAGCGCTGAGCTGAAGAGCTGCACTCATCACAATGGCGGGTATGAGGAGGTGAGATTTTATGCGAAACATCGGATTCATTCCTGATTGTTCTGAAAGGGCACTAATTGACGGTTAACTGTGTTGACAGGTTGGCAACAATCGCTTCGTGGGAAGTGGCTACTCTGGCCTGCACCGTTCTGTTTGATCGGGTGTTGAGAATGCGGATGACATCGCCCATTCCACCTTCAGATAAGGTGCGCCCCTCGGCGGTCAGTGTAATGCCAGGGGAGCGATAGACCAAAGTGATCAAAGCGCCCTTGTTCACGATCACCGGTCGTTCAACATCTGATTTTCGTATGGGCTGTCCTGGCGCCATCTGGCGCTTTAGAGACATGCCGATCAAATAATCTTCATCTGTGATGGTCGTCCGGCCGACGCGGGTTTGCCTCATGCGTTTCCATTCAATATCGCTGGCTTCGATTATATCTCCCGAACGCCGGGCGCGATTAAGTGTTGGTACATCAAAAGCTTCGTAGGCGCGCCCTGATATATGCGTGTTGATGCTTTCTGGGTCATCACCACCGGCGTGAATAATAGCTTCAAAATGCCCGGATGTTGCATCGTATGAGAGTTCGCGCACTTCAATCGAAGTATCCATATCTGTTGGGACGTTGAGCTTTAGTTTGCGGTCGCTCAATTCAATGTCCAATGTTCCTTGGGACGATTCAGCTTCAAGCGCCCGGGTAACGGCATCGAGGATCACGGGAGTTGTGATGGTTTGGCTTGCCCGATGAATGAACACATGTTCGAGCCGCGCCGAATTTTTCCAGATCAATCCACGGTTAGATGAAAAAGCGGCCAGCCGGCGCGCCTCAAGTGCCAAACGTTTGCCTGGAGCGGGTGCATCGGAGAGGACCACATGAGCCGCTTCTCCCGCCTGCGTGAAAATGTCGCCGAGCGTGACGAAAGGGCCATTGATCCGAATGTCCTGTTTTAGGGAAACGAGCTTGGCTGTTCCCGCCCATACCGGACTGACCGCAAGGATCATAAAAACGATCACTGTGGCACACGTCAAGATTATCGGGCGCGTGAGGTGTTTGTGGGAGAATTGATTTTCTATCATGGTCTCAGGTTCCAATTTCTAATTTGTTATCTCAGATTACTCGTTGTTGACATCATTTCATCGGCGGTACTGATCACTTTGGCGTTCATTTCATAGGCGCGCTGTGCGGTGATCAAAGCAGAAATTTCCGCAACTGAGTTCACATTTGAAATTTCAAGGAACCCTTGCAGGACAGTTCCAAAACCGATTGACCCAGGCGCACCAACCGTTGCCGGTCCTGAGGCAGCCGATTCAAGGAACGTATTGTCACCAATGGCTTCAAGACCTGATTCGTTGAAAAAATTTGCCAACTCAATTTGTCCGACGGTCTGAGGCGTTACCTGACCTTCCGTAACGACCTGCACTTCGCCTTGAGAATTGATAGCAACATCAATGGCGTCTTGAGGGATGTTGATGCCCGGCGAGACGACATAGCCATCTGCTGTCACTAATTGTCCATCCGGGCTTAAGGAAAACGTTCCTGCACGGGTGTATCCGTCTTCGCCGGAAGGAAGCTGAATGCGGAAATACCCTCGACCTTGAATTGCAAGGTCGTATCTGTTTTCTGTGGGGTTCAGGTCACCTTGGCCGGTAACGCGGAAGACCGAGCCCGTTTTGACACCGACGCCGATCTGAACCCCACTGGGGTCGACCGTGCCCGTATCCGATGAAGCGGCGCCGACCCGCTTGATGTTTTGATAGAGAAGGTCCTGAAATTCAGCGCGTTGCCTCTTGAAGCCACTGGTGTTCATGTTGGCAAGGTTATTCGAAATAACTTCGACATTTAATTGTTGAGCCAACATTCCTGTGGCAGCTATACTCAGTGCCCTCATTATCCGTATCCTTCCGATTTTTCTATAATTTAGAAACTATCATTTCATCAAACGATCTAATTGGTTCCGCTTAAGTTTCTAATGGCTTCTAAGTTCATGTCTTGATTGGTCTTCAAAAGTTCCGACGCGGATTGATAAGCGCGTAGAACGCTAATCATTTTGGTCATTTCTATGATTGGAGCTACATTTGATTGCTCGATCATGCCCTGGACAACAATGGGATTTTCAGCAGGTGTTGCCGTTTGTGTCGTGCTGAGAAGGCTGGTGCCTTCCTTGGTCAACTCGCTTTCATTGTCAAATGTCACCACACTCAATTGACCCCTCTGGCCAAGCTGTGTCGAGATCGTGCCATCGGCGGCGACGGTAATCTCACCATCTTGTGGCGTGAAATTGATCGGCGCCCGCCCTGCGTCGAGCACGGCGAAACCTTCTTTGGTGACGAGTTGTCCTTCAGGGTTGAGGGTAAAATGGCCATTGCGGGTGTACCGCTCACCGGCATCTGTTTCGATGACGAAGTAACCGGGACCTTTAATGGAAAAATCCAGTGGATTGCCGGTGACTTGCTGATGTCCCTCCGTTAAATTCCTGTTAACACCATTATCAAGAACATAGGAGTAGGATGCAGTGTTGCCGTCCGGTGTTTGAACATCCATCAAGTATTCTTCGAAAATCACACTTTCCGATTTGAAAGACGTGGTGTTCATGTTGGCAAGGTTGTTGGCAATCACATCCAGATTGCGCCTGAGAGCCATCTGTTGGGACAGGGCGATCGACATCGTATTGCTCATAGGGTCTGCCTTTCTGTCAGCTACACCACATAGTGGGTTTTCACCCGAACATGGCGCTCCCACAATGCGTGTGCATGGCCTATGCCATGTAAATAACTTAATAAAATCAATTGGTTATAGATAATCAGGGGTATTGCGCAGGGGTCATATATGCCGTTCATGGTAGGCCTTACCCGGCATTTTTTTCCCATCCGTTCCGATTGTCGGCCTTTTAGTGATTGCGACAACCAATCGTTAACTACAGGGCAGATAAATTAACTCAGACAAAATCTTACTGCGTTCTTCGCGATCAGCGTATGGCATGAGACGTTGATGAAGACGCATTTTATTTGCAGAAAGAGTGATGGCGGAAGAAGAAAATATAGATGCTGAAGAATCAGAAGAAGACTCTGAATCTGAAGAGGGTGATAAGAAAAAACTGAGTGGCAAAAAGCTCGTACTTTTTGTTGGTGCGCCAGTTCTCGTTGTAGCGCTTGGTCTGGGTGCAGCTTTTTTCTTTGGCCTATTTGGTGGTGATGAGGGTGAAGGCGTTGCTGACGGCGAGCATGTCGAAGAGGTATTCGATCCGACCGCGATCGTTTTTTATGATCTGCCGGATATGATTGTGAACTTGAACACTGGAGGGAAGGGTACAAAATTCCTGAAACTCAAAGTGGTCATCGAGTTGGAGGATGAAGCAGCCATATTGATAGTTGAGCCGCTCATCCCACGTGTGGTCGATCGTTTTCAGGTATATCTGCGGCAGTTACGCGTGGCGGATCTCAGCGGATCG
>JAJFIO010000133.1 GCA_021774915.1 Alphaproteobacteria bacterium
GTAGAGGGTCATGGTGCCCTCGCGCACATTGAAAATATGCTCCGCCGGTTGATCGGAGAGAAAAAGGGTCCCGCCTTTATCCAGGTTGATGTGGGTGGATTGCTCATAGAGCGCGGGCAAGCTGGAATCCGACAGACCCACACACAAGTCACTCATCCGCGCAGGACAGTCAAAACACTGGATCTTGCCAGAATAAGTGTTTGAACGAGTAGAAAAGCGTGAGCGGTCATTCCCCATCACAGCAAATTACTCTAAATGCTAATAAGTATAAAGTGCGATGTGCGAAGAGATATCACGAGGTGAGGGTGTGCGATGGGGCCGTTAACAGGACTTAAAACCATCGAATTCGCAGGGCTGGGGCCAGCGCCCTATTGCCGGGGCCAGATCAGGGGGAACAATGGCCCGCCCATGGGCTCACCGGCTTTAAGGCCGGGGTCGGGTATGTGGGGTTTGAGTTGAGGGTGGTCCATGAAGCTACTCGGCCTTGGATCATAGCGCGCATCATCGCCGGTCCACCGTGTCGCCAGAGCGCGGCGGCGTTGAGTGGCGCTGGCATTGCCAGATGCTGAATGTACGGTCAGGGGGTGGTGAAGAATGCAATCGCCCGGCTCTAAATCCCAACACAGAAATTTATGATTGTCGGGCTCCTTGTCAAAATCAGGGATTTTCTCCGCCTTAGGATCAATGATGATCTCGGCGTCCTCATCGAAGTTTTCCGGCTGATACCACTTGTCCCAGCGATGAGAGCCGCGAATATAGACGACAGCACCGGTTTCACGGGTAACCCGATCAAGCGGCATCCAAATTGACATGATCTGTTCGCCCTTGACCGGCCAATAGGGCAGATCCTGATGCCAGGGTGTGGGCACCTGAGTGCCGGGTTCTTTAACGAGAAGCTGGTCATAGAAAAAGTTGACGTTTTTTGACCGCATGGCCTGCCCGGCAATCTGCGAAAGGGGAGAGTAATAAATCAGTGAGCGGAAATCATCGTTCCAAAGCCAGGTAAACAGATCGCCAAAAAAACGACCCTGTTCCCCTTGCGGGGTGTAATCCGTGCCCAGCCCTTGAGGGTTGTTCAATATGGCGTCGACGGCGCCTTGCAGGAATTCCACCCAATCGCCCGGTATCATGCCCCGGACTGCCGTCGCCCCGTCGCGCTCATAGGCATCGATTTCTTCTTGAGCCAGATCCCGCAGCGGCGTGGCGCTTAATCCAGGATCCTTTGCGATCAACGCCTCCATCAATTTTTCCTCAAAAGTTGTAAAAAAGAAACTCCCGCATGCAGGGGGACCGCATGCGGGAGAGAGGAGAGCCGTGTGATCAGAACGTTTTCTTGATACTGACGCCCCATTCACGCGGTCGGTTGAAGATGCCTTCGAGCGTACCGAAACTGGAGAGCGCTGACACGCCGCCTCGGATAACCCGGATGTCAGTCATATTGGTCATGAAGGCGGCAATTTCCCAACCATTGTCCGGATCCTCAAACGCGATCCGTCCATTAACAATGGAGTGAGGCCGTTCGCGAAGCAGTGGAACGTTCTTGACGCTCAACTCGCTTCTTGCCGTATACGCCCAATCGCCACGGATTTTCAAGAAACCATAGTCCTGTACAGGTATGGAATATTCAGCGCTGATGCTGCTTGTTAGTTCCGGCGCTCTTTGCAGTTTGTCCTGTAATGTCAGTCCATCAGCCGCTGCTATCGCCGATATCGTCTTATATTCGATATCGAGATAACCCAATGAAGCCTGAATGTTAAGGCCGTCAATGGGTTCCACTTCGACTTCAAGCTCGACACCAAAAGATTCGGCTGTACCCGCATTGGAGACAAGAATGGCGAGGGCGCCGAAAGAATCGGTTGTTACGGCGGTCAGCTGAATATCCTTATAGTCGTTGTAGAACACCGCCAAATTGGTGCGCAGCCGGTTGTCCCACCAATCGGCCTTGACGCCGCCTTCAACGGCGAAAAGAAATTCGGGATCATAAGAACCCACTGACCCATCGTTGATCGGTCGTCCGTTAAATCCGCCGGATTTGAAGCCGCGTGAGGCCTTCGCATAGACCAACATGTCATCTGTGGCCTGATAGTCGACGCCACCGTCATACGTGACTGCCGTCCAATTATCCTTGACCCTCTTTTCAAAGATGAGCGGCACCAGACTTGCGACCCGGAAATGGTTTGAGAAATAATCTTTCTTCTCATATGTCAGGCGGGCGCCGCCCGACAGGCTTAATTTGTCGGTGAGATCGAAAACATTGTGGGTAAAGAATGCATAAGAGGTGATGTCGATCTCATTAAAGACGTCGAAATCCAAGTCAAATGCGATATTAACCGCATTGCCGGGAGGGCCAAAGATCCCTAACGTTTCCAATGCACCGAACAGGCCTGAGGTCAACACCACGTCGTTGTCGTCGCGGCCAAATTCATTAAAGTAGAAGCCGCCGAGCACCCAATGAAGACGATCGTCGAAACTGTCGCCGAGGATTTGAAGCTCCTGGCTGATCTGATCCTGATCCTGTCTCTGGTTCGTCTGCACGATGGGCAAAGGCGAACCGTCCCCGTCGCGGCCAAACGAAGCCTCCATTTCGCGATAAGCGGTGATGGATTTGATGGTTACCGGTCCCGCATCCCATTCGATGGTGAGGCCCAGGCCCCAGGCGTCCAGCGTATTCTCGTTGGGCCCGGTGCCGAACGAGACGTCTGGATCGCCGGTGATGAAGCGGTCGTCATAAATAGATCCAAAAGAAGGGCTGACAAAAGCGTTCCAAAAAGTGATTGGTAGGCCCCCCGCAGGATCGGCAGCCAACAATGTGATGGGCGGAGACTCTTCGCGTAGCCGGCTCACATCAGCCGTTAAATCGACCGTAATGTCTTCAGTGGGCAAATAGCGCAAGGCAAGGCGGCCCGCCGCCTCGTTATCGCTGCCCGACCGGTCGATTAAGGCGCCGGTGTTAAAATCAAGCCGTTTGCCATAGCCGTCTCGATTCTTGGATGAAAACGATACTTTGGCGAACAGCTTGTCTTCGACGATGGGAAAATCGAACGAACCGCGGCCATCGATGCGGTCAAATTTGCCGATGGTCAGTTCCGCATAACCACCTGTTTCCCCAGTCGGTTTAGCGGAAATGATGCTGACCGCGCCGCCGATGGTATTCTTTCCGAACAAGGTGCCTTGCGGCCCGCGCGCAATTTCAATCCGCTCAATATCGAGCAAGTCCATGTTTCCGCCCAAGGTGCGGGGATGGTAAACACCGTCAATATAGGTTCCGACGGCGGGATCCGTTGTGAACAGAAAGTCGGATTGGCCGAGACCACGAATATAGATTTGGCTGTTATGGCCGGCGCCGCTGCCGCCGGGTGAGATGTTCATTTTTACATTAGGAGCAAAAGATCCCACTTCCATGAGGCTAGTGAGGCCACGCTCGCGCAGCGAATCGCCGGTAAAGGCGGTGATCGCAATTGGTGTTTGCTGGAGTGACTCTGCCCGTTTTCGGGTGGTCACCGTGATTTGGTCAATCGCCGCGAAGCTTGTCCCGACGGCGCCAAAGCTGAAGGCCGCCGCCAGAGCCGCCGCACTCACCGTGCCGAGCCACCTCTTTGAAATTACATTATTATTTCGATTTTTCGTTTGCTTAACGAGCGTCTGCGCCGGAAGTGCAGGTCCGGCTATCCCCCTCAACAGTACAGTCATGTAATCCTCCCCAACTGTTAGATTCTGGTATTTTCCAAGCCTCTACTTAGAACCAGGGCGGGATAAGTTCATATAACGCGAAATGACCATATTTCACTGCACTGCAAAAAAAGATATTCTCTACCATATGAGGCAATAGTTAAGTCGAGAACGGGTAATCCTGACCCTGCGTACCGGCTGGAACTTTGTACCCCTCATGCTTGTAAGCATAAATTTTGAGTTTGTTTCTTTAAACGGATATAATTCACCAGCCAATCGGGTTGGCATGTTTTTGGCACTACTAAAGATTTGTCTAGCGAAGGGACGGGATAAACCTATGCGGGATTTGCGCGCACAAGATCTACAAGACATCTTGATGGTGAGCCAGCAGGTGCTCGAATGCCAAAGATTGGAGGACGTACAGCAGTCCGCCATGCGCTTAATGCAGAGTACCATCGGTGCTGAGAGTAGCGTTTGCTTGCGCCTTTCCGCGCGCGGCGGGCGGCCCAGTTTCAATGGTGGGATGGCTCATGATATTTCCCAAAACGAACTTTTGAGATGGTGCGACCGGTACCAGCAGACGGACCCGTTTGTAAATCGTTACATTGATCAGTTGGAAGAGCTACCATACAACGTC
The DNA here is from genome assembly GCA_021774915.1 of Alphaproteobacteria bacterium. Classification (GTDB taxonomy): domain Bacteria; phylum Pseudomonadota; class Alphaproteobacteria; order SMXP01; family SMXP01; genus JAJFIM01. The sequence goes on from JAJFIO010000133.1 coordinate 4,307, forward strand.
TTTACCTCCGATGAAGTTATCGATCACCAGGAATATATCGCCAGCGAGTTTTATAACGATTTCCTGCAACCTCTTCGCGTACATCACGTTATGACCGTCGGATTGAATCCGGGTCAAGGCCCTTTTGGCATACTTGGTTTGCATCGATCGAAAAACGAACCCGCCTTCACGCCGCGGGAAATTTCCAAAGCACAAATGATTGCGCCTTATCTTTCCGCTGCTTTTCAAAAAGCAATCGCCTTCGACCGAATTTTAGAACGTGAGCGGATCATCGAGGCTCTAACTCATCAGGCGCCCTATCGGGGTTTCCTTATTCTTGATCACATGTATGAACCTATTTATGTGAATAATGCCGCCCTTGTTCTCATGCAAACTCTGCCACAAGACCAGCGCGGCGCGACGGCGGATCTTATCAACTCATTGCCTGATGATTTCCTTCGCGGCGCCAACCCGTCTTATGATGTCGATAAATCCTGTTCCAGCTTGTCATCTGGTCAGTACGTTGAAGTGAAACTGAGCGGGACGAACCAGAACCTGAGTGTGTACGGACGCGTGTTGACGCGTGAGAATGCGCCGCATCACTATATGATATGGTTCGATACCGAGCTGCAATCGACCGTTCCGCCGATGAGGTGGGAAAGTTTTGGATTCACCCGGCGCGAAGAAGATGTGGTCTGCCTGGTCGTAACAGGTCTTACCAACGCGGAAATTGCCGATAAATTGTTCATCAGCATTCATACCGTGCAAAACCACTTGCGTGCAATCTACTTAAAAACCAATGTTCATAATCGCACAAGCCTGGTCTACCGGATCGCGCGCGATTAAAAAACCCCGGCTTGGGTATTTTCGAATCAAGGTGGTTCGCCTTGATACGCTAGGTTATTGACTCATAAAATCGCCATCCCGGAAGCCAGTTCACCTCAAATCTTTGATTTGGCGGGCAAACTGAGTTATCTGGGATGACGAGATGCTGATTTTAAGTATGCGTTCTCGTGAGAATAAAGTGCGATGTGCGAAGAGATATCACGAGGTGAGGGTGCGCGATGGGGCCGTTAACAGGACTTAAAATCATCGAATTCGCAGGGCTGGGGCCAGCGCCCTATTGCTGCATGCTGCTGGCGGATCTGGGCGCCGAGGTTATCACGATCGACCGCAAGGCGCCTGGATGGCAACCGGGCGGGGCTGGGGGAGGCAATCGGTTTAACGTCTGGAACCGGGGTCGCAAATCTGTGGCGATTGATCTAAAGGCGCCGGGCGCGATTAAGACCTGTCTGAAGCTGATCGAAGCGGCCGATGCACTGGTCGAAGGTTTTCGCCCCGGCGTGATGGAGCGGTTGGGGCTGGGCCCCGAACTCTGTCTGGCGGCTAACCCGAAACTGGTTTACGGGCGGATGACCGGCTGGGGCCAGACCGGACCGCTCTCAAACGCCGCCGGGCACGATATCAACTATATTGCCCTCACCGGTGCGTTGCACGCCATCGGGCGGGCAGGGGAAAAGCCGGTGCCGCCGCTGAATCTGGTCGGGGATTTTGGCGGCGGATCGCTGTTTCTCGCCTTTGGTCTGGTGGCGGCGTTGCTGGAGGCTAAGAACTCAGGTAAGGGCCAGGTCGTCGATGCCGCCATGACGGACGGTGCGGCCTCGCTCATGGCAATGTCTTACGGATTGCGGGCGGCCGGAATGATGAACGACACGCGCGGCACCAATCTGCTGGATGGCGGCGCGCCCTTTTATGACACCTATGAGACTGCCGACGGCAAATGGGTGGCGATTGGTGCGCTGGAGCCGCAATTCTATGCTTTGCTGCGAGAGAAAGCCGGATTGACGGACGCCGTTTGGGATCAGCAGATGGAAACGAAAAACTGGCCCGCCTTGAAAGAGAAGCTGGGAGATGTGTTCAAATCCAAAACCCGCGATGTGTGGTGTGCGCTAATGGAGGGCACGGATGTGTGCTTTGCGCCGGTGCTCTCGATGGAGGAAGCGCCCCATCATCCTCACAATGTTGCGCGGGGCGCCTTCTCTGACTTAGAAGGTGTGATACAGCCGGCCCCCGCGCCGCGTTTCAGCCGCACGCCGGGGGCGGTGCAAGGGCCGCCGCCCGAGACCGGCGCCGATACCGAACAAGTCCTCACCGCGTGGGGTCTTGCGCCAGACGACATCCAAACATTGAAAGAAAAGCAAGCCATATGACTGTACTGCCAGGAACCACGGGCCGCCGCCGCATCTATCTTCTGCGCCATGGCCATGTCGATTATTTCAGTGAAGACGTGCGCGCGGGCAGGGTGGGCTTGACCGATGTGCACTTAACGCCGCTGGGGCAGGACCAGGCGCGCGCCACGGGCCTCGCGCTGGCGGGCGTGTCGTTTGACCGCCTGATCTGTTCGGGGCTCCCGCGCACCGCACAAACGGCGGAAATCGTGCGCGACCATCAGCAAGCCGGAGCCCCGGAAATGGAAGTGCGGAGCGATTTTCGGGAAATTGGTTCGGGCCGCCCGGTGGGAATCACCAGCCGGGGCCAGTTGGCCGCCTTGATGGCCTTTCATTTTGAAACCGCCGCAAAGCCGGGTGCGCGTATGATGGAGGATGGAGAATTTTTTGAAAGCGCGTATGAGCGCGCGAGCGCGGAGATCGAACACCTGCTGGCCGAGCCCGGCTGGCATACCGCGCTGGTCGTCGCGCATGAGGGGACCAACCGGATCCTTCTCGGTTGGGCCACGGGCAATGGCCTTAATGCGATTCAGGCGTTCGAGCAGGACCTCGCCTGTATCAATATTATCGATGTCGATATGGTGCCCGCTGAGGGCGGCGGCGTCGGTACGACCATCGAGCGCAAGATGATCAAAGCCGTCAACATCACGCCCTATAATTACACCAAACACGGCATGAACCTCACCAGCCTCGAAGCCATCTTTGAGGAGGTGTGAGGGATGAGATGTATTTTGCGAAATGTTTTAACTATCATTATGATTTAACACAAGAACGTAATGTTTACATCCAATCGTCATTGTAACTGGGTGGAATGAGATGAAGTATGAAACGCTAATGAGTGTTGAAGTCATGTTGCATCACCCTAGTATGTCAGTTCAGGAAACTGAAGAACTTACTAAATTGAAGGCAAATCACTCACATAACGTCGGTGCTAAAAGTCCACATGGGAGTCACAAGACCTATTATGAAACATATTGCAATTTTGTGATCTCCGATAAAGGGCAATATGATCCAGAAGTCCTATTAAATAAATGCAGTATTGTGCTGAAACCATTTCATAAGGAATTTACGGAATCTGGAGGAAGCATCTGGATAAGAATGAGGTTGTATGACTCGGATTTTATTCAGTTGAATTTTGAAGCATCTTCTATGCGAGACTTATATGAGCTTAATGTGGGATTGGCCATTGAGAATCATTCCTAATCTACCTGTATGTACAAAGACAGTAATTGGTTTAATAGATTCTCACTGGACACCAAACGAAACTCAGATAAGGGGCAACAATCGTGAGCAAGCATAAAAAATCAAAGGGTACTATGCCCGCGCCGCCTGATCCGCTGAGAAGGCGTGAGAAACTTCCCTGGCAGACTTCAAAATCTTCGGATGAAGATGAGCAAGCCCCAGCGCGCGTTAAGGTCTTGCTGCAAAGTCCGAGTTATCTTCAGGCCGATGAGGATGTAAGTTTTTTAGAACGCGATGAAAGCCGCGGTGTGCGGTTGCAGCTTGACTTCAGCAAGCCGGAGATTTTGCTGAAAGAGGCTGGCGTACTCAATACCATTGTCGTTTATGGCAGTACCCGCATTGTCGAACCGGGAACGGCGCTGCGGCGCGTGGAGCGGCTTCAACAAGAAGTGGCGGGGGCGCCGCAAGATGCTGATCTTCAAGCGCGCCTCAAAATTGCCAAAAGAGTGCAGGCGAAAAGCCGCTATTATCAGGTGGCGCGGGATTTCGGGCGGTTGATTGCTGAATCGGGCAGTGGGCCGAAGGATTGCCGGCTGGTTGTCATGACCGGCGGTGGGCCCGGCATCATGGAAGCGGCCAATCGAGGTCCCTATGATGTCAACGCCAAAACGGTCGGGCTCAACATCACGCTCCCGAATGAACAATTCCCCAATCCTTATATTACGCCCGAACTGTGTTTCCGTTTTCACTATTTCGCTTTGCGCAAAATGCACTTTATGTTGCGGGCGAAAGCCCTGGTGGCTTTTCCCGGCGGGTTCGGCACGCTGGATGAATTGTTCGAAACGCTGACATTGATTCAAACCCGCAAAATCGCGCCGCTGCCTGTTGTTCTGGTGGGGGAAGATTATTGGCGCAGAGTAATTGATTTTGATTTTTTGGTTGAAGAAGGCGTGATCGAAAGCGAAGATCTGGATCTGTTTTGGTTTGCCGAAGACGCCGAGGAGATCAGGGATGACATTTTCCGGTGGCACGAAGAAAATGAGACCCCGCTGTTTTGCTGACGTCTCACATCAAAGGAAATGACACGCATATGATGATGGGGAAGCAAAGAGCGCTCCCGCGCCGGAGCGGCTGGCTGTTTGTGGTTGTCGGGGCCGGGTTGTTTCTGTCGGCGTGCGCCTCGCTGGCCGACACGCCGGCGTGCCGGATTCTGCTGACCAATGACGACGGCATCGCCGCGCCGGGCATCAAGGCGCTCTACCTCTCTCTCGGAGAGGTCTGTGATGTGGCCGTCTACGCCCCGGCGGAAAATCAGTCCGGCTCCAGCCATTCGATCAAAAATATGTTTAGCGGCATTACGGTATCGGACTTCGCCGCGCCTGATGGCGTCACCGAATTTGCGGTTCATGGCACCCCGGCGGAAGCGGTGATCGTCGGTCTTGCTTTGGAAACATCGGAAGGCCGCAGCTTTGATCTCGTCGTTTCAGGCGTCAATTACGGCAACAATGCCGGTCTCACCAATCTCTATTCCGGCACGGTGAATGCCGCCATGGAAGCGCTGATACACGGCGTTCCGGCCGTGGCTTTTTCGCAATCGCAAGCCTATGAAGAGGATTATACGACGTCATCCACCTTCGCCAAAAAGCTCGTGCGGCAAGTCATAACCCAAGGATTGCCCGATGGTGTGATGCTGAACGTCAATATCCCTGCGCCTCCCATCGGCGGCGTGGCCGTGGTTAAAACATCGGGTTCGACCTATGACGTTGATGACTTCACGCTGGAGCAGAACGACAAAGGGGGGAGGGTGTTCAAACCGAAATTCAAATTTGCGACAAGCTCTGAAAAGGGCGGCGACGCCGACGCTTTTCTCAAAGGCAAGATCACCGTCAGCCCCCTCCTGCTCGATCGCACGGCGGGCGCGGCTTTGGATGTTCTGGAGGACTGGGATCTAACGTGGGACGGCGGATTAGAGTAAGCGTTCTATTTCACATCTTCCACTGCGTCATCCCGGCTCCTCTCTTCCTATCACCCCGTTGCACCTCCACCCGTCATTCCCGCGCACGCGGGAATCCAGCGGAATCGATAATAAGGATTGCAAAATAGAATACCGTGTAAGTCCGCCCTGGATCCCCGCGTCAAGCGCGGGGATGACGCAAAGGGAGTGTCGAGGATGACGCAAAGGGGGTGTCGAGGATGACCTGAGGGGAGGAGGTGTGGAACGGCAAGCGGCGTTCAGGCGCCTTGTCGGCCCAGCGCTTTCATCGTGCCCAGCCACCCGGCGCGTTTGGCGTCGCTTGCCGCCTCGACCATGCCGAAGATCGTGGTGTGAACCGGACTGATTCCGCTGAATTTGAGAATATTCCGTTTGATGTTTTTCAGCCCATGCGCGCGGTAAAACCAGCGGTAAATAAAACCGGGCATCCCCATGGTGACGACGATCCGTGCGGAGCGCCCTTTCAAAAGTCCTTTGGGAAGCTTGTCGGACGTTTCATCGAAGGCAAAATCGGGCCTGAAGACCTGCTCAAAAAAGACTTTGAGCAAAGCCGGCGCCGTCCCGAGCCAAAGAGGAAACACAATCAGAATATGATCCGCCCATTTGATAGTCTGCTGAGCTGAAACAATGCCGGGATCGGTAGCGCCGCCTACGAATTCCGCTTGCGTTCTTAAAATTGGAAAATCTAGCTGCGCGACGTTAACCCGCTTAATCTCGCAGCCTGCTTCTTGCGCGCCCGTCATATAAGCGTCAATCAGTGCACGGCAAAAGCGTCCGCTCCCCGGATCGGGGTGGCCGTCAATAATGGCGATCTTTCGCCCCATCGCGCTGATCACAGCCTCTCAAAAATAAATGCTTTTATGATATAGCGCGCAAATTGCGTGAGCGCCATTGATCTGAATCAATAGCCCGAGCGCTTTAACCCCTCAACACACCGCCGGTGGCTTTTTCCACTGCCGCGATGATTTTGGCGGCGACGGCGTCGATCTCTGTGTCGGTGAGGGTTTTGAGGCGCGGTTGCAGGGTGACGGCGATGGCGAGAGACTTTTTGTTCTTCCCCAGCGCCACGTCTTCAAACACGTCAAACAAAGCGACGTGGGTGATGAGCTTTTTGTCCGCGCCGCGCGCCGCGCGTAGCACATCGGCAGCGCTGACGCTCAAATCCACCACAAAAGCAAAGTCCCGCTCCACGGCCATCAGGTCGCTGGCGTCGAGCGCCGGTTTTGTTTTTGTCGCCTTGGCGCGGGGGACTGGGAGGGCGTCGAGATTCAACTCAAACGCGGTGATGGGTCCGCTTACATCAAGGGTGTTGAGAACTCTGGGGTGCACTTCGCCAAAAGTCGCGAGGACGGTTTTGGGCCCCAGGCAGAGGGCGCCCGAACGGCCCGGATGATACCAGGCTGGGGCGCCGTCCGCGTTCACCTGCAAACTATCCACCGGCGCGCTGCAGGCTTTAAGGGCGCTGAGGGCGTCCGCCTTGGCGTCAAACACGTTTATCTCGGGTGTATTTCCGCTCCAGTGCCGGGCGGAGCCAGTGCCGCGCGCCGCGCCACGGCGTACCCCGCTTGCGTAAGTGGATTGATCGCTCGGCTGATCACCGGCGTAAGAAGGGCCGACTTCAAAAAGCGCCACGTCGTGTCTGCCCCGGTCCACATTGCGCGCCATTGCGGCGATGAGACCCGGCAGCAGATTGGGGCGCATGTCGGAGAGCGCAGAGGAGATCGGGTTATCGAGGCGCAAAGCATCAGAGCCGCCGCCGAAGAGTTCCGCTTGTGCGCGGGAGACAAACGACCAGGTGATCGCTTCGGTGAGGCCGCGTGCGGCCAGCGCGCGCTTCACCAGACGCGTGCGATCTTGGGGGGCGGTCAATACCGGCCGGGCGATGGCATGCGCGCGGGGCATGGGCGTGGTCGGCAGTTTGTCATACCCGGCAATGCGCGCGACTTCTTCCACCAGGCAGGCCGGGCCTTCGATATCGGGCCGCCAGGAGGGCGCCAATACCTGGCATCCCTTGCCGCCAGCCGTGCAAACAAACCCGAGGTCTTGCAAAATATTCGCGATCGCCGCGCTGTCCAATGTCAGGCCGGTCAAGCGTTTCACCTGGGCCGGATCAAAATCGATGACTTTATCCGTGTCCGGAATGCTCCCGGCGACAAAGATCTCGCTGGCCTCGCCGCCGCAGATCTCCAGCACAAGCCGGGTCGCCATTTCCAGTCCGGGAACCATAAA
>JAJFIO010000134.1 GCA_021774915.1 Alphaproteobacteria bacterium
GGTCAGATAGCTGGGATCAAACCGGATCAACTCCTCAATTTCACGGCGCGAGAGGGTGGAGCCCGCCTTCAGATCATAATTGAGGGCGAAACTGCCCGCATTGATCAGCGCCGCATCCGCCCGGTTCGAAATCTGCGCGCCACGCGCCACATCCGCCAGCCAATTGCCGAACCGCGTTTCCCGCGTCTTGTTTTTCAGTTCCTCGGCTTCCAGCGCATCGCGAATATGACCGATAGGCTCATCGAGGCATTGCGCATCCCCGCAGGTATCTGCGGCGTGCCGGGAAAGCCACTTCTCAATGAGCGTGTTGGTTTCTTTATCTTTGGGCGCGCTCTCACCAAGCCGCCGGTTCTCACGGCTTATCATCCTGACAACGCCGTCCGGTGAACGCTCAAGGATAAAAACGTTTGCGCTTAAGGCATCCGCATCCGCCTTGAAAACGCGCGGCGCATCGCGCGGAAAGGCCATGCAATAATGCTCATGACCGCCCAAAATAAGGTCAGGCCCCGCCGCGCCCAGTTCCACCAGTCGTCGATCTTCCATCTTGGGCAGATGCGTCAGGGCAATCGTAAACTCCGCTCCCTCATTCCGCAGCGTTTTCACCGCCCGGCGCGCGGTCTCGCCATAATCTTCGATGCGCGGATAGCTGGCCACATCACCGTCTTCAAAATCGAGCGTGATGCTGAACACGCCCAGTTTCATGCCGCCAAGTTCGATGAGCTCGGGCTCAAGCCGGACATGGGACAATTGGTCGAGCGGCGCCAGACCACAAGTCGAAAGGCGCGGCGCGCCGGTTTCATCAAACAAGATATTGGTCGCCAGCCAGGCGAATTCGGATTCCCGCACGCGCTGAGTAAGATCCGTGGGCTGATCGCATGATCCAATATCAAATTCATGATTGCCGAAGGTGGCGAACAGCATCGGATCAAAGGCATCAGGCTTGCCGTCAAGTGCGTTCAGCACATCGACCATCTGCGCGCCGCGATAGGTCCGTCCGAGCAGCGAGGGGGAGAGAAAATCTCCGGCCAGAAACACCGGCACGGCGACGTAATCCCTCTGTAATTGCACACGCAAAGCCCGGACCCGCGCCAGGCTGCCCTCCCGCCCCTGTTGGATGCCATTGATGCGGTACACATCATTGATCGCGATGAGGGCGACCTGCCGCTCATCAAGCCCCTGCTCAGTTAAGATTTGAGATTCAGAGGGCAGAATATTTTTGACGGCGCTACACCCCGTCGTCAAGACCAGGGCCAGAGCCAGGCTTAAGCCCAAAGCCAGGCTTAAACAAAGGCGCATCCTGCCTCTCATCATGTTATTCTCCCTCCTCATGAAAATCCAGCAGCCGCACCTTAACCCCCTTTAAGGCTTGTTGTCATATTCTGGACACGCCTCTCACCTACAGCTATGCGAAGAAGTGGCCGCCGCCTGCACGCACTGAAGGAACATTCATGAATAAATGGCTTCCCCCCTCTCTCTCCCTCACACTCGTTATTTTGAGCGGCCCTATCGCCAATGGCCTGTCTCAGGCTCAAAACACTCAGACCGAGATCCAGGTCGACGTGGAAGAAACCTTCCAAACCATGACCGGCTGGGAAGTCACGGCGCGCCTGTGGGAAGGCAATAAAGTTATGAACCGCTTTGATGATTCGTGGAAACCGCTGAAGGATGAGATCTTCGATCGTCTTATCAACGAAATGGGCGTCAACCGCATCAGGATTGAGATCAGAAGCGGGGCGGAAAATCCGGTGAATTACTGGGCGCAACTACTGGATGAAGATATTACCTTCAAAGAATTCGAACGCCATTATTATGAAAAGATCAATGATAATGACGATCCGAATGTTCTCAACCCCGCCGGATTTCAATTTGCCGAGCTTGATTTCGAAGTCGAAAACATCCTTCTTCCCATGCTGGAACGACTGCAAGCCAATGGAGAAAAGCTCTACATCAACCTGTGTTATGTCGATTTCCGCTGGGGCGACCTACAAGGCACTTTCAAACATGCCAAGAACCGGGATGAATATGCCGAGCTGATCTTCGCCACTTTCGAACACTTGAAAAACAAATATGGCATTACGCCAGATGCTTTGGAAGTAATCCTGGAGCCGGACAATACCGACACATGGCGGGGCCGGGAGATCGGCCGGGCGGCCGTCGCCGCCGTCACGAGGCTCAACGCGGCCGGATATTTTCCCGATGTCATCGCTCCCTCAACGTCTTATGCCAAAAATGCAGCGCCCTATTTTGATACGATGATTAGGGTCAAGGGTATGAAAGATATTCTCTCAGCAATCTCCTATCATCGCTATGACAACTGGAAAGCCAACGGATTGCTGCCGGGCATTGCTAAAAGAGCGCGCAAATACAACATGCGCTCAGCCATGCTCGAGCTCACTCATGGCGACGTGGATGACCTCTATTATGATCTGGTGGATGGCCATGTTTCTTCCTGGCAGCAATATGCCATCGCGACCAATCGAGGCAAGAAGGATGCCTATTACTATAATGCCGATTTCAGCGACCCTGCGAACCCAATCATCAGCATGACGCCTAAGGCGATGCGCCTGGCGCAATATTTTCGTTTCGTGCGTCTGGGAGCCGTGAGAATTGGCGCAAAGACAAAATCCTCTGCGCTCAGCCCCGTCGCCTTTAAAAATACCGACGGCAGCCATGTCGTCATTGTCAAAACGGAGCAGGCCCAAGACCTGGTCCTCCACGGTCTGCCTGCCGGTCAGTATGGCGTGCGCTCCACCACCGATGACGAGGGGGTGCAGGAGCGCGGAACCCTCTCCATCGCTTCTGGCGATCCCCTGATCTCAAGCATCCCAGCCAAAGGCGTCATCACATTTCATCAGTTGGCGGAGTGATGGGTGAAGATCTGACCCTTCTTGCGTCGAGCGCGAGGATGACGCATACTGGGAATGCTAGAAAATTCCCAGCTCATTTTTCCCCTGCTGGCGGCAACATTTTACCGGGGATGAGTTCCCCATCCTCAGTATGGGCAGGAACATAGACACTTCCCGGTTCGCTGCTCCCCTTTTCCCCAAAGACAAACAGGCCGGTCAGCATCAGCGCCACGCCCGCGCCCAGCAGCCAGATGAAAGGCGCTTCATTCCATGACCCGCCATGATCCGCGCGCATATGGGTAGCGAAAGTGAGGTAACCCCAATAAAGAAGGAAAGGCAGCGCCACCAGAAAAAGAGGCCAGAGCAGAGAGCGTATCATGACGCGTTAAGCCTTTCATAGAGCGACATGATCATGCCGGCGGTCGCTCCCCAAATATGATGTTCTCTATACGGCATAGCATAAAAATGGCGCGTCGCCCCTTGCCATTCGGCCGATCTTTTCTGATGATGCGCCGGATCCATCAAAAACGACAGCGGCACCTCGAACACATGCGCCACCTCGCGCGGATCAATGTTCATCTCGGCGTGCGGGCTGACAATGCCCACCACCGGCAAAATACGATACTGTGTACGGGTTTCATAAAAATCCAGAAAGCCCGCCACGGTGACATGTCCTGGGGCAATACCCACCTCTTCGTGCGTTTCGCGCAGAGCGGTTTCCAGCTGGCTACGATCATCGGCGTGTACCCGCCCGCCGGGAAAGCTTATCTGACCGGCATGGGTCGGCATCTCATGGGTGCGCTGGGTCAGCAGCATGGTGATCCCGGAAGCCCGCTCAATGAGCGGCACCAGAACAGCGGCTTGGGTCAGTTCGCGCGCTCTTTCTTCGTCCGGCGACCAATCGGGGTTAAGATCATGATCGCCCCGCAGAGCGGCGCTATCGGGATGCCGATGGAGTTTTTTCTCCAACTCTTGCCGCAAACGATCCATGAACACGCGCCTAAACTGATTAAGGGGAACTTTTAAGCTAAATCTTCCGCCCGACTGAACGGCCAGAAGACACCGCCACTCCATACGCCGAAAAGTCTCGTCCCGTCCACAACTTGCTCCACGCCACGTTCCACCAATTCGTAAAACACCGGCCGATGGATCAACGCCTCCAGCCGTCCGCGCACCAAAACGTAAGGCGCAGGCTCCCCGGTCTGCGGGTCGATATCGACGCGGATCGGGTGATCCGAATCAGCGGTCACCAGATCGTCAACTTGCGTGCGGAAGGCCAGATTCTGATCGCGGCCCGTTCCGCGCACATCCATCTCGACCGCCAGAAAAGGCGCATCCTCAACGGTGATTCCACATTTCTCAACGGGGGTCACCAGGTAATAACGGTCATCGTCATCGCGCCTCAGCACGGAAGAAAACAGCCGCACCATCGATTTGCGGCCAATGGGACTGCCCATATACGTCCAGCTTCCATCGCGTTTGATAACCATATCGAGATCGCCGCAAAAGGGCGGGTTCCATAGGTGCACAGGCGGCAAAGCGCGGGGGCTGCCGGACGCTTGCTGACCCAATCCGGCCAGGCCTTTCATCATATCGGGGGAAGGGGCTTTCCCCATGCCGCCGTTATCTTTTTCGTCAGTCATTGCCGCGCACCAATTCTCTCGCTGTCATTATAACCGACACCTTTTGACCACATATAAATTTTATACATGAGCCTTCACCATAAACACATGGGTTCAAGCATATCAAAAAAGGCACTATACTGGCGGGGATGCAAAATATGAGTGAAGCGAACGACGCGATCGTTGAGGACCTTGAAGCGGCCAGCGCAAAACTGGCGGCCGTGAAAGAGGCTGTTGAATCTGTCATTTTCGGCCAGGGAGATGTGATCGAGCAGACGCTGATCACCATGTTGGCGGGAGGGCACGGACTTCTGATCGGGGTGCCGGGCCTGGCCAAAACACGGCTGGTGGAGACCCTCGGCCTGGTTTTGGGGTTGGAGCCGGGGCGCGTGCAGTTCACGCCGGATCTCATGCCGACCGATATTGTCGGCACTGAAGTTCTGGAAGAATCGGCGGGCGGCACACGCACGTTCCGATTCATCAAGGGACCGGTGTTCTGCCAGTTGCTCATGGCCGACGAGATCAATCGCGCCTCTCCGCGCACTCAGTCCGCCTTGCTGCAAGCGATGCAGGAAAAACACGTAACCGTGGCAGGCGAGCGCCACGAACTGCCCGCCCCTTTCCACGTTCTGGCCACGCAGAACCCCCTGGAACAGGAAGGCACGTATCCCCTGCCCGAAGCCCAGCTTGACCGGTTTCTGCTTCAGATCGACGTGGACTACCCCGATCGTGACGCTGAGCGGCGCATGCTGATCGCCACTACCGGCGCCGATGAAGCGAGCACCACAAATGTCCTTGCCCCCGGCGAACTCATGAGATTTCAACACCTCGTCCGGCGCATCCCGGTGGGCGAAAGGGTGATGGACGCCATTTTGAATTTGGTGCGCAGCGCCAGGCCTGATGACGCCGCCAACACGCTTGCCCGAAAATATGTCTCCTGGGGCCCCGGCCCCCGCGCCAGCCAGGCTCTGATGCTGTCGGTGCGGGCGCGCGCGCTGCTTCAGGGGCGCCTGTCTCCCTCACTCGACGATGTGCTGGCGCTCTCCGCTCCGGTTCTGCGTCACCGCATGGCTTTAAGCTTTGCAGCACGGGCGGAAGGGATGCGGGTTGGCGAAGTGATCGCGCGTCTTGGCGAGAACGTCGGGTAAAGGGCGCGCAAGGGATGGCTCTGACCCGCAACAAACGCTCACAGATTGACACGAACAACGCCGCAACGCGGCGCCGGGCGGAAGGTCTCGCCGCGACGCTGCCGCCTCTGATGGTGGAGGCCGAGCGCGTCGCCAATACAGTGGCCCAGGGCATTCACGGGCGGCGGCGGATCGGCGTTGGCGAGAGTTTCTGGGAATATCGCCATCATCGGCCCGAAGATCCGGCCAGCGCCATCGACTGGCGCCAATCGGCAAAGACCGATCATCTTTATGTGCGTGAAAATGAATGGGAAGCGGCGGAAAGCATCTGGCTGTGGCGCGATGCTTCCGCCTCCATGCAGTATCGCTCGGATCACGCCCTCACCACCAAGTTCGACCGGGCCACCCTTCTCACTCTGGCCATTTCAATTTTATTGCTGAGAGGCGGCGAGCGCGTGGCTTTGCTGGGGCGCAGCGCCGCGCCAGCCTCCGGAAGGCTGGTCCTGCGACGTCTGGCCGCCGATCTGGCTGAAGACACTACCCAGTCCGGCAGCTTGCCGCCGCAAGATCCCTTGCCGCGTTTTGCGCAAAGCGTGCTGATCAGTGATTTCCTCTGCCCGCTGGAGCCGCTGGAATCGGCGTTGGCTTTTTTTGCCGAGCGGGGCGTGCGCGGCCATCTGCTGCAAATCCTCGATCCAGCAGAAGAAGAACTGCCCTTTGAAGGCCGGACAAAATTTGAAGGCGTGGAAGAACCCACCCACCTCACCGTCGGTCGCGCTGAAACTTTGCGCACGCCCTATAAACAACGCTTGGCGGCACACCGTAGCGCGTTGCAAACCATGTCCCAATCTCTGGGCTGGACTTTTTCAACGCACCGCACCGACCACCAAGCGCAACTTCCCCTGATGGCGCTTTATGGCGCCCTGTCCGGCGATCCGCTCACTCAACCCTGGACTCAAGGACACGAGAGGAAGTCCATTTAATGCTCACCCTCGGACCTCTCGCCTTTGCCTCCCCGTGGATTCTGGCGGCGCTTTTAAGCTTACCGGCACTCTGGTGGCTGCTGCGCGTTCTGCCGCCCACACCCAGACGGCAGCGCTTTCCCGCTATCCGGTTTCTGCTTGGCCTTGATGCAGATCAGGAAACTCCGGCGCACACCCCCCTTTGGCTCCTCATTTTGCGCCTTTGTCTGGCCGCTGTAATCATCTTGGCGCTGGCCGATCCGATCCTTAATCCTGATACGCCGAACCGCAACCGGACACAGATCGTGGTGGTGGATGACGGCTGGACAGTGGCCGCCCGGTGGCCCGCGCGCCAAAGCGCCCTCAGCACACTGATTGATGAGGCGGAACGCCAGGACAACGAAATCCTTATTCTCACAACCGCCAAAACCGCGCTGAGCGAATCCTGGCAAGCCAATCCGGGTTTTCTTATCCCGGCCGATGCGCGCGGCATCGCCCATACGCTTGAGCCCAAAGCCTGGCTGCCTGATCGGCGCCGGGCTTTGGATAAGCTATCCGGTATCAGCCAAATACTGACCGAGCGGGGCCTGAGCGCCGACGTGACCTGGATCAGCGATGGGCTGGATTATGGCGCGGCTCAAGACTTCGCCGAAGCTCTGACCGGACTGGGGCAGGTCACCGTTATGCAGGAGGGGCCAGAGACCACCACCTATGCGCTCAAACCACCCAAGGCCACACTGGAGGGCCTTTCGGTTCCTCTCCAGCGCACCCCGATAGGCACCACCTCCACCGGCCGCATACGCATCCTGGCAGGCAAAAACCGCCTTTTAGGGTATGGGTCTTTCACTTTCGGGGTCGGTAAAGACGAAACCAGCGCTGAAGTCGCCCTGCCGATTGAATTGCGCAACGAGGCCCGGCGCGTGGAAATTGAAAACCATGCCTCAGCCGGCGCCGTGTTTCTGCTTGACGAACGTTGGCGCCGCCGCCTCGTTGGGCTTGTATCGTCGGGCAGTGGGCAGGGCGATCAACCCCTGCTGTCCGACCTTTATTATCTGGAACGCGCGCTTAAGCCCTATGCCGAAATCAGAACAGGTTCGATCCAGGATCTACTCAAGCAGAACATTTCCGTCCTTGTGCTGACCGATATTGGCCAGATCGTTGGCGCGGAAAAAGACGCGGTCCGCACATGGGTCGAACAGGGTGGAACCCTGCTGCGCTTTGCCGGTCCACGCATGGCCGCCCGCAATGACGACCTGATCCCCGTGACGCTGCGGCAGGGGGGGCGCGCTTTGGGCGGCGCCCTGTCCTGGGCCGAACCGCAAAAATTAAGCGCCTTCGACGAAGCCAGTCTTTTCTATGGCCTCAGCATTCCAGATGACATCACCGTCAGCCGCCAGATCCTGGCCCAGCCCACCAGCGATCTACCCCAACGCACCTGGGCCCGCCTCACTGACGGCACCCCTCTGGTGACAGCCGCTGAACGGCAAGAAGGACGGGTGATCCTGTTTCACATCACTGCCAACCCCGACTGGTCCTCCTTGCCCCTGTCGGGGCTTTATGTCGAAATGCTGAGGCGCATTGTCGCCATGGCTGCCGGGGTCACCCAGGTTGATCCGCAAGCCCTGACTGCTGAACAGGGATTCGAGCAGACAGAAACCCCGCAAAATACAGGCCTGTTTCGTCCCTTAAGCGTTCTTGATGGTTTTGGCGTGCTCGGTCCGCCGCCGCCCACGGTTTCTACAATCCCTGCCAATCAAGCCGCGAACGCCGTGTCCGGCCCCCCGCACCCTCCGGGGTTTTACGGCACGGACGAGGCGCACTTTGCTCTCAACGCGATTAACCCGGATTTCCTTTTCACGCCTCTAGGCGCACTGCCGCCGGGTGTGACGAAGGCCGCCTTTATCAACACGCCGGCACGCGCCCTTCAACCATGGTTGCTCAGCCTGGCGCTGGCTTTGATCCTGATTGACGGCGTGGCCGCATTGACGTTGGCGGGCCGCTTGGTCTTCAGGCCCCTCAGCAGACAACACGCCGCCCTCCTGATGATTTCCTTTGTAGCGTTCTTCAGCCTGCTGATGGGTTCACACCCCTTATGGGCTCAAAATACGCAAGATGAATTTGCCTTGCGCGCCACGCTGGAAACGCCTTTGGCTTATGTGCTGACGGGTGACAACGCCGTGGATGAAATGAGCCGGGCCGGTCTCACGGGCTTGAGCCGTGTCTTGAGATCACGCACGGCCATGGTCCCGGCCACGCCCATGGGCGTTGATATCGAGCGTGATGAACTGGCCTTTTTTCCCCTGATCTACTGGCCGGTGGTCTCACCCCAAGCGACTTTAAGTCCCGATGCCCTGGCCAAGGTCGATGCCTATATGAAAAACGGCGGCACGATCTTGTTCGACACCCAGGACCATCAATCGGACTTGCCCGTCCTGCCCGGCGCCAGCAAAGGAAACGCCCCCTTGCAGAGCTTGCTCCTGGTGCTTGATATCCCGCCCCTGGAACCAATACCGGCGGACCATATTCTCACCAAAGCATTTTATCTTCTGCAGGATTTTCCCGGACGCTGGAGCGGCGGGCGTGTGTGGGTGGAAGCCAAAAGCTCAGCAAACGGAACCACTGACCCGAGCCGTAATGACGGCGTGTCTTCACTGATCATCGCCAGCAATGATTATGCCGCCGCCTGGGCCGAAGATGAGGCGGGCCGGCCGCTGGCGGCAGTCGTGCCGGGCGGCGACCGGCAGCGCGAAATGGCGTTTCGCTTTGGCGTCAATCTGGTGATCTACACGCTGACGGGCAATTACAAAGCCGACCAGGTGCATGTCCCGGCTTTGCTGGAAAGGCTGGGGCAATAATGGCCTGGGAATTCACCTTCGCGCCTCAGCTTCCCTGGGCGCTGATCTGGACGGGCGCCGGCGCTGCTGCGCTGCTGACGCTCTATAGTGTTTTTCAAAGACTGGCGGGCGCTCTTTTGCGCGGCGCGGCGCTGGCGCTGGTCCTGCTCATTCTTGCGAACCCCTCTTTACTGGAAGAAGACCGCGATCCCTTGCCTGACATTGCCGCCGTGATTGTCGATCTCTCTGCAAGCCAGACCATCGATGGACGCGCTGAAATCACGCGCGATGTGGCGGCAGCCCTTAAAGATGAACTGGGCCGCTTTGACAATCTAGATGTGCGCGTGACAAATGTAGACCCGACCGCCGCCACGACGAGGGACCAAGGCACAAATCTTTTTGCTGCACTGGATCGATCGCTCAAAGACGTGCCGCGCGAACAGATCTCTGGCGTCTTTTTTATCACCGACGGCGAAGTGCATGACGCGCCACCCGATGCAGCCTCCCTTGGGTTAGGGGCGCCGCTGCATGTTCTGATCACGGGACGCAAGGACGAAAAAGACCGTAAGCTGACCATCGAAAAGGCCCCGCGCTTTGGCATTGTCGGCGAGAGCATCACCATTGCCGCCCGTGTCGATGATTTTGGCAACGCCCAGAGCGGACCCTCCCTTGTCGCCCTGTCCATCAGCGTGGATGGCGAACCGATTGCCTCCCGGCGCATCCTTACCGGCCTACCCCAGGACATTGATATCGATATTGAGCACGGGGGACAGAATGTCATCGAGATTGACGTGGAAGCCGCCGAAGAGGAACTCACCCTGCTCAACAACCGCGCGGTCGTCGTCACCAACGGCATCAGGGACCGGTTGCGCGTGCTGCTGGTCTCGGGCGAGCCGCATGCCGGCGAGCGCACGTGGCGCGATCTTCTCAAAGCCGACCCGAGTGTCGATCTGGTTCACTTTACGATTCTCAGACCGCCTGAAAAGCAGGACGGCACGCCGATTGGCGAACTGTCTCTCATTCCCTTCCCGACGCGCGAGCTGTTCTCGACCAAACTGGAAGATTTCGACCTCGTGATCTTCGACCGCTACCGGCTGCGTAATGTACTGCCGATGATTTATCTGGGTAATATTGCGCGTTTCGTCGAGAATGGCGGCGCGCTGCTCACCGCCACCGGCCCCGCCTTCGCCACGCCGTTCAGTCTGTTTCGCTCACCGCTTTCTGCCGTTCTGCCAAGCCAGCCTACCGGAGACGTCCTATCGCAAGGCTATAAACCGGTTTTAACCACGGCCGGCTATCGCCATCCGGTGACCGCCGGTCTACCGGGCGCGCCGCCGCTTTCAGGACAACCCGGCGAGACGGCTGAGCCGGATTGGGGGCGTTGGTTCCGCCTCATCGACACGCGCCAAGTCAGCGGCGAGGCGCTGATGTCAGGTCCTGAGGATCGGCCCCTGCTGGTGCTCGACCGGGTAAAGGAAGGCCGCGTGGCGCAGCTCATGTCGGACCATGCCTGGCTCTGGAAACGGAGATATGAAGGCGGCGGCCCGCAAGGCGAATTATTGCGCCGCCTCGCCCACTGGCTGATGAAAGAACCGGATCTGGAAGAGGAAGTCCTTTCCGCTGTCATCACCGGCGATAGCATGCAGATCACGCGGCGCACCATGGCTGAAACAGTCAGCGCCGTCACCATCACCGCGCCGTCCGGCGAAACCCAAAG
>JAJFIO010000135.1 GCA_021774915.1 Alphaproteobacteria bacterium
GAGTAATTTGCCGTGATGGGGAACAACCGCTCACGCTTTTCTACACGCCAAAGCCAATATTCTGGCCAAATCCAGTGCTTTGATTGTCCTGCGCGCATGAGCGATCTTTGCGTCGGTCTTTCGGACTCCAGTCTGCCGGCGCTTTATGAGCAATCCACGCACATTAATTTGGATAAAAGCGAGACCCTTTTTCTCTCAGATCAAGCGGCGGAGCACATTTTTAATGTGCGCGAAGGCACAATGACCCTCTACCGCATGGGGGCCGGCGGCCAAAGACAGATCCTCGGATTTCTATTCACCGGCGACCTCTTCGGCATCACGCCAGACGCCTCCTATAATGTCAGCGCCCAAGCCGGGTCCGAGGTGAGTCTGTGCCGCTGGAACAAAGACAGGTTTGATGATCTGCTGGTGCTCTACCCGGCCATGGCGCAGCAATACCGTCTCATCACGTCCAAGCTGCTTGCCCAATCCCTCAATCTCGCTTTTGCTTTGGGCCAACTCACCGCCGAACAGCGGTTGGCTGGTTTCCTGCTGCATATCTCCCAGCGCCAGGCCCGCATTGGCGGCATACCCGGTTTCGCCGCCCTGCCCATGTCGCGCATGGATATTGCCGATTATCTTGGGCTCACCATAGAGACGGTGAGCAGGGGACTGACGCGGCTCCGTAAAAAGGGTCTGATTTCTATGGTGACGCGCGATCTGATCGAGCTGTCCGATTTGAAGACCCTATCGCGGATGAATCAGGGTGAGGAAGCGTGATTTTATCCCTTCAATCTTCTGGTGACCCCGTTTCGGACATGGTAACGGTTAGCTCGTGATTTTCCTTTAAAACCCGGAATTTACGTAATGCCCTATTCTGCGCGCGTCCTCGTCATATGTGGTGAAGAGCGGCCCCGTGAAAATCTCTGCGCCACGCTGGAAGCGCGCGGCTATGAGACGTTGAGCGCCTCAACCAAACAGGACGCGTTTAATCTGGCGCGCAGCCACCACCCGGACGTCGCCGTCATCCGGCCAGGCACAGGCGGCGTCACCGCCGATATGGCGGGGGAACTGGCCACGCATTTGAAATCCCTCGATTCGGTCATCCGCTACCCTGTGATCATGCTCGGCGACCGCAGCACCGCCAGCGCCGGGATCGAAGCTCGCATCGCTTATGCTTATCACGACATGCAATTGTTCAACCGGATTGAATCGCTTGTGCGTCTCGATACAATGGGCCGCGAGTTGAAGCGCCGCATTACAACGCTCAGCAATTTTGGCGTTAAAGACCTCGCCCCCTTCGATCCGTCGATCGACCTCGCCCATGTCAAAATTCTGATCGTCGGCGACGCCAATATCCAATATAGCGAAATTGAAAAAATCCTGGCGGCTGACGGGGCGGAGATCACCGCCGCCCTTAATCCTTCTACGGCGCAGGATTATATGAGCGCCGAGACCTTTGACGCCGTGATCTTAAACATTGACGGCAACGCGTCTGATTTACTGTCTTTGAGCGAGACCATGCGGCGCAATCCGAGCCTTTATAATGTTCCGGTTATTGCTGTGACAGAACTCGCCAATTTAGGCCCGCCTGAAGAAGCGTATCGCGACGGCGTCACCGATATATTGACCCTGCCTCTCGTTGCGGAAGAATTGCAAAAACGCGTAGAGACCCTGGTGCGCGAAGCGCGCTTCAGGAATGCGCTGCAAGACGTTTATGCGCAAAGCCGGCACACCTTCACCAATGACGCGCTTACGGGACTTTTCACTTATGGTTTTTTGCGCGCCCATATTGAAAAAGTGGTGGTTGACAGCATCGACACCAACCAGGACTTAAGCGTCGCCTTTTTTGATATTCAAGGCATGAGCCAAATCAACAAAACGCATGGGTTCGGCATCGGAGATTCGATCATACGTCAGGTCGGCTCTATGATGGGCACGCTTGTGCGGGGAGAAGATATTCCCGCCCGCTATGGCGGCGCCGAATTTGCCTTGATATTGCCCAACACGCCCTATGATATTGCGCAAACTGTCATGCAACGGATAACTGGCGTCATCAACAACACGCTTTTTCCTTCCGCGACAAAAGACGACTCCATTACCGTCACCTTAAAGTCAGGCTTGGCCTCTCTGTGGCCGGGCGAAACCGGGTTCAGCCTGCTCAACAAAGCGCGCAAAGAAGCCAAGACCCCTTGAGTGTTGCGCTTTCAAGCCCGCGCGTTAAACTTAAGATAAGATGGCCAAAACCCTTTCTCTTGATATCGTCTCGGATGTTGTCTGCCCCTGGTGCTATGTCGGCAAAAAGCGCATGGACAAGGCGCTGGCGCTCTTTGGCCCTGAGCGCGTGAGCGCCGTCTGGCGCCCGTTTCAGCTAGACCCCACCATCCCCGCGCAAGGCGTTGATCGCAAAACCTATCTCAAAAACAAATTCGGTGAGGGTGAGCGTCCCAAACAGATGCTCCAGGCTCTGGAGGCTGCGGGACGCGATGAAGACATCCCCTTTGATTTTGACGCCATCGCGCGCTCGCCCAACACACTCAAAGCCCACCGGCTGATCCGCTGGTCTCTCAGCGCCGGATGCCAGGACGCAGTGGTGACTAAACTATTCGAAGCATATTTCGAACAGGGTAAGGATATCGGCGACACAGCCATATTGACCGCCATCGCCCGCGAGGCGGGTATGGATGCCACTCTCGTTGAGGAACTTTTAGCTTCGGAGTCGGATTGTGATGCGGTCGCCGACGAAATCGATGCAGCCCGGAAAATGGGTATTAGCGGCGTTCCCACCTTCATCGTGAATAACCAGTTCGCCGTGTCGGGGGCGCAAGAGCCGGACGCCCTGCTGCAACTTTTGAATAAAGCGACTTGAAAACCAAAAAAGGCGGAGCCTTGGCCCCGCCTTTTCGCATTGCTTTGATATTACCAGCGCTTAGAAATCAACTGAGACGCGCGCATAATAATATCCGCCGTTAAAGCCAAATGGCGCGGAGCGGCGAGAAAAATTAAACACGCCGTCGCTGGACAATATGGTGTTGCCAACGTCATCAGACAACGTACCGCCACGCGTTTGTCCGATCAGGTTTTTGTCCGGCGTCACGTCGAAGATGTTATTGCCGCCGACCGTGATGGTGACGCCTTTATCTTCAAATGTGTAACTGCCTTGCAGATCGGTCAGCCATTTGGCGCTGAACTCCTGAATATTCTGCCCACCAGCAATACCCCCGGTCGGCGTATCACAACCCCCTTCGCATGTTTCATACTTACCGAATCGGCTGCCGCGAAGCGTGAAGTTCCACGGGCCATTCGTCCAATCCGCCGTCAAATTGATGCGGGTCTTGGGCTGCCAGTCTTCGATGATCGAGCGATCTTGCGGTGAGAACAGGCTCAGACCAGCAAGCAGGCCCGGCGCTGGCAGATCGCGCGTGATTTCCGTTTTGGTGTAATTTCCGGAACCTGTCAGGGTCAATTGACCGCCAGCAATATCCCAAGGCAAGTTATAAGACCCAACGAGATCAATACCTTCTGTCTTTGTATCGACGGCATTGGTGAAGAACTGCGCGGCTGTAGCGCCAACGCTGCCCAAGGCTGCCGTGAGGGCAGGAATCGTATCCGGGAACGAATTTGTAATGACAATACGATCATCGATATCGATCCGATAGGCATCGACAGTCAGTGTGATATCCGGGGTCGGCGTGAACACGAACCCGACGCTGTAGTTCATCGAAGTTTCTTCCTTCAGATTCGGAATACCGAGCGCATTAGCCGCTAGGCTATCATTTCGGAAGGTCCCGCGTTCTTCGGCAACAACGGTCATACCTACAGTCACAAACTGTGTGCTGGTGGAATTGAAGAAACTCTGCTGCATGGACGGCGCCCGGAAGCCGGTGCTAACGGCACCGCGCAAGGCCACCGCATCGCTCACCTCAAAACGTCCCGACACTTTACCGTTTATCGTAGAGCCAAAGTCGCTGTAATCCTCGTAACGCACGGCACCGGCCAACGTCAGACGGTCCGTGATGTCGCCTTCAAGTTCAGCATAGACAGAATAAGCGTTGCGGGATTCGTCAACTTCATTACCAGGGGCAAAACCGCGGAACACTTGGAAGCCCGCAGCATAAGTGACTTCAGACCCCGGCACGGAACATCCCGGGCAGTTGGTATTGAGCGCGCCCCCATCAATATAGGAGGCGGGCTCACCGGCTTCGATCTTGTAATTCTCCCGGCGCCATTCGAGCCCGGCGGCAAAAGTTACCGGCCGGCCGCCCCAATCGAAATCACGGACGGCATCTACATTCGCAACCCATTGCTGAAGTTTCAGTGTGCCAGCATCCGCCGTTGTCGGGCTGGCAACACCAAGCGATGCATTCGCGGAGTTTTCAATGATAAAGTTGAAGGAATTGAACCCGTAATTAAGGCTGGTATCGACCGTCCAATCGCCCAGTGTCCACTCGATACCGGCGACCGCAGAGCGGTCATTGATCGTCGGAGCAATCAGCGGCAAGAAGCCGTCCGGATAAAGTTCAATGACCGTATTGCCGAACTGATTAGCCCGGCGATAAAAACCACCCGCTTCATTTTTACGATTGGAAATACTCAAAAAAGCATAGCCTTCCGCAATATCCGAGAGTGTCATACCGGCATTCACCACACCAACATGTTGCCGCGAATCGCCATCACCGATGCGGAAGTTCTGCCGATCAAACGTGAATTCCCGCGGATCGAAAACACAATCCGTTCCGGGCGTACACGTTGCCTCATTGGCGTAAGGATATTGCCGCTCGGCGGAAAGCCCCGCGCGGTTGGTGGCTTCCCGGTCGCGGAATTCATATGTGACATTGACGAACCCATCATCGCCCAAAGAGAAGCCCTTATTGAGGGAGGTTACGAACGTATCGCCATCGCCTTCATAAGTACTGCCCCATTGCGCCGAGACGTTTCCACCTTCTGAGCTGTCGTTAAGCTTGAAGTTGATCACCCCGGCAATGGCGTCGGAGCCGTATTGCGCCGCTGCGCCATCGCGCAGAACCTCAATAGAACTGAGGGCGCTTTGCGGAAGGGCGTTGATATCCGTGCCCGCCGTGCCGCGGCCCACGGACGTATTCACGTGGATCAGCGCACTGGTATGGCGGCGTTTGCCATTGAGCAGCACTAAGGTCTGGTCAGGCCCAAGGCCGCGCAGTGTCGCCGGGCGTACCGCGTCCGTGCCATCGGAAATCGAGGAACTGGAGAAGTTAAAAGAAGGCGCCAGCAATTGAAGGGCGCGGCCCGTTTCCGTGGCCCCTGCTTTGAGGATGTCTTCGGCATTGAGAACATCCACCGGCACCGATGTCTCCAATACCGTGCGCCCTTTGACGCGTGTACCCACCGTGACGACGATTTCGTCCACTCCCTGCGCATAGACCGGGATGGACGTCACGAAAGCCGCCAGCCCGGTGCCACATAACAGCGCTATTTTCAATGACTTACGTACGGCTTTTTCAGCCGAAACTATTCCGCTCATTTTGCATAATTCCCCTAATGATGATCTCCCTGCCGATCATTTAAGACTCGGCCTGATCAGCGTAACGTTTATTTATTTTCCAGGCAACCGCCATCGGCATATCCGTATCCAGAATACTAGTTGACGTAAGGGTAGGCTTAAGTTGACGTAAGGGCAGGCTTGAGAGGGTGCGATAGGTAAGTCAGGATGACGTATCTAAATTTTGGCGCCTTAGGCTTTGACGCCTACACACACGTTCGGCGGCTCGATGGCGGCGCTCTCTTGACTGAAAAGAAGTGTGCCATTGGTTCAAGCCCTGTAGCAATGTAATGAAAAGCCGGGGAGTGGCGCTTAGTCCGACTCGCCGTCGAAATAATCGACGCCGGCATCACGTTTGGCAACAATGCGGAACGTTGGTTCCTGTGAGGTGCCGCACATGACGGCATATTTATGCGAGTCCGGATACTCGGCAACTTCCGGCGTCTCCATTGTGCTCACTGCCAGATAAACCAGCTCACTATGGGATGTGTTTCTGAGCTGGCGCGGCGTATCGGGCCCCGGCGGGCAACAGATGACATCGCCTTTGCGCAAGGGGTATTCCTCGTCTGCAAAACGCAATGTCCCCTCGCCTTCAAGAACCAAGAACATTTCTTCATTGGCGTGGTGAAGATGGAATGGAAAGGCGGCCTTGCCCGGCGCCAGCCGCGTCACATTATAGCCGAGCTTTTGAGCGCCCAAAGCGCGGCCAACGCGGCCCATCTTGGCCTCGAATTTGCCACCGTCTCCCCAATCATCATAGTCCACTTCAGTCAAATTTAGCACTGGGCTGGTTTTACTTTGATCCTCTGACATTTCTCTTTTTGATCCTCTCTATTTCGTCCCTAAACTGACATAATTCTAGCATTCCGCCCAATCGATGATGTGGGATTCCAGATCGTCCTCCTCCACTTCCGCCTCCGAGATGACCCGGTGGCGCACCGATACGCCCGCCTCATGGACGCTGGAGCGCCGCTTCGAGACCAACGGGTGCCACGGCTCCAAATCCTTGCCTTCCGCCACCAGGCGGTAAGCGCACGTTGTGGGCATCCATCTTATCGCTTGCAGATTGTCCGGGGTCAGCACCACGCATGTTGGCACGCGGGTCTTGCGGTTTTCGTAATCGCCGCATCGGCACTCACCCGCCTCAAGCAGATGGCACACGACATCGGTGTAAAACACTTCGTCCGTTTCTTCATTTTCCAGTTTCAGCAGGCAGCAGCGGGCGCATCCATCACACAGAGACTCCCACTCTTGCACAGACATTTCATCCAGCGTTTTGGTGCGCCAGAAGGGCCGTTTACTCATCCGGGCATCCTTTTATCAGGGCCATTCGGGCCTTCATTTCTGCTTTATTTTTAGGCCATTAACCGATCCTAGCATAGCCGTGCCCTAGTGTTGCCGTAAATGGCGTTTAACGGCTGAATATGCTAGGGCCATATACACATAAAAATGAACGGGGCGAGGCCAAAACACGGTGATTAATGGACTGACATACTGGTGGCGCCGGTTCAGGGTGCGGGTTGCGCAGGTGCTGGGCCTTGCCACCCTGTCGGTGGCGTTCGGATTGATCGTCACTTATATATGGCTCCAACCTGACATCCTCGACGAAACGGATCTGTGGAAAAGCAACCGCACCGCCTCCATCACCTTTCTGGATGCGCAAGGCGAGGTGATCGGTTCGCGCGGCGGACTGCACACCAAACCCCTGTCGCTCAGCAAAATTCCCGACCATCTGAAACAGGCCTTTCTCATGACCGAGGATCGCCGGTTTTATGACCATGGCGGCATCGACTGGTGGGGCATCACGCGGGCCATGTATGTCAATATCACGCGCGGCCAGTTCGTTCAGGGCGGCAGCACCATCACCCAGCAATTGGCGAAAAACATATTCCTGACCCAGGAGCGCACCATAACGCGCAAAGTGCGTGAAGCAATTCTCGCCCGGCAATTGGAGGAACGGCTCACCAAGGATCAGATCTTAGAGCTGTACCTCAACCGAATTTATCTCGGCGCGGGCGCCTTTGGGGTGGAAGCGGCGGCACAGACTTATTTCGGCAAGTCCGCCAGCGACGTCACCCTCGCTGAAGCCGCCATGTTGGCCGGTCTGGCCAAGGCGCCGTCACGCTATGCGCCCACAACCAATCTGGATGTCGCTCAGGAGCGCAGCCGTGTGGTGCTCTCTTTGTTGAGAGAAACCGGAACCATATTGGAACAAGATTACGCCCTCGCCTATGCCATACCCGCCACTCTGGCGCCCAGATCGATCAGCGGCGACATCAACTATTTTCTCGATTTTGTTACCAGCGAAGTTAATGAGTTCATTAGTAGCCCGCAACTCGACCTGATCGTCACCACCACGCTCGACCCGCAGCTTCAAGCCATGGCGGAGAGCGCGGTAAAGGCCGTTCTCGATCAGGAAAGTGAAGCGCGTAACGTTGAGCAAGCCGCGCTGGTGAGCTTGAGTAAAGACGGTGCGCTGCGCGCTATGGTCGGCGGCCGGGACTATGCAATCAGCCAGTTCAATCGCGCCGTACAAGCGCGCCGCCAGCCCGGCTCCGCCTTCAAGCCTTTCGTTTATCTCGCAGCCCTCGAAAAAGGCATGACGCCCGACACCATCTATTATGACGAGCCCATTGTGATCGACAAATGGCGACCCAGCAATTATGCCGGCGGTTTTGGCGGCCGCGTCACCTTGATGCAAGCCATGCAGAATTCGATCAACACAGTTGCGGTCCAGGTCTCCGAAGAGGTTGGCCGGGAGAATATCATCAGTACGGCGCAGCGCTTAGGGATCACATCGGCGCTCACCCGGCACCCTTCGCTGGCTCTGGGGGCTTCCGAAGTCACCTTGTGGGAATTAACGAGCGCCTACCTGCCCTTCGCCAACCGGGGACTGTCTGAGATAAGTCATTCCATATTAAAAATTGAAAGCGATGACGGTCAGCGCCTCTATACATATGAGGCCGCCCCGCCGCAACGCCTCATTGACCGGAAAATTGCGACCGAAATGACCCATATGATGTATCAGGTCATGTATGCGGGAACAGGCAAACGCGCCAAGATCGAGGGTCATCTGGCCGCTGGAAAAACCGGCACCAGTCAGGATTGGCGCGACGCCTGGTTCATGGGCTATACGGGACAATTGGTGACCGGCGTATGGGTCGGAAATGACGATTCGTCCCCCATGAGCCGCGTAACCGGCGGCAATATTCCGGCGCAAATCTGGCATGACTATATGAATGCGGCACATGAAAATCTACCCTCCGCCCCCCTGCCCGGCGCCACTCCTGCACGTGATCCGATTGCGGATCAACGGCTAAGTCAGTATTTAAGGGATCTTTCTCGTCAGTTTTCCAATGTCCAGTCAAAACGCGCGCGCAAGAAGAAACTTTGGTTTTTTTAACTCATCCGCATAATGACTTTTATTATTTTCTTTGGCATCTCATGGGCAAATCAGGAATCCAAATCATGATTGTTCGAGTAACTTCCCTTACCTTTCTTCTGACGGCGTGCTTAGCTTCCGGTGCCTTTGCCCAGATCGACTTAGAAGAAGAAGCCCCTGAAATCACCTTTGTCCTACCGATCGACTGCACGCCGGGGGAGAACTGCTTTGTGCAGAATTATGTCGATGTCGATCCTACCCGCCGCTGGCGGGATTTCATGTGCCGCGGATTGACCTATGACCAACACAAAGGAACAGACATTCGCCTGCCCAGCATGGCGGAGATGGAAGCGGGCGTTTCCGTTCTCGCCGCTGCCGATGGACGCGTTAAAGGGGTCCGCAAAGGCGAAGAAGACGGGCTTTATCTGAACGGCCAAAACCAAGCGGTGGACGGAAAAGAATGCGGCAACGGCATTATTATCACCCACGACAAAGGATGGGAGACACAATATTGCCATCTGAAGCAAAATAGCATCAGAGTTTCACGCGGCCAAATGGTAAAGGCGGGCATGCCCATCGCTTCGGTCGGGCTTTCAGGCGCCAGCGAGTTTACGCACCTCCATTTTGAAGTGCGCCATAATGGCAAC
>JAJFIO010000136.1 GCA_021774915.1 Alphaproteobacteria bacterium
TCATCAGCAAAAGGTCCGGAGTTAAACGGTGCGCGCAATTTTGGTAGTTCTCGATTCTCTTGGTGTCGGCGCCAGTGATGATGCGGCACGCTTCGGGGATGAGGGGGCCAATACATTCGGCCATATCCTGTGCGCTTGCGCGGCGGGGAAAGCTGACAAGACGGGTCTGCGAAAAGGCCCGCTCCATATTCCAAATTTAATGGCTCTTGGGTTGGGACATGCCGCGCAAGAAGCCGCACATGAACCCCTGCCCTTGTCACTACCTGGTAGGGTTACGGCTAAATACGGATTTGCTGCTGAGAAAAGCTGCGGCAAAGACACTCCCAGCGGCCATTGGGAAATGGCGGGCCTGCCGGTAGAGTTTGAATGGCACACATTCCCGAAAACCCGCCCAAGCTTTCCCGATACTCTTACTGAAAGATTGATCGAGAAAGGTCACCTGCCAGGCATAATCGGAAATTGCCATGCATCGGGCACCACGATCATTGAAGAGCTGGGTGCTGAACATATGCTGAGCGGCAAACCTATTTGTTACACGTCAGGTGATTCCGTTCTCCAAATTGCCGCTCACGAAAAAACTTTTGGGCTGGAGCGACTCTATGAGCTGTGCGCCATCGCGCGGGAAATTGTTGATAATTATAATGTTGGCCGGGTGATCGCCCGGCCTTTCGTCGGCACAGGTCGAGGTGATTTTCAAAGAACGAACCATCGCAGAGACCTATCGACACCGCCACACGCCCCAACTCTGCTGGACAGATATTGTGAAAGCGGTGGAGAGGTGATCGCGATAGGAAAGATTGACGATATTTTCGCCCATCGCGGAATCATGAAAACCCTTAAAGCAAATGGAATTGAAGGAACATTCCACTGCCTCATGGATCAGATCAAAACCGCGCCGGACAACACGCTTATTTTTGCTAATTTTGTTGATTTCGATACCCTGTACGGACACCGCCGGGATGTACCCGGCTACGCAGCCGCATTAGAAACCTTCGATCTGATCTTGCCTGAATTCCAAAAACATCTTTGTCCGAATGATATTGCCATATTCACCGCAGATCATGGATGTGATCCCACATGGCCGGGATCCGATCATACCCGCGAGTTCATTCCCATCCTGGCCTTCGGTGAGAAAGTAACCCCCGGCTCCATCGGTAAACGCGATACCTTCGCCGATATAGGGCAAAGCCTGGCCCAGCATTTGAAAATCCCTCCACTACCATTTGGAACGTCTTTTTTGTAATCTGAATTCAACCTAGGAAACGCTAAAGCCCCGTGACCCAGACAAAAGTCACAAACATTAAGAGCCTCATCAACCCTGACGGCGTGGCCGATTCGCAGCGCAATCGCGGAACGCCCTTCCATGCCAGCTGGGTGGATGAAATTCGTATCAACCGATCCGCTGTGGAGCGCCGCGTCTCAACGCTTAATGCGCGCCGGACCGTCAAGAAAGAGTGGCAAGCCGCATGGCTCCTGAAAGCTATTTCCTGCATTGATCTCACCACATTGTCGGGCGATGACACGGAAGGTCGCGTGCGTCGTCTGTGCGCCAAAGCGCGGGCTCCGGTGCGCAGCGATCTTCTGCGCGCACTGGGCGCCGATCAGCTCGGCCTGACAACGGGCGCGGTCTGCGTTTATCACGCCATGGTACCCACCGCTGTCAATGCGTTGCAGGGAAGTTCTATTCCTGTGGCGGCCGTTTCCACCGGGTTCCCTGCGGGTCTGTCGCCTTTTGAAACCCGGCTGGCAGAAATCAAAGCCTCCGTAGAGGCGGGCGCCGCAGAAATTGATATTGTCATCAGCCGCCGACATGTGCTCACCGGTAATTGGCATGCCCTTTATGATGAAGTGCGCGCCTTTCGAGCCGCCTGCGGCAGCGCTCATCTTAAAACTATCCTTGCAACAGGAGAATTGGGCTCAATCACCAAGGTCGGAAAAGCTTCTCTTGTGTGTATGATGGCAGGCGCTGATTTTATCAAAACTTCCACCGGCATGGAATCTGTCAATGCGACCTTGCCTGTCTCTCTGGTGATGATGCGCATGATACGCAACTATTATGAACGGACGGGACAAAAAGTGGGATTCAAACCAGCGGGCGGGATCAACACGGCCAAAATTGCTCTTCACTATCTCATGATGGTCAAAGAAGAACTGGGCGATGACTGGCTCGGGCCTCATCTTTTTCGTTTCGGCGCCTCGCGTCTTTTGGGCGATATTGAGAGACAATTAGAGCATTTCGTGACGGGCCGTTATTCAGCGGCAAACCGGCACCCGATGGGTTGAAAAAACTGATGACACACGTGGCAGAAATTTATCAGAAGATGTCCTACGGACCTGCACCTGAGCAGGCCGATTATGTGCTGGACTGGCTGGCCCAACACGGGGAAGGTTTTGGGTTTTTTATCGGCGGGAAATGGGTCAAGCCCCTCAAACCAGCCCAGACCTTGGACAGTTTCAATCCGGCCACTGGAGAAAAGCTGGCCGCGATTTCCATAGCCGGCCTTGATGATGTCGATGCCGCGGTAACCGCCGCCGGGCAAGCCTACGCAACATGGTCGCGCGCACCGGGGCACGAACGGGCCCGCGTTCTTTATGCCTTGGCGCGACTCATCCAAAAAAACAGCCGGTTTTTAGCCGTGCTCGAAACCCTCGATAACGGCAAACCGATCCGAGAGACACGTGACATTGATGTGCCTTTGGCCGCACGTCATTTTTATCACCATGCCGGATGGGCGCAATTGCTGGCTGAAGAATTTCCCAAGCATCAATCGCTAGGCGTTGTCGGCCAAGTCATCCCCTGGAATTTTCCGTTCCTCATGCTGGCCTGGAAAATAGCGCCCGCCATTGCCGCAGGAAATTGCGTGGTGTTGAAGCCTGCCGAATACACCAGCCTCACGGCACTTTATTTTGCCGAATTGGCCCATGAGGCGGGCGTCCCGCCTGGGGTCATCAACATCATCACCGGCGCTGGGCAAACCGGGGCCTGGCTGACCGAGCACGACGACGTGGCCAAGGTGGCCTTTACCGGCTCCACGGAAGTCGGTCGCATCATTCGTGAAAAGACGGCGGGGTCGGGCAAAAAACTCACCCTTGAACTGGGCGGTAAATCGCCCTTCATCATTTTTGAAGATGCGGATCTCGACAGCGCCGTCGAAGGCCTGGTCGACGCCATCTGGTTTAATCAGGGCGAGGTGTGCTGTGCAGGTTCACGCCTGCTGGTGGAAGAAAGCATTGCCGACCGGCTGGTGAAAAAGATCAAAGCGCGGCTTGAAAAATTCCGGCTTGGCGATCCTCTGGATAAAGCCATCGATATGGGCGCCATCGTGGATCCGGTTCAGCTTGAGAGCATCCGGAACCTCGTGAGCATGAGCGCGAGGGAAGGCGCTGAAATCTGGCAACCCAGCATCCCCTGCCCGGACACGGGTTCATTTTATCTGCCAACTCTCATTACTAATGTCGCCCCCAGCAACACAGCGGTTACGCAAGAAATTTTCGGCCCCGTCCTCACCATTATGTCCTTCAGGACGCTGCAAGAAGCCGCCTTGCTGGCCAATAATACACGCTACGGTTTGGCCGCCTCTGTCTGGTCGGAAAATATCAACCGTGCCTTGGAAGTGGCCGGACAAATTAAAGCGGGCGTTGTTTGGGTCAACACCACCAACCAGTTTGATGCCGCATGCGGCTTTGGCGGCTACCGGGAATCAGGCTTTGGGCGTGAGGGTGGACGCGAGGGGATGTTCGAATATTTGAAACTGAAAGATGAATGGTTGCCCGAAGGTAAGGCAGTCCTTCCCACACCAACACCTTCCCCCGCATCGGAAAATTCAGTGCGCGGCATTGATCGCACGCACAAGCATTATATCGGCGGCAAACAAACGCGCGCCGATGGTGGCAACACGAGTTTGGTAACAACCCAGGAAGGCCGTGAGGCTGAGCGCGTCAGCAAAGGCAACCGCAAGGATATACGCGATGCCGTCGAGGCCGCGTTTAATGCCGCCTTCTGGGCATCAACAACCGCCCACACCCGCGCGCAAATTCTCTATTACATGGCGGAGAATTTAAACATTCGGGCGGGCGAATTTCAAAATTGGCTAAAAGACCTCACGGGCGCTTCACCCAAAATGGCGAAAAAAGAAGTGGGCTGCGCGATCTCCCGGCTTTTCAGCGCCGCCGCCTGGGCCGACAAATATGATGGTCTGGTGCACGCCCCGCCGATTAGGAATATATCATTGGCTGTCAATGAACCTCTGGGCGTCTTAGGGATTGTCTGCCCGGACAGCTTTGCGTTCCTCTCTTTCATTTCCCTGCTTGCCCCCGCCATGGCCATGGGTAATCGGAGCGTGATTGTGCCCTCTCAGCGCTATCCCCTTCTCGCCACAGATTTTTATCAGATTCTCGAAACGTCGGACGTTCCCGGCGGGGTCGTCAATATTGTCACCGGAGACCGGGATGAATTGGCCTGCGTGCTCGCGGGGCACGCCCAAGTGGATGGGCTTTGGTATCACGGGTCGGCTGAGGGAAGTCGTGCGGTTGAACAATTATCCACTTCAAATTTAAAGCGTACGTGGGTCAATGATGGCAAGGCCCGCGATTGGATGGACCCGGCAAAAGGCGAAGGACGCCAGTTCCTCCGCGAAGCAACCCAAGTTAAAAATATCTGGTTGCCGTATCAGGATTAAAATGGGGGGAATGATTCTTTGAGGATTGAATATTTTGGCGTCGCGGCGCTTTTATTGATCGCTTTCCTGTTTTCAGAAAACAAGCGCTCGATAAACATCAGAATCGTCGCAAGTGCCTTTGCCTTGCAGGCTGGCATTGCGTTTTTTGTCTTGCGCACATCCCTCGGCAAACAAGTCCTGACCACGGTCGCCATGGGTGTTCAGGCTATTATGAATCACGCCAATACGGGGATTGAATTTCTATTTGGAGATTTAAGCGGCCAAAGTCTCGGGTTTATTTTCGCCATCAAAGTCTTGCCCGTCATTATCTTCGTTTCGTCTCTCATGGCGACTCTCTATTATTTGCGCATCATGCAATATGTGGTGCTTTTTTTTGGAGGCGCCTTACAAAAAATCATTGGAACAAGCCGGGTTGAATCGCTTTGTGCGGCGGCTAATATTTTTGTCGGACCGATCGAAGCCCCGCTCGTTGTGCGCCCCTATCTGGATGAACTCAACCGGGCGCAGATGTTCACCGTTATGGCGGTCGGGCTTTCCTCCGTTGCCGGCGCCATCATGTTGGGCTATGCTAGCATTGGTATCCGTCTGGATTATCTTGTCGCCGCCGCTTTCATGTCCGCCCCGGGCGGCCTGCTTATGGCGAAAATGATTATCCCGGAAACAAAAGAAGAGTTCAAA
Organism: Alphaproteobacteria bacterium; assembly: GCA_021774915.1. Lineage (GTDB taxonomy): Bacteria > Pseudomonadota > Alphaproteobacteria > SMXP01 > SMXP01 > JAJFIM01. The sequence goes on from JAJFIO010000136.1 coordinate 5,358, forward strand.
AAATCCCAGAGCATGGATGCCCTGAACGTCAGCTCGTTCGATGCAGAGCACAGGCCTGTAAACGTAATCGAAGCGGCGGCCGATGGCGCTATCTCCGGTGTGATACTAGCCGCCAACATCGGCGGCATGTTAATCGCTTTTGTCGCCCTTATCTCTTTGCTGAACGGCTTGTTTTCATTTTTGGGAGGCTTTGTCGGCCTGCCTGAGCTTACCTTGGATTATATTCTCGGTCTCATTTTCTCTCCACTGATGCTGCTTTTAGGGATCCCCTGGGACGAAGCCATCGCTGCAGGAAACCTGGTGGGGCAGAAAACCATCCTCAATGAATTTATCGCTTTTGTGAATTTAGCGGCCATCAAAGATACTTTGAGTGAACACACACAAGCCGTGCTCACCTTTGCCCTGTGCGGCTTTGCCAATCTGAATGCCCTTGCCATTGTTTTTGGGGGCCTTGGCGCGATGATTCCTGCACGCAAGTCTGAAATTGCACAGCTCGGCATGAAAGCCGTTCTTGCGGCTGGACTATCGAATTTAATGAGTGCCGCGCTGGCGGGTTTATGGCTAGCGGTATGATAGACTTAACCACAATGTATGCATGAGAGGGTTCATTGAAAAAATCGACCGCCGTTGAAACAGATTTGAGCTGTGTCCCGGCCACAGAATTACAGCCGTGCGCCAGCGCACAAAGCGCTTTTGATCGCATCGCGTTGCTCTATAAACAAGAACTAGCGGCGATGAAAACACGCTTTAAATCCTATGCTAGCGATAAGCTCCAACCGGGAAACGAAATGCCGGTTTACCCTTATCTTTGTGCAGATATAAAAGCAGAAGCGGCTTCCGCCCTCCCCTCCAGCAGCCTGGCTTTTGGCAAAATATCTTCGCCCGGCCTCTATGGAACCACACTCACCGCTCCGCGTCTTCTTGAAGATTATCTCATCGAACAGATGGACCTGCTGATTAAAAACTATAATGCAAAATTATATGTCGGCCGAAGCCGCGTCACGATCCCGCTTTCCTTTGCATTGGAACGCGCAGAATCACAGCTCTCAAACGATCAAAGACGGCAGCTTCAGCAATATTTTAAAATGCCGAATCTGGCGGCGACAAATGATCATCTTGTTGATAAGTTCCACACGGACAATCCGGGAGAGCCCTCGCCCCTTTCTCTCTTTACCGCTGAACGGATTGATTATTCCCTCCACCGTCTGCGTCACTACACGGCAACCGAACCTTCCTATTTTCAACGCTTTGTTATTTTTACGAATTACCAAAGATATGTGGATGAGTTTCTTGCCTTTGGCAAAAAGGAGATTCAGGCGGGCAATTACGATATATTCGTTGAACCTGGAAACAGGGTGACCAAAAAGACTCAAGCCCCCTCCATCGGGGTTTTAGCAAAAATGCCGCAAATGCCTGCTTATCATCTGGTCCGGGAAGACAAAACGGGCATTACATTAGTCAATATCGGCGTGGGGCCGTCAAATGCCAAAACCGCAACAGATCATATCGCCGTTTTGCGCCCCCATGTCTGGCTGATGGTTGGGCATTGCGGCGGCCTGCGTAGCTCTCAGCGTCTAGGCGATTATGTCCTCGCCCATGCCTACTTGCGCGATGATCATGTCCTGGACCGGGCCTTGCCCGTCGAAATCCCGCTGCCGACCATTGCCGAAGTACAATTAGCGCTGGCGCACGCGGTGAGGGAAGTGACGGACCTGGAAGGCTCTGTTATCAAATATCGTTTGCGCACCGGTACCATTGTCACCACGGATGACCGCAATTGGGAGCTGCGCTACGACGAACTGGCTCTGCGGTTCGACCAATCGCGCGCCATTGGCATTGATATGGAATCGGCCACTATTGCCGCAAACGGCTATCGGTTCCGAGTTCCCTATGGGACGCTGCTCTGCGTCTCCGATCGCCCTTTGCACGGTGAGATCAAACTCCCCGGCATGGCCGATGCGTTTTACGAGGAAAGCGTGAGCCAGCACTTTCAGATCGGGATTAGGGCCCTTGAGCTTTTGCGTGATGAAGCCCTGGCGGGAACCCTTCACTCACGTAAATTGCGCAGCTTCAATGAACCGGCCTTCCGATAATTTCTATGTAGAGCGGCCGTTTACAGGGTATCTTGAGTGATCCACTTTGCCGTTCGCGGCGGCACATATGTCTCGAAAGCGCTGAGAAGAACCTCAGGGTCCTGCTCAACAATCAACATGTCACGGTGCATGGGACGCAAAAACTTTTCATCGCGCACCATGTTGAGAAACTCAACGAGCTTGTCGTAAAAACCTTCCACATTCAGAAGCGCACATGGTTTTGGATGCACACCCAATTGCGCCCATGTCCACACTTCGAATATTTCTTCCAGCGTTCCGATCCCTCCGGGCAAGGCAACAAATGCGTCCGAAAGCGACGCCATAAGTGCCTTGCGTTCATGCATGGTCCCAACAATCCTGAGATCGCTCAGCGTCGCGTGCGCAACCTCAACATCAGCTAAAGCTTTAGGGATCACGCCAATCACCTCGCCGCCTGCCGTAATGGCCGCATCCGCCACCGCCCCCATCAGACCTATCGAGGCGCCTCCGTAAACCACGCCGATATTTTTTTCAGCCAGCAATGTACCGAAGCGACCCGCGATCTCAAGGTAAGATCCGTTGCGGCCATCGCTTGACCCACAAAAAACACAAATCCTCATAGATTGCCTCATATCAATAGGGGAGATCTTAAAAGCGCCCGACCGTATCGCAAAAACGAATAAGTTTTTGTTGATCCAAATGTCCTGCTGTCCGCAAGCCGGAGCACACATCTACCCCGAACGGGCGAATGATGTCTATCGCTTCATCAACATTATCAGGTGTTAAACCGCCCGCCAGATAGACCGGGCAGTCCACCGCCTCAACGATCTGCCGACTGATCTGCCAATCATGTGTGCGGCCGGTGCCGCCAAGTTGCTTGACGGCCAGTCCTGGATTGCCTGAATCAAGCAAGATGGCATCGGCAGTGCCTGCACAGTGGCGCGCTTCGTCAATCGAATGCTCATGCATCACATGGATCACCTGAACAATTTTGACATTGGGGAGACTTTGTCTAATTTTCTCATGGGCACCTTGCTCGACAGCATCAACAAGCTGCACGGTGTTCGTCCCGCACGCCTTGATGTGCTGAATAATATCATCAGCTTCTCTCCTGCAAGTCAGCAGGAAAGTTCCAACACCAGGGGGGCAATGTGATGCGATCTGACTGATCCGCGCATCATCAATTGCACCAGGACCACTTGGCATCTCGGAGACCAGCCCTAAGGCTGTCACACCAGCGGCAACGGCTATCGATGCTTCTTCCGGGGAAGATATGCAGCAAACTTTTATGCGCACCATGGGTGGCGAGTCCCTCTAGTTAAATCTTTCGGCATAGCGGTCAATCGCGGACATGTGTTCGCACTTATCCTTATCGTTCAAAAAAGATCCGGCAAAACTATTCTTGGCCAAGGTCACCAATTGAGCGCGACCAAGAGACAAGGCTTGCGCAACCGCCAGGTAATTATCGTTGATATAGCCACCAAAATAAGCAGGGTCATCCGAGTTAATCGTGGCGCACAAGCCAAGATCCAGCATCCGGCGCAAAGGGTGATCGCCCAAGTTTTTCACGACGCAGAGTTTCAAGTTGGACAGAGGACAAACCGTCAAGGTTATCTGCTCCCGGACAAGCCGCGCCGTCAATGCCTCATCCTCCAAAGCCCGGTTGCCATGATCAATGCGGTCAACATGAAGAATATCGAGCGCATCCCAAACATAAGCGGCCGGTCCCTCCTCCCCCGCATGAGCCACGAGGCGTAAACCCTTATCTTTTGCCGCTTTAAAAACTTTTTCAAATTTAGCTGGAGGATTTCCCATTTCAGACGAATCAAGACCAACACCACCAAAAAACTCCAGATACGGCTCCGCACTTTCCAGCATTTCAAAAGCAGCCTCTTCAGAAAGGTGCCGCAGGAAACAAGGTATAAGTTTGGAAGTTATCCCCAGATCACCTTGCGCTTTCTTAAGCGCCCCGGTGATCCCCCCGATGACTGAACCAAAATCAATACCCCGGTCGGTATGTGTCTGCGGATCAAAAAATACTTCCACATGAGCCACGCTATCGCGATGAACGCGTTTCATATAGGCCATCGTCAGATCAAAAAAATCCTGCTCGGAGACCAACACGTTGGCGCCCTGATAATAGATGTCGAGAAAATCCTGAAGGTTACCGAAGTTATAGGCGGCGCTAATTTCTTCGACGTCGGCGAACGGAATGTCAACTTGGTTTCTCTTGGCCAAGGCAAACATCAACTCAGGCTCCAAGCTGCCTTCCAGATGGAGATGCAACTCGGCTTTCGGCAGACCTGAAATGAAGGTTCTTAGATCGTCCATGGCATTCCTCGTCAAAACTGATGGCTCATTATAAAAAGGCCCGGCATTGAGTGCCGGGCCTTCCTTGGACTTTACGATAGTCCGGTTACACTTAACGGCAGTCGATTAAAACCGTGTGATCGCCTCAACGCCCCAGAACGGCGGGTCATTGACAAAGCCTGTCAGATTATTGAAATCGATGGCGCCGGTGGCCGATTCATCATTGGTGATGTTCCGGCCAAAAGCGGCGATTTCATACTGACCATCATTGGCGACATAACCGACACGGACGCCGCCTTCCAGCATCATCTCATCATTGAATTCAACCGAATCATAGAGGAAGAAGCTGACTTCACTGCGATAGGCCCAATCAGTATAGACATAAAGTTCACCATTAGCGCCAAACGGCACACCATAACGAGCTGTCACGTTTGCGATCCATTTGGGCGCTTGTGGCAACTGATTGCCGTCAATGAAGGCATTGCCGGAGCCATCAACCGGATCCAAAACCGTACAGGGCGTTATCGGAGAACCGCAAGGCTGAACGGTCAGATTTGGGTCGTCGATTTCCGTATGATTGTAGCTCACACCCGTTGTGATGAAAAGATTATCATTGGGCGCAAACTCGGCGTCCAGTTCAAAACCATACCCCGTCGTTTCATCGGCGTTGAGGAGCGTGTTGAAATTCCCAGCTCCACCAACGGCGGTGATTTGCTGATCGTCAATCGTGTAATAGAAGCCAGATGCATTAATCCGCGCCCGGCCGTCGAACAGCAGTGATTTAATACCGCCCTCAAATGACAGAACCGTTTCTGTCTTAGCTACACTGATGGCGTCATTAGGGCTTAATGCTCCAGGAATAGAAAAGAAGGCAATACGGCCCTGCACGCTTGGCGCGCGGAAACCCCGTGCAATACGTCCATACACATTGACGTCATCATTCACAGCGTAAGTGGCACTCACATCCCAGGAGACCACTTCATCGTCCGGGCTCACTGAGGCGGGTGTAAAGACACCGCCAAAGCCCAAAAACCCGGGCCGCGTATCAACAGTCCGTGAGGCGCTGAAGTCTTTTTCATCGCTTGAGAACCGAACACCGCCTGTCACGTTGAGTTGATCGGTAATCTCAACATCCGCCGATCCAAATATGGCCCAGGCCGTGGTTTCTTGTGTCTGCACCGCGATAGCGACCGGCGTCGCATTATTGGCGCCAAAGTCCAGGGTCTCTGCATCAAGATCTTCATTAAAGAAGAACGCACCGATCTGAAAATCGAACCGGCCCCATTCATTGGTGGTCAAACGAACTTCCTGAGTGATTTGCTCGAGGCTGGGAATGTTATCCTGGGTTGTTGTGGCGAAGGGAATAAGGCCCGGCCCCGTAGGGAAAACGCCACCGAACACATCGCCGAACCCGCCATCGATATCACCCCTGGTGAAGATCTCGGCATTTTCGTAGCCGGTGATAGAGGTCAGCGTCACCGAACCGGTATCATATTCAAGTTTAAGCGAACCGCCGATTTCATTAACGTCCTGGGTATTGGATCCATCTTGGGAGACTTTATCCCGTTTGAACCCTGGGCGAATATTATTGGTTCCGGGCGTGAACAGATTGCCCCGAAAGACCCGCGCCGTACCATCGAGTTTTCGCCCATGGACATTCAACAGCGCACTGAAATCCTCATTCGGTTCAAAGAGAAGTTGGCCCCGTCCGGCGAATTCATCAAATCCGCCCAGAGCATCGTTTTGCCCGGTAAAGGTATTGTCAATCCAGTCATCGCGGTGTTGAAACATCACCGAAACGCGGGCTGACAAGACATCGCTAATCGGGCCGCCAAAAGCGCCTTCCGCATTCACGGAATTAAAACGTCCATAGGAAATCTTGCCATAGCCTTCTGATTCCTGTGAAGGTTTCTTGGAATCAAACTTTATCAGCCCGGCCGGTGTGTTCCGTCCAAAGAGCGTCCCCTGAGGCCCGCGTAGAACCTCGATCTTGTCAAGGTCAAAAACAGGGAAGCCTTTCAGGATTGGACTTTCCAGAACCACATCATCATAAACCAGAGAAACGGGCTGAGATGCGTTCAAATCAAAATCAGTGTTCCCTAACCCACGAATATAGAAACGTGGGAAGGTGCGGCCAAATGACGATTCAATATAGAGGCTTGGCACCCGCGCTCTTAAGAACCGAATGTCCGCACCGCCGGAGGAGAGAATATCAATCTTGTCGCCGGTCAAAGCCGTGACCGACAGCGGAACCTTTTGGATGTTCTCCGCGCGCTTTTGCGCCGTCACGATAATCTCATCAAGCGCCGCTTGAGCCACAGTGCTCGTCGCCAGTAAGGCCACCGCGCTGCAACAGCCCAGCAACACCCGTGATCTGAATTCTTTACAAATGTTCATTTTGAAACCCCCTCTTGAACGCCCAATTCCCTAGCGATTTTTTGCAAACCTTCAGAAATTGTCTGATTTGTCCGGTAACTGCGTTACAATTAATTGTAATTTGTTCGACAATAAAGCTTATACATTTTTGACAGTTCGTCAATTAACCCTGCAAAAGCTTAAATCCTTAGGCAGACTAGGCGTGAACCCGCCATTTGTGAAGCTAAGAATAAGAGCGGAACACCCCGTCTCTCGATTAGCCTCACATTACTTTAAGTGATTGAAACCATAGGAAAAATAAGTCTTCTTTTCTATAGTTTCCACAATCGCTTCCAGTTTAAGGGACTGTTTCGCCTCAAATGTGTGCCAAATATACAACGCAAAGCCAACATGCTTGTTGCGATCACACGCCGTAGAAGATCGCTTATGATTCGGCGCAGGTTGCAGCACGCTCCCAAATATCCATGTCCCGCAAAATGTCCTTTTTGATGTCTTCATCACAAAAGGCTGCGGTCATGGCATTTCTGCTGATCTGGAGCATGTCTTCCGGGCTCAGACCATGAGTGGCAGCCACGGACGCGTATTCCGCCCCGATATCCGTTCGGAAAAAGGGTGGATCATCCGTGCTGATGGTCACATTCAGACCGGAACGGAAATATGCCCCGATGGGATGTTCTGCGATGGAAGCCACTACATTCATGCAAACGTTCGAACTGGGGCACAATTCCAGTGCCAAACCTCGGTCAGCCAATTCATGCACCAGGTCAGGGTCTTCGTGCACCCGAACGCCATGGCCGATACGCGCCACATCCAATTCATCCACCATGCCGCGAACGCTCTCCGGGCCCATCAACTCTCCGGCATGGGCCGTTAGGTGCAAGCCCGCGCCTTTGGCAATCTGAAAAACACCGGCGAAATCACGCGGTGTGCCATACGCTTCATCCCCGGCCATGCCAAACCCCACCACCATGGGGTGCGGGTGTGAAGCGGCCAGTCGGGCCACCTGCTCAGCCTGTTTAACTCCATAATGGCGCACGCAGGTTAAAATCAACCGGCCGATCACACCGCATTCTGCTTCAACTTGGGCCAACGCCTCACCAATCGCATCGAGCAATGTGGGATAGGAAATCCCGTGTTGTGCGGCATGTGCGGGCGATATGAACATTTCTCCATACCGCAAACCCTGCGCTGCAGCATCACGGTAATAGGCGCGGGTGATATCAAAATAATCTTCCGGCGTCTGAACCGCCGCGCTCATTGCATCATAAACTTTCAGAAAAGACGCAAACGAATCCCATATATAGTTCCCATCGGGATCAATCACAGCAGATAAATCAATGCCATGACGCACGGCTAGTCTTTGTGCAAGCATTGGAGAAACCGTACCTTCTATATGGCAATGAAGCTCAACCAATGGCATCATGCCAGGCAAAGAATTTGTCGGTTCCGACATTTTTTCTCACCCTTAAGAAATAATTGAAATGTTGATGAGTTGAGACCCAAGCATTGGCATATCAAAGGCTAAACGGCAAGCCATGAGGTGTCTTGCCGCTCGGTTGATTGCATGCGTGAACATTAGTTCATTGCATTCGCCCCAAAAGATATTTGCATAACCAAGTGCGGCAGATCAGAATAGATCGATGGATTGTATTCAGAATTTACCAGAGCAGACAAACATCATGCCACTCATACCCCACCCCAAGAACGCTCATTTTCGTTGGAAAGACAGGCCCACAAAGTCTCTTCGACTCTTGAAGGCCGCTCAAATTGACGCTTTCAATACCAACGGGTTCTGTCTGCTTGAAAATGTGATTGCTACAGAAACCCTCTCAAAGCTGATACCAGAAGCCGATCGCGCGGAGAGCGCCATGACATCCTCCACAATCACTCTGGAAGACCAACAGACATATGTTTATGACGCCACGGAAATGTCGTTCGCTGTAAATCTAGTCAAGCAATCTAAAATCGTTCGAGATTTTATTGGGAGCACCCTGTTTCAAGACATCACCCATGACTTGTTAGGGGACAGCATCCGGCTCTATTGGGATCAGGCCGTTTATAAAAAATCAAGATCCGGCGGGCTTTTTCCCTGGCACCAGGACAACGGATATACGTTCACCGAGCCTCAATGCTATCTGACATGCTGGATCCCCCTGAATGAGGCAAATGTGGAAAACGGGTGTCCCTGGGTCATTCCCAAACTTCACAGCAAGGGGACATTACTCCACGAAAACTCCGAAAGGGGTCTGGAAGTGAAGGGCGTAGAAACTTGTGATGAAGTTAAAAGCGCGCAAGCCTGCCCGGCCAAAGCGGGAGATATTATTATCTTCTCCTCCCTCACGCCCCATAAGACCGGACCGAACGTGTCCGATGCGACGCGTAAAGCCCTGATAGTTCAATTCATAGAGGACGGAACCAACCTCATTGCTAAAGACGGATCTGTACGCCCTCAGAACGATCCACTTCTCAATATGATGGTCTTGCAAAACGGTCGCCCACCCGCTTCTTAAGCCGCGCTCACCACCGTGAGTAAGCCGGTTCACCCGCCAGGTACGTGCGTCGCACCACACGATCATCCCCCAACATGCTCAAAACGAAGAGGCGCTCTTCTAAACTCCTGCACTGTTTCAAGCGACGCGCCAGCAACGGGCTTGCTTTAAGGTCCAGAACGATAAAATCCGCTTCCTTACCGGACTCAAAGTTTCCAACCTTTCCTGCCAACCCAAGCAACTCAGCGCCCCCCAATGTGGCCAAGTAAAAGGACGTCAACGCATCAAGATAATTGCCCTGCAATTGGCACACTTTATAAGCCTCATTCATCGTCTGAAATAAAGAAAAACTTGTGCCGCCGCCAATATCCGTACCAAGCCCGACCTTGATCCCATGTTTTTTCACACGATGAAATTCGAACAAACCGCTGCCCAAAAACAGATTGCTTGTTGGGCAGAACGCCAAACCGGCTCGGGCGTGGGATAGGCGCACCAATTCATTCTCGCTTAAGTGAATTCCGTGGGCAAAGACTGACCTGTTCGTCAACAAGCCGCAACTTTCATATACACCCAAATAATCACGGGCTTGAGGGAAAAGTTCCTTCACCAATTTGAGTTCATCTTCATTCTCGGAAAGATGTGTATGGAGAATGACATCCTCAAACTCATTCAGAAGATTTCCGGCCATGCGCAATTGCTGATCGGAACAGGTGAAGGCAAACCGGGGGGTAATGGCGTATTGAAGCCGCCCTTTATGGTGCCATTTTTGAATCAGTGATTTACTTTCCCGATAACCGATCTCCGGTGTATCGCATAGATGCGCGGGCGCGTTGCGATCCATCAACACTTTGCCGCCGATGATGCGCATATTGCGCGCCAGGGCTTCCTCAAAAAGCGCATCTACAGACGTCGCATGCATCGATCCGAAAACAAGCGCCGATGTGGTGCCATTGCGCAAGAGCTCTTCCAGAAAAAAGCGCGCGCACTCTCGGCCATGGGGTTTATCTTCAAAAGCGGCTTCCGCCGGGAAGGTATAATCATTGAGCCAGTCCATGAGCTGATCACCGGGCGAGGCAATAACGTCCACCTGCGGATAATGAATATGACTATCCACAAAGCCGGGGATAATCATCGCATCTGCAAATATCGTGATCTCAATACCCGATGGCAAGCTGGCTTCAAGCTCAGCCCGCGGTCCGGCACGAAGAACCATACCATCCTCCACGATCAACAAACCATCTTCATAAAACCCATGCGCCACATCAGGCCCCATGGCGGACGGATCGCCCAACATATGGAAGACATCGGCGTTATAGGCTGCAATCGTCATGCCTTTTGTCTCTCGGGAGGCAAACCGCTCTCATCAATCTCGATGCACTGGTCCGGGGTCAACTTAACTTCCTCAAGATTGTCTCCCGGCCCTTTGCGGTCGATCACCAGAAAATCGCTGTCCCCGCCTAGCGCCAAAGAAAAATGATGCCAGACACCCGGCCTGTAATTTACACCCTGATCGGGGCCCGCCACAAAGATCTTTATATCAGAAGGAAAAGGCGCTTTCGCTGCGACCACAACCAGATACGGTCGAGGGCTCAGCGGATAAAACGCCTGGCTGGAAAGAGGATGCCGCTCCATCAAACGGACGATGAGCGGACGCTTCAAAGGCTTCGTGCGGAAGAGACTGATCTGAGACCGCCCTTGCGGCTCCCCAATTTCGATATGAGCCAGATCATTGTAGCGCATGGTGTGGCCGTGATTGATGGCGAAGTGTTGCGCCGTTCCCGATGCTTCAATGACGTCACCGTAAGGCGTGAAGGCTTGCGCGGTCAGTGGCTGCGGCATGATGCATTTCATGGCGTTATAGTTTCTTCAGGGTCGATGATGCCGCGCGCCCAGCGCCCAAGCAACAGGCGTTCTTGCACTGTCATATCTGTTTCATTCCCAAGCGGCATCGCATCAGTGATCACGGCGCGCTCGTAAATACTTTGTGCGTATTGCTTAATCTGATCAGGCGAATCCAACAACATGTTTGTGGGAGCAAAGCTAAAATCCGGATGAGTCGGCTGGGCACTGTGGCACGACACGCAATGGCGGTCGATGATCATCATCGCCAGCGTTAAAGATACTGGTTCATCAGAATCATCTTTTATTAAGTTACGCTGTTGCACGCTGGTCGCGAAATAAGCCACAAACAAGAACCCCGCAAACGCGGCAAATACCAATTCATAGCGCACGACGCCCACATGCCTGAGATTGAAAAAATAGCGTATCACCCACCCAATTGCGCCAAGTCCGGCCAGGAGAATCCAATTGATCGAACTGCCCACCACCATCGGATAGTGATTGCTGATCATGATGAAAAGCACCGGCAGGGTCATATAATTATTATGCAAAGAGCGCTGCTTGGCTTGGCGTCCCAGAACCGGATTAGGCGTTTCACCATTGATCATAGCTGACACGACTTTTCTTTGGTTTGGAATGATCACCAAAAAGACATTGGCCGCCATGACGGTGCCAATCATGGCGCCAATATGAATGAATGCCCCACGGTCACTGAAAATCTCACCAAGCAGATAAGCGCTTCCCGTGAGAACCACAAACCAAATTAACCCAATCACTGTATCGCTTTTGATGACCGGCAGCCGACACAACCCATCATAGATGAACCACCCCGCGCCTAAAAACCCAAGCCCGATCAGAATGGCCTGTAGTTGAGAAAAATCAGCCTTGCTCCGATCAATCAGATACACATCCGCGCCATAATAATAGATCAGTACAAGAAGCAAAAAACCGCTGATCCACGTGAAATAAGCCTCCCACTTGAACCAATGAAGGTCATCGGGCATGGCGGAAGGCGCCACCATGTATTTCTGGTTATGATAAAAGCCACCGCCATGAACCGCCCACAGGTCGCCGGCAATGCCATCCTCAGGAGTTTTAGAGGGACGTAGGTGATTGTCCAGCCAAACAAAATAAAATGAAGCCCCGATCCAAGCAATCCCTGTAATGAGATGCAGCCATCGAAGACCCAGGTTTGCCCAAGCTGCAATATCTATTTCCATTTAAAACACTCATTTATACAGGACCTCATGTTGCGCTTCCCTTTAATGACAGCAATTCCGCCACCGCAGCGATGGCAATCAGCTCCGGTGACTTCCCGCCAAGGGCCGCTCCACCGATGGGGCAGGTCAACCGCCTGATGACGGACGCTTCTATCCCCCGTTCTTTCAAACGATGTTCAAACCGCAAGCGTTTGGTTTTTGAGCCGATCAACCCACAATAAAGGAAATCACCCCGGATAAGGATTTCAACCGTAATCTCAAGATCAAGCTCATGGCTATGAGTAAAAACATAATATGCCGACGATGGTGGCGCGGTTTTCACATGAGCTGCCGGAGCCGAAGCCACAATGGTTTCAATATTACTCGGCACATTCTGCGGAAAAATATGCGAGCGGCTATCGATCCATGTCACAGGGCACTCAAGCGCTCCAAGCACGCGAGACATTGCCTGACCTACATGACCCGCCCCAAACATGGTAATATGCAGCGACGCGGGGGCAAGCGTTTCAATAATATGCGCGCCATCTTGCATGGGCTTAACTCGGCCTTCAATCGGTTGACCTTCCTGATCCAACAAAGTCACGGCATATTGGCCTTCAAAAGAAGGATCGCCGCTCACTGCTGAACCCAAGTTTTGCCATGAGGCCAACTCACTTTGCGGACAGACATGTTTATCCAGACGCTTACCCCGGATTGTGGAATGAATGGCAATAGCCCGCCTTTCCCCTGTGAGAATTTTGAGTTTTTGCAACCAGTCAACGCTTGAACGATCAATTGTTTCAAGCAAAAGCCGCACATGCCCCCCACAACATTGCCCCAGAAGCGGCCCTAAAGGATAATCCTGAAAAACAAAACCATCATCCGACTGCTGGATCATTTTTCTGGCTTGCTCGATCACGATATATTCGAGATTACCGCCTCCGATCGTGCCGAATTGCTGATTGGCTGATACAACCATTTTCGCTCCCGCTTCGCGCGGCGCAGATCCTTCCACGCAGCACACTGTGATCAGGACACCGCAGCCACTCTGCTCAATCAGGTTTAAACATGCAGAGATCCAATCAGTCACTGGAGATCAACTTTTTCCAACGCCGGCACGGCGCCGGGTTTCTTCAACTGCGGTCAGAATTCGCTCTGGGGTGGCCGGCGCATCCAGCCGAGGCATGAACTTATGACCTGCAACGCTTGCCACTGCATCGCCAAGAGCAGAGAAAACTGAAATCGCCAACATGAGAGGCGGCTCTCCCACGGCCTTGGAGCGATGAATGGTTTCTTTAAGATTGCTTCCCTTTTCCCAGATTTCAATATTGAACTCCACCGGTCGGTCACTGCACGCGGGAATTTTATATGTAGAGGGCGCATGGGTCAGCAAGTGCCCCCCATCATCAAAATATAACTCTTCCGTGGTCAGCCAGCCCATGCCTTGAACAAAACCTCCTTCGATCTGCCCCCGGTCAATAGCCGGATTCAACGAGCGCCCCACATCATGCAGAATATCCACACGAAGCACTTTGTTCTCACCTGTCAGGGTGTCGATCACCACTTCCGAGACGGCGGCGCCATATGAAAAATAATAAAACGGCCGCCCGCGATGCGTGGCGCGATCATAGTGAATCTCCGGCGTTTTATAAAATCCGGTCGATGACAGAGAAACACGCGCCAGATAAGCTTGATTTACCAAATCCGCAAAGGCAATGACCCGATTTCCTATAGTGACGTGGTTATCAGAGAATGAAATATGTTCTCTGGCGCAATGATAGTGTTTCGCTGCAAACGCGATCAGCCTCCCTTTGATTTCCTGAGCCGCATTCAGCGCCGCCATGCCATTGAGATCAGTTCCGGCGGAAGCCGCCGTGGCCGATGTGTTGGGAACTTTGCCCGTCGTGGTCGCAGTGATTTTCACGCACCCGAGATCAATTGCAAATTCTTCCGCAATAATCTGCGCCACTTTAATCAACAGCCCCTGCCCCATCTCGGTGCCGCCATGATTCAAATGGACGCTGCCGTCCGCATAGATATGAATCAACGCGCCAGCTTGATTGAGGTGAGTCTTGGTGAAGGAAATCCCAAATTTCACCGGCGTCAAGGCCAGCCCTTTTTTGAGGAACGGGCTCGCCCGGTTAAAATCTTTTATTTCTGCGCGCCTCTCCCGATAGCGCGCATGGGCCTCAAGCTGCGTTATTAATTCCGGCGCGACGTTATCTTCAACGTGCTGATGATAGGGCGTGATATTGCGCGGCGCTTTGCCGTAGAGATTGACTTTGCGGATATCGAGCGGATCTTTGCCAAGGGCCATGGCGATCTCGTCCATGACACGCTCTATTCCCATCATCCCCTGAGGGCCTCCAAATCCCCGAAACGCGGTGTTCGACACGGTATGCGTTTTGTACCGGTGGGAAGTAATCGTAGCCTGACCTAAAAAGTAAGCGTTATCGACGTGAAACATGGCCCGGTCATTGATTGCAGAGGAAAGATCTTCCGAATATCCACAGCGCGATGCCAGCGCCAGATCAATGCCTTCTATGCGGCCGGTTTCATCAAATCCCACATGGTAATTAATCTCGAAATCATGCCGTTTGCCGGTGAGCTTCATATCGTCATCACGATCAAGGCACAGTTTCGCGGGCCGCCCGGTTTTGCGCACCACCAGAGCGGCAGCAGCAGCCATCAAAGCGGGCTGCGTTTCCTTGCCGCCAAACCCTCCACCCATGCGCCGCACTTCGACAGTCACCGAATGGCTGGCCAGCCCCAAAACACGCGCAACACAATGCTGAACTTCTGAAGGGTGCTGCGTGGAAGAGTGGATGACCATGTCGCCATCTTCCTGGGGTAGAGCCAGGGCAACCTGTCCTTCCAGATAAAAATGATCCTGCCCGCCAATGATCATGCGCCCTTTGAGGCGCCGGGGGGCATTTTTCAACGCAGCAGCCGCATCACCACAAGCCATCGTTTGCGAATCTTCGATATACGATCCCGCTTGGCGCGCCTGATCAATCGTAATCAAGGGTGTCAGGATTTCATACTGGACTTTCGCTTCCAACGCCGCCGCCCGCGCAATTTCCAGACTCTCCGCGGCAACGGCAAAAAGAGATTGGCCAGCATAGTACACTTCTCCTTCGGCAAACAGCGGATCATCTCCCGCGACGGGACTGACGTCATTTTGGCCGGGGATATCACCAGCGCTCACCACCGCAGCCACACCGGTGACAACTCTCACCGCATCCAGATCCATCTCCAAGATCCGGGCATGAGCGTGCGGGCTCATAGCAATGTAAATATGGAGCATGTCAGACGGCGCAGGCAAATCATCAACATAAAGAGCCTCTCCAGAGACATGCTTTAAAGCACTGTCATGGCGAAGCGCTTGATGCACACGCATCCCTTTGCCTGGCCGGCTATCCATGGCTCTCAACCGCCAATTCTAAAATGTCTAACGGTTCTTCGTTTTTAGTGTCAGCAAGAAAGCATTTATACAGCAGGTTCTTGGCGACAGTCATGCGATAACTCTCAGAGGCTCTCATATCACTGAGCGGTTGATAATCCTTCTCAAGAGCACGCATGGCATCCTGCACCACAGCGTATGACCAGAGCTTGCCCATCAGACTGTCTTCGCACGCTCGAGCCCTTTTAGGCGTGGCCGCCATGCCGCCATAGCAAATGCGCGCCGCTTTCACGTGACCTTTTTCAATGGTGAAATTGAAGGCGCCGCACACAGCGGATATATCTTGATCAAAGCGTTTTGATATTTTATGCGCCCAAAAAACCTGGTGCGCGCACGGTTTCGGCAAAATGATTTTTTCAACAAACTCGCCCGGCTGGCGATCTTGTTTTCCGTAAGAAATAAAATAATCTTCCAGGGGCATTTCTCTCGTTTTATTTCTTTTTCGTAAAACCAAAATCGCACCGCTGGCGATCAAGACCGGCATCATGTCGCCAATCGGCGAGCCGTTGGCAATATTGCCGCCAATGGTGCCGCTATTGCGAATCTGAACCGATCCAATGCGCCGGATCAACGCGCCCATATCAGGATAATACGAACCCAAGCGCGCCATAGCTTGCCCATAGCGCATTCCGGCGCCTATCTCGATGGTGCTATCTGTATCCACCCACAGATCAAAATCCTTGACGTCACCGACAGAGATAACCGTTTTGAGCATGCGGTGTTGCTTGGTAACCCACAGGCCCACATCGGTGCCCCCTGCCAAAATCACGGCATCGTCATGCGCGCCGATCGCTTCTGACAATTCATCAAGTGTTCTGGGCGCGAAAAACTTCTTCATCACACCGGACCGGGTGCACTCATGCACAAGAGCCAGCATAGACGTGCGTTGGATGGAGGCCAAAAGAGTTTGCGTTTCAGTATCTCCCAGGCCACCGGATGGCGAGGGGTAGTCATACATAACTTGCGCGGCGGCGACGATGGGGCGATACCCCGTGCACCGGCACAAATTTCCCGCCAGCACATCATTGAGGGTGGCCACATCGACCGGCCCCCTATTCAGGTAATGCGCATAAAGCGACATAACGATCCCCGGTGTGCAAAACCCGCATTGCGACGCATGATGATCGACCAAGGCCTGTTGAACCGGATGAAGCCATCCATCACGCCCGCGCAAACTCTCCACCGTCATCAGCTCTTTGCCATCCAGCATGGGAAGAAAAAGAATACATGCATTGATCGCGCGATAATGCACTGCCCCGCGCCGCATCTCACCAATGACAATGGTGCACGCGCCACAATCCCCTTCAGCGCAGCCCTCTTTGGTTCCGGTGCGCCGCCAGTGAGTACGCAGAAAATTCAAGAGTGTCAGTTCAGGATCCACATTGTGAACGGCCTGAATCTGCCCATCAAGAATGAAGCGAATGACATCTGACACGTCTTCTAACTGCCTCGATATGTACTGTACCCATAGGGCGATAGGAGCAGGGGCACATGATAAGGGGAGCCGGGCTCCGCAATGCCAAAAGAGATCGTGACAATATCCAGAAAGGCCGGATTGGGCAGATCTAGCCCCGTGGCGCGAAAATAATCCGCGACATCAAATTCCAGGCGATAGCGCCCAGCTTTCATGGCCCCTTTCTCCAGAAGGGGGGCCTCGCACCGGCCATCCTGATTGGACCGCGTCTCCACTATCAAAACATCCGGACCGGCGCCGCGCTCACACTCATAGAGGCGAATCGCGACACCACCGGCCGGGCACCCTCGCGCTGTATCCAAAATATGAGTCGTTAAACCGGACACGCCTCAACCTCCATTGGCCAAGGGAATGTATTCAGCCATAGGTTTTCACAATATCATTCAATATGCAGTGCATTTTGTTGACAATCAATGGCTATATTACTTAACAATCTAATGGACAAAATGAAAAACTGGGGCCTCATTTCTGAGGCGCCAATGCATTATACGAGGCATCACGTCACAGCTGATGCTCCAACAAGACAGATTTTGGTGAAGTCTATGCCCTCTTCCTATCCTCGCGACATGATCGGATATGGCCAAACCCCGCCAGACCCACGCTGGCCGGGCGGGGCGAGACTCGCGCTTCAGGTCGTCCTCAATGTCGAAGAGGGATCTGAGAATTGCGTACTCCATGGCGATCCAGGCGCGGAAACTTTCCTCTCAGAGATCATCAATGCCGCCCCGGTGCCAGGCGCGCGTCATATGAGCATGGAATCGCTTTACGAATACGGCTCCCGGGTGGGGGTCTGGCGGCTTCTTGGGCTTTTTCGTAAACATCAGATCCCTGTGACCCTTTTCGCCGTCGCCATGGCATTGAGCCGCAACCGGGCGGTGGCGGAAGCGGCCCTGAAAGACGGCCATGAAATCTGCTCCCATGGTTATCGCTGGATCAATTATCAGGATGTGGACATAGAGACCGAACGCGCTCATATGAACCAAGCCATCGCCCTGCACCAGAAGATAACAGGGTTCAGGCCGCTGGGCTGGTATACCGGCCGCACCAGCCCCAACACCCGCCGCCTTGTGATGGAAGAAGGGGGCTTTTTGTATGATGCCGACGACTACAGTGACGATCTGCCCTTCTGGGTCAGCAACAACGACAAACCCCATCTGGTGATCCCCTACACGCTTGACGCCAACGATATGCGTTTTGCTACACCGCAAGGATTTAACTGCGGTGATCAGTTTTTCACCTATCTGAAAGACACCTTTGACGTGCTCTATGATGAAGGCAAAACACATCCCAAAATGATGTCCGTCGGACTTCATTGCCGGCTTGCTGGCCGTCCAGGGAGAATTGCTGCGCTTGATCGCTTTTTCTCCTACGCCAAACAATTCAGTGATGTATGGATCTGCCGGCGCGTGGACATTGCCCGGCATTGGCGCAGCCAGCATCCCATGACCAATGCAGGCCCGTCATGAATGAAAAGGTGACGCTTCCTCTCCGGAACAAACCGAGCAGTTTAAGCAAGGCCGCGTTCCTGAAAATTTATGGAGGGATCTATGAAAATTCGCCCTGGGTGGCTGAAACACTCTGGCGCACCGTAGCCCATAGCGAGATCGATACAGCGGAAGGCTTCGCCCAGGCCGCACAGTCTATCGTCGATCATGCAAGTGAAAGCAATAAATACGCGCTGATCCGTGCGCACCCCGATTTGGCGAGTCGGGCGACCACAACGAACACTCTGACCCGTTCTTCTGCGCTGGAACAATCATCCGCAGGACTTGATCAATGCAGCGCCGAAGAATTTAAGCATTTCCAAACACTCAATGCCGCCTACAAAGAAAAGCTCAGCTTTCCCTTTATCCTGGCCGTCAAAAACTTGCAGAGATCAGAAATTCTGGAATTGTTTTCCCGGCGGCTTGAGAATACCGCAAGTCAAGAATTCCAAACCGCCATGTCGGAAATTCACAAAATCGCTTACCTGCGCCTGACCGCACTTGCTTGCGATCAAGACGAAACCAACACCTGATGAAAAACCATTATGAGTAATATCATTAACACCAAATGGATTGACCTGGCACAACCACGATTAGGCGCACAGGTTGTTTTTGCAACAGATGATTTTTTTGCCCCTAAAGAGCGCCTTATTCTTTCCCAAGAACCTGTTTTCATCCCCGATAAATATGATGATCATGGTAAGTGGATGGATGGCTGGGAAAGCCGCCGTCGCCGGGACGGCGGTTATGATTATTGCATCATCCGGCTAGGTCATCGCGGACAAATAAACAGCATTGACATCGACACACGACACTTTACGGGAAACTTCCCCTCTTCCGCATCTATTGATGCCTGTCAATGCGATGATATTATTCCTGGTACGGATGCCTCATGGATCCAAATTACCCCACAAAAAGAACTTCAGGGAAACCGCCACAATATAGTGACCGCCCAGAGTGACCAGGCCTTCACGCATGTTCGCCTGAACATCTTCCCCGACGGCGGAGTGGCGCGGCTGCGTGTGTACGGCCAAATCGATATGGACTGGTCTTCAGCGAACCCGGCAGAAACGATCGACTTGGTTGCTCTTGAAAACGGTGGCCGCCCTATTGCCGCAAATGACGAACATTTTGGCAGACTGGAAAACATCATCGCGCCCGGTCGCGCGACAAACATGGGTGACGGCTGGGAAACCCGGCGGCGCCGGGAACCCGGCAATGATTGGGGCATAATAGAACTCGGGCACATTGGTTCTGTTCAAAAGATCCTTATCGACACACAACACTTCAAAGGAAATTACCCTGATTCCTGCTCCCTTCAGGCAAGCTCGGACACAATCACGCAAATCGAGGATATAGAGACACACTCCTTGTCCTGGCCCACTCTGCTGCCAGAGCAAAAATTATCAATGGATCAAGAACATATTTTTGAATCCGAAATCATTTCCCATGACCCCATTCGCCTGATCCGCATCAATATTCTGCCCGATGGCGGCATTGCGCGTTTGCGACTTTATGGCTTCATCAAGCCGTAATTCATTTACCCGCACATTCGCATGAACCGATAAAGCTTGCCACTCAAGCGCTCTGGCGCTTTTTTGCCATCTCAAGCCCCCGAGGCGGGAAGGCTTTGTGTTTGAGAATTTCTTCGGCACTCAATCCATCCAGTTCATGTGGAAAGACAAGCCATTTTTCCGTTTCATAAATATAAAAATCGGGAATGCGATCTGTTTTGTTTTTCTCAGGCTTGTAATAGACGGTTGCTACACGAATATCCGCAGGCGTGTTCCGGCGACAACGTGTTGTCAACTCCTTTATAATGGCATCGACACTGCGGCCCGAATCAAACACATCATCCACAATCAACAACTGATCATCAGCGTTGATTGTATCAACGAGATATTCAAGGCCGTAGACACGCACGATATCGCTTTGATTGTTTATGCCCAGATAGGAAGAAGTGCGCACAGCAAGATGATCATTGGCGACACCGCAATATTCCAGAACTTCCTGGACGGTGATGCCTATGGGTGTCCCTCCCCGCCACACGCCAACAATATAAGAGGGGCGGTAACCACTTTCGAAAATACGAATGCCAAGTTCGAATGAATCTTTGAGCAACCCATCAGCGGAAAGAAATATCTTATCCATAAATTGGCCTCACCATCGTAATCGTTAAGAGCCCATGCAAGCTACCAAGAAGCCTTCAGGAGAGCAAATAGGACACGTTTCACGCAACCTAGCTCCCGGCAATGAGATTAATGGTGGGCGCGGTTGGGATTGAACCAACGACCCCTACGATGTCACCGTAGTGCTCTCCCACTGAGCTACGCGCCCGCTCTATGGCCCAAACAATCAAATTCTCAATGACGCGAAAGACGTCTTAACCGGGGCCATAAGGTGAGGCACCTCATATATCCGCTGAAATGCCCTGATGCAAGTTTTAACCGCAAGTGGGGCATCCTTTAGGGTCAGACGGCGCGGCTGAGATCAGCCTCAAAAAAATCGGCTAAAAACGCCAACATTACCCGGTGGCATAAAAAAGACTGTCCGTCATCTACCGTAGCCGTCCTAAAGCTCCTCACTCCCACTCCATCGTCCTGACAAATATTGAGCAAATTCGGGAAGCTGAGACGATAAGGACGGCGTGCGTTAGCGCTATGCGCTATGATCTGTCAAACAGTGCGCGTGCGAATGGTCGGCCAACACCTCAATGATACGGCAAGCGCCAATACGTCCGCCTTTGCATTGCTTGACCATGCGTTCTAGTTCACTTTTTAATGATGTAAGCCGAGCGATCTTTTCCACCACTTCGCTTAAATGAGATTTGGCTACCCGGTCAACGGTTTCACAAGGCTGATCCGGGTCATCGCTCAATACTAACAACTCGCGAATGGCGTCGAGAGAAAACCCTAACTCACGACTATGCCGAATAAAGGAGAGCCGCTTTACATGCACTTTATCATAAACCCTTTGATTTCCTGCCGTGCGTGGCGGCTCTGGCAGCAAACCAATCTGTTCGTAATACCGAATTGTCTGGACTTTGCATCCGGCATCCCTGGCAAGACGACCAATTGAAATATCTCGCAATGTCACCGTATTTTCCTCTTGAACCTATAGTGACTGTAGATATTAGACTTAAGCTTCTTGAATACAAGGGAAGTGGAAAAAATGTCTGGATGCGGTACTTGCGAAGTTAAATTCGAAGGCAATTCACGAGATTTTCGACGGGTGTTGTGGATCGTCATCGCCATTAACGGATTGATGTTTGTGGTTGAGATGATGGCCGGTGTTGCGTCGCAGTCGAAGTCTTTGCAGGCAGATGCCCTAGATTTTATTGGAGATACAGCGACCTACGCCATCAGTCTTTACGTCGTCGGTCGCGCACTAAAGGTGCGCGCTACCGCGGCAATGATTAAAGGGTTCGCCCTCGCCGCCCTGGGCCTATGGGTGTTGGGATCGACTATTTATCGCGTATTTTACATAGGCATTCCCGATGCCGCGATGATGGGCATTGTTGGCGTCCTCGCCTTTGCAGCCAATGCCATCAGTGCGCTCTTGCTCCTGCGTTTCCGGGATGGAGATTCTAATGTCCGTTCTGTTTGGCTGTGCAGCCGCAATGATGCGATTGGTAACCTTGCAGTTATCCTTGCCGCCAGCGGCGTTTGGTCTTTAAAGACTGGCTGGCCGGATCTCATTGTCGCTGGTATAATGGCCAGTCTATTCCTTCACTCTGCGACTCGAATCCTCCGTCAGGCTTGGGGGGAGATTCAATCTGATAGCATTGATGTGAAGATTAAAACAACATGACCGTAAAGCACTTTCACACATCATCCCTGCATGAGGCACTATCATGACATATCACTTTTCAAAAACGGTACAAGGCGATTATAATGCAATTGTTGACTTAGTCACCGCCGCATTAAAAACGCAGGGCTTTGGCATTCTCACCGATATCGATGTGGCGGCAACATTGAAGAAGAAACTTGATGTTGATATCCGCAAATACCGAATTTTAGGAGCATGCAATCCACAACTGGCTTACCAGGCCCTTCAAGTAGAAGATAAGATAGGCACCATGCTTCCATGTAATGTGATCGTTCAGGAAAGCGATGCAGGCATAGAGGTCTCCGCTGTCGATCCAGCGGCTTCCATGCAGGCGGTGGACAATCCAAAACTCAAAGAAGTCGCCCAAAACGTACGTGTCAAGATGAAGGCCGTGATTGACACCCTTTGAGGAAGGGACAATCTCCCTTCAAGGAAGCCCTTCGTAGTTAGATAAGAAGTGGCTGCGTGAGCAGAGTTAAGTCAAATTTCAAGGGGCCTTCCCGGCAAGCCCTTATGCAAATCTTAAAAACATAGAATGCTCGAA
The DNA here is from genome assembly GCA_021774915.1 of Alphaproteobacteria bacterium. Lineage (GTDB taxonomy): Bacteria > Pseudomonadota > Alphaproteobacteria > SMXP01 > SMXP01 > JAJFIM01. Next base: position 28,436 of record JAJFIO010000136.1, read on the forward strand.
TTCAAATTCAGGTTTTTCTATTTCCAACCCGGAATTTTCTCGCGACTTGACACCCTTTGCCTTAGACCTACATCCTTTCAGATATAGAGGCCTGCTTCCACGTTGAATCACATCCGCTTAATTAGAAATTAAGTTGGCCGCGGAATTGTAGTGCCTCTGGCTCTTCATTAAGCCCCAGAGAATTCGGAGCGGCATCAATGAATATATAGTTCGCCATAAGACGGAAGTTCCTGCCGAGATACCAGTTAGCGCCGATTGTCCAGTTTTCCTGGATACCGCCCAGAAGAGGCCCGTCCGTAAGATCGAATCGGCTCCAGCGGGCCGCCACTTCCACAGCGCCTAAAATACCGCGGGGCTTAACGCTGCGGAACGTTCCATTCCTCTTGCTATACCGGCGCGACTCTCCCGTGATAAACCAGCTTGCCTGAATATAACCACCACCAACATCGGCGTTACTGCTCGCGGTCCGGTTAATCATGGAGTGCATATATTCGCCCTGAAGGGAGAACGGCCCCATCACCACGGCGCTTTCAACGCCATACGATATCGTATCGTCAACATCCAGCAAGGTGCCCGTGGTGAGCAAACGAGCATTTGCAATACCCACCTCAGGATACGTTCGAATACGGAAACCCTTATCGTCGCGAACCTCTTCATACTTCAAAGAGGCGCCTACTTGCACAAAGAGACGTTTTTTCTTTATCGGCGCGAAGGTCACACGGCTGGAAATATTCTTGCCTTTGTTTTTCGCATTCTCACCAGTGCCAATCGCATCTCCGAATACGCCGATAGCGGCTGTCCAGGATTTTCCATACGTGGCGAACTTGACGCCCACACCGTACCGCGCATTCAAGGCGTTTGGTAAGGCGCGCTCCATAAATGTCAGATTATTTGAACTACCGACATTCTCAAGACCGAAAGGTGGGATTTGATTTCCGGCGGTAATATTCGAATTACCCCAACCGGAATATCGCAGCCAGACATTTTTCCATCCTTTTGATGTACCACCAACATCCCGATCTACTTTTATTTTCCAATCGCCAAACTTTACCGATCCATAGACGCGGGCGCGCCGCACCTTGGTGGTGTCGTTAAAAGGCGTGATATCGGAGTCGAAATCCACCGTATCAAGATGAAGGCGACCGCCGATCCTGAATTCGATATTTTCGTCTTCGCTTTCATAGACCAAACCTTTTTTGCCAAATTCTACGTCCCCAGCGAGCGCCGGAGAGACGCTTCCAGCAAAAGCCACGGCAAGTGCTACAATCATTCTCGAATGTTTCATGACATCTTCCATCAATTTATTATATAAAGTTTTCATTGTTTCCCCTCTCCAACTGGTCAACCTCATGGGACAGCTCTAGCTCCCCTTGCATTTTTCTGACTCGAATAGAAACTCAAATACTCTTTCCCCAACATTTCCGTCGACCATGCACTTCTTGAACGAATGTCCGACACCTGGAATCTCTATGAGCCGGGATTTTTGCTCCATGCCCATTTCATTGGCGCAATTATTCATCGCAGTGACCCACCGCCTGGCCCGTTCAACCCTCGTATCTCCCTGAACAGAGCAAATCTCTGTCGACTGGTTCAGGCTCTTATCCCGCTTGGTATCGAGCGTTCCGACAAGGGCCAAAAACCGGATTTTTAGAAATTCTGCCACACCAAAGTTGATATCTTCTAAATCACCCGATTTGCCAATTCCCAGTGGATAGGCCCGTGCGGGATCAGGAAAGGTATACCAGCCGGCTGCCGCAACCGCCGCCGCGGCAACTCTGTCGGGATATGCCATAGCATATCGGTGTACAAACTGGCCGCCGCCGGAAAAACCAAAAAAATGGAGTTTACTACTTGTTAAACCCAAGCGATCAGTCAACTCCGTCAGGATCTGATCCAGAAAGTGATCAGCACGGTTGAGTTTATCTCTACACAATAACTGTTGGTAACCCCGGTATAATCTCGTCGAAAAAATTGGAGCAACAAGAACAGCGCCATACTTATCTGCCCACGGAGCTAAATGAATCATATGCTCTAGAGGATTTCGGGTGATGCCATGCACGGTAATGATGATGGGAGAATCAGGCCCAAAGCTGGATGGCAAACGCACGAAACAATCGGGTCGTGACCGTCCCTCAGTCGAGAAAGAATAGATTTTTTTCTGCACGATACGCGTAGCATTAAGAACTATAACGGGTGAGCTTTCCTTGATTACACCGAGGTTCATATCCGGCTCCCCCCATTTTCTTGTCCGCCAACGCGATCCACTTTTACTGGCTTGGTAGGCGTGCGGTTTTCAATTAGCATCAATGGCTGATGATCGAGGTGCCAGATTTCATCAGCGTGATCGATAAATTCTTGGTCATGAGTAATTAGAAGGACGGTGCCGTCATAAGAAGAGAGAATCTGCGCAAGCTTTGTTTTCGCACCAGTATCGAGATTGGCGTCTGCTTCGTCCAAGAGTAATATTTTGGGCGCACCCAGCAAGGCCCGTGCTAAGGAGAGACGCTGCCGTTCCCCCAGCGATAAATTAAGGCCACGCTCTGTTAGCCTGGTTTGATCCCCCTGGGGAAGTTTAGAAAGTATTTCGTCTACGCCGGTGATTTGGCAAACATGGTTTATTTCTTCTTCAGAAGCGCCGGGATGTCGGTAACACAGATTCTTTCTGATGGATCCACGCAAAAGAGGAACGTCAGGACTCATAATACCAATAGCGCGCAGCAGCGAACTGCGCCGAATGCTGCGCACGTCAACGCCGTCCAGCATGATCTTACCCTTTTCAGGTTCAATCAGACGCATCACAAGCCCAAAAAGTGTTGATTTGCCGGAACCGTTGGGCCCAACAATCGCTATTTTCCTACCTGGCTGAGCGATGGCGCCGAATTTGTCTAAAGCGCCCGGAACCGTGACCTGTTGAAATTCGATGCGCTGAGCGCTTCGTCTCAGGCGCTTGGTTTGCTGTTTGCGTCGAGTCATGTGCGGCAGCGCCAATATTTCAGAAATTTTCTGCTGAGAGACACGGGCGCTATGCCAATATTCGTATACCCGGCCAAAATGGCGAAGCGGCATGAGCAGCAATCCGACGATGCTCATCGCCGCAACTACTGTGCCTGGTGATGCGTTTCCCGTAGATACTTGCGCGACGCCCAGCAACAATGTTCCGGCCGACGCGAGGCCGATCGTACCTTGTGTGACACCGCGCAAGGCTCCAATGAGGCGGGCGCGTTGCACCATGGCCTTTTGCAGACGCTTACTCTGCTTACCAATCCGGCCAACTTCTCGTGAGCGCTGGCGGTGTACCTGTACCGTGGTCATAGCGCTGAGCTTTTCGGTTACGTTATTCGCCAGATAGGTGCGGGTCTTACGCGCCTCCCTTACAGCCGCTTCCACTGGCTTGCCGAGCACCAACGAAACAACCCCGCCCAAGGTGACCACGGCGCTTACCATAAGCGCCAATTGCCAGTTGATAAAAAACAAGGCTAAAAGCGTTCCCGTTATTCCCACACCTGCAACAATAAGTCTCGCCAATCCCAAACTTACCCATTGCCGCAAGGCGGTCAAATCACTCACAAACCGCAGCATGACGCCCCCTTGCGCACGCGAGGCGCGCACACGGGGACTGACTTTAGCCAAGTGGTTAAAAAGTCTCAGGCGTAAACGGTGAACGAAATCCTGCCCCAGCCGCTCGCTTTGCACGCGTTCGTCAAAACGCAGCCAAGCTCCAAACAATCCGGCAGTGATGAGCCCAGCACCAAGCAGGGTGAGGCCGTCCGCAACGGCAGCGCCGTCACTGACGATAAAGCCATCGAAAATTCTTTGAATAAAGATAACCGTGACGATATTAGATGCTGCCTGTCCCAAGCCATTGCCAACCAAGCGCGCCGCAGCAACCTTCCGTTGCTTCAAGAAGTCAAAAAAAAGGTTCAAAATCTGTCACCTAAAACTCGTAGCGCAGGCGTACAAATCTTAGGCACGAGATTACCAATTTTCTCCGGGTTCGCGAGAGATCTTATATTGAGAACCGGCAAACCAGTTGCCTCTTCTGTGGCTTGTACTCCAACACGCGATTCAGTAACCCGTCCGCTGATCGCAGTAGCCGGAAGGGAGAAGCGCTCCAGCCATTCGACCGCGGCCTTTGCCCCCATGGTATCGCCTGAAGAAATGACAACGCTGTTCACAATATTCTTGAAGAGCGGCAAGCACATCACCGCAGAGGTTTCCTTTTGGAGTATTCCATCCGCCACCTCGATGACAATTGCATCCGGCTTTGCCGCTTGCAGATTACCAATGAGCGAAGAAAATATTCGCTCAAGATCTTCCATAGAGATACGGTGAGTCGAAGGAAACCCGGCGTCAACAAAATCATATACGGTAGTGGCGCCCGCGTCGCACATTTCCAAATAATCCCCGCAAGCGCCGGTACCCGTCACCTTCGCTGCAGCGACACCAAACCCGGCTCTGTGCAAACCTTTGATGATATGAGCCACCGTGGTCGTTTTCCCGGCGTCCATTTCCGTACCGGCAACAGCAATAACAAGATTAGGCGCATCACAATTGGCTGGACGAAACGGGAGAGACCAATCGGCCAGATTGATCGGCCGCCCCCCCGAATCTCCAATAAGACCAAGGGGTTCGATTTCCGTCGCTTTTTTCATCCGGGTATGACTTGAAGTGACTGTGGCCGCCAGCCCGCCGGACGCCACCAGATTACACCGCTTAAGAGAACGCGGAACAATCGCTTCAAACTGCTTTGCGGCATATCTGTTGCCATAGCAAACGACGACTTCATCGCCTTTATACAATCGGGCGCGCCGCCCTTCTTGTGTTTGAAGCCGTGTATGCTGACCAATAGTAGTAATCCGTGCCAAGACCAGGTCTCCCACGGACGGTGAAACCTTTCCCGTAAGGAGACTAACCATAGCCTCAGATGGTATACGGCGCGTGTTGAAGGAGAATTTTGCCGCTGCCATACGTTCTCGGCTTAGCAGATTGGATAGAATTTTGGTTACATTTTCTTCTTGAGGAAGTCTGGAAAAGACGTCCTGCGATGATCGAATCTGTTCCATTGGCATATAAACCCAGCTTACGATTGCTGGTACTCTCTCTTGCAAGCACCCACATCAAAAAACCAGAAAAGCCTTTAATATGGATGAATAAAATACATAGAGTTACTACCACTTTAGGATTTTGACAGGCACGCGCTATAATGCCGCACGCATTTCCGCTACGGCTTGGGGGATAAACTCCGTTAGTTGCTCTGTCGTTCTCGCACGCGGCGGGACCAAGTAACAAACCACACCGCCACAGATCTTAACGTCCGAGCTCTCCCTGATAGACTTTGGACAGCTGCTTCAGAAGTGATAGAAACACATTCATATCCGATAGAATGTTCTCTTGGGTCATACCTCCCGCCACATTACGGTCCATCTGCAAAACCAAATCTTTATCCTTATCGAAATAGGCGCGCCCGAATTTGTTCTTGTGGTTAAACCGGTTCAAAATTTCATAATTCTGCTTGGTTAAGTCATAGCCGTCTAGGAAAGATATATAGCTGATATCGCCGTCTTTACCCTTAACTACGATGAGCACCACATAATTACTGGTTTTAAGTCTTAGGGTCTCATCACTTATTCTCGTCAGATCATAACCTTCTGCCCGCAAAAAAATTTCAATCGTGGTAAAATTTAAATCTTCGTCATGCGCCGACGCCACAGGCACGGTCAAAACCGAAACCAACATGGCAAGAAACATAGATGCGGCGCTGATCAAACCGTACCGTGATGACATGGGTCATATTCCTTATTCTATGGGCAAATTCGTCTATACCATTAAGGACAGGCCGAACTCATATATTCGTCACAAGTCCAATGTCGCACAGAATAAAGCTAAGATCAGAAGATAAGAAGATAAGAAATTCATGATGTTTGATCCGTCACGCCGCCAGCATCCGATCTATTTCGCTCACCAGATCGCGTAAGTGGAAGGGTTTGGAGAGTATTTTGGCTTCCTTGGGCGCCTTGTTGTCAGGGTTCAAGGCCACGGCGGCAAATCCGGTGATAAACATAATCTTCATCTCGGGAAATCGTGCGGTGGCGCGCCGAGCCAGTTCAATGCCATCCATCACCGGCATGACAATATCCGTCAACAACAGATCAAAGCCTTGCTCGTCCAGAAACTTTAAGGCCAAGTCTCCTTGCCCAAACGCACTCACTTCATGGCCAGCCTTCTGAAGGGCCTTAGCCAAAAAATTTCGCATGGACTCATCGTCCTCTGCTAACAAAATAGTCGCCATATTGGCTCCCCACACAAGGCCCGCTATGTCAACACTGAAGCATCAGGGCCGGGCGGACCTCACCCAACCAAATTCCAGTGAAATGCAAATCATGTATAGTCTATTGTAAAAGGGTAAACAGTGATTGAAAACACCCCACCCAAAAAGCGCCAAAATATCCCTCAAAACGCTGGGAACCGGCTCTAGCGGTTGCATCATAGGGCGCCGCCGGGCTATTTTTACGGTGATGAACGTTTACCCGCCATTAGCACAGCCGAATCCGGACGTCCCTCCTGATCAGGGCATATTTTGCCGGCCTTATCAGGTCCTCCAGCCGGCTCAGCAAATACTGCCTTTTGTCTTCGCCTCACCTCATAGTGGGCGGAACTATCCGGCGGAATTCCTGGCTGCGTCCCGCCTCGACCTTATGTCACTCAGGCGATCTGAAGATGGCTTTGTGGATGAACTGTTCGCCTGCGCTCCCACAGCCGGAGCCCCGTTGCTCCACGCCCTATTTCCCCGCGCTTTCATAGATCCCAACCGCGAACCGTATGAATTGGATCCATGCATGTTTGCCGATTCCCTGCCCTCCTTTGTCAACACGCGTTCACTGCGTGTGGCGGGAGGCCTGGGCACAATCGCACGTGTGGTCACAGATGGCGCTGAAATCTATCATCAAAAAATGTTCTTTGCCGAAGTGCAACACCGCATCGATACGCTTTACATGCCCTATCATCAGTGCCTGCGGCAATTATTGGAAGAGACCAAAGCGCGCTTTGGATTTGCCGTTCTGTTTGATTGCCACTCCATGCCCTCCACAAAGAGCCACCTAAAATCCGATGATGGGAACGAACTCACGGATATTGTATTAGGCGATCGCTTTGGAACCTCCTGTGCGCCGGGTCTGACGCAATTTGTGGAAGAAAGCTTCATCGCGCTCGGTTACACCGTAACGCGCAACAATCCCTATGCAGGGGGATACACAACAGACCATTATGGCCGTCCCATGAAAAATGTGCATGCTCTTCAAATCGAAATAAACCGGGGCCTGTATATGGATGAAGACCGTATGGTTCGGGCCCCTCGCCTGCCGCAGATCGCACAGGACATGGGCAAACTGATCCAGCACCTTTCCGCACTGAATGCAGCCTCACTTTGCTGATCATTCCAACACTAAAGAGGCCGCCTGAGTAAATCACAAGCGGCCCAAGTTTAGGGAGGAAACACCCTAAAAAGGGTGAATAGCATAAGCTTTCACAAAACCCATGCTACAAATTAATTGTAGTCACTGTCCCGCCGCTGAATCAATTAATACTTATAGACATATTGACGCGCCACCTACAAAGACACTACGACCGCAATCCGCGCAGAGTGCCCTGCGCGCTTCAGCAGCATTTACGGATTTTGATCGTTACCGACGCCTGGCATCCACAGGTGAATGGCGTTGTGCGAACGCTCGAGTCTTTAGGAGAAGAACTGACCAGGCTGGGGCATGACGTTTTTATTTTGGAAGGAAGCTCCCTTCGCAGCGTGCCCTGCCCTACTTATCCGGAGATACGCTTGGCGCTTTTTCCCGGACATCATGTGGCCTTGACGTTTCGTGCTTTCCGGCCCGATGTCGTTCACATTGCCACAGAAGGGCCACTGGGGCTTGCCGCCCGTAAATATTGTCTGCGCCAGGGACTCAAATTCACCACCTCATACCACACAAGGTTTCCCGAATATATTCATGCCCGCACAGCCCTACCCGTAAAGTGGACTTATAAAGCATTACTCTGGTTTCACCGGCCGGCAGCCAGAACCATGGTGGCCACTGAATCATTAAGAAGAGAAATGCATACGAAGGGATTTGAAAACCTGCGCCTCTGGACCCGCGGCGTTGATCCCACTTTGTTTTACCCCCGCAGTAAAGTCTGGTTGGATTTGCCGCGGCCTGTCTGGCTCTATGTGGGGCGTATCGCGATAGAAAAAAATATTGAAGCTTTTCTCAAACTTGATCTTGAAGGCACAAAATTACTTATCGGTGGCGGGCCGCAGCTTGCTGATCTCAAAGCCCGTTTCCCCGAAGCTTGTTTTGCGGGACCACATCATGGTGAAACTTTGGCGCGGTATTATGCGGCCAGTGATGTTTTCGTTTTTCCCAGTCTCACGGACACGTTTGGCCTTGTCCTCCTTGAGGCATTGGCAAGCGGTATCCCTGTGGCGGCCTATCCGGTGACCGGCCCTCTTGATATTCTAGGCCAAAGACCTGTGGGATCTTTAGATTGGGATCTGGCGCGCGCCGCCAGATGCGCACTCAATTTGGCTGAGCCGCAGGTTTGCAGGCGTGTGGCGTTAACGTTTTCCTGGGCCAGATCAGCTGAGCAATTCCTATCTCACATTGCGCCTAATGATTAACCGACAGACACAAAAACCCCGGACAAGGCTGCCGCTGAAACAGTCCGGCAAGCAGGCGTCACTCCTATTTTAGGATTAACGCGGCGCTTTAAATGACCACAGGGTTTCGTTGTCATGAGAAGCGGCGCTTCTTCTGTCCCGAAAAATGACACATGCGCCATTTCCAGGTTCATTGATATAGGCAAACAACACTACCAACTGTTTCAGAACAGACGTGACACGAAAAACGAGACTTGCCATTTCAGCCTCACAGTCTTCTCCCTTCGAAAATTCAAGCACTATGCGCACAAGTTGAACAGCGCACCCGCGCGTTGATACAAAAACCTGTCAAATCACAAACTTAACCTTCTGTTAATCATAAATCCGCTCAAGCCTAGAAATGGATAATCTGATTTTTTTGCTGATGAATCTCAAAACCGCCGGTCATGAAAAACAGCTTGGCCTACTCATCCGGCATACATGTTGCATCCTGAATATTATTTGGTAACCATTTGTTAACCAATTGAGGGAGCACAGAGACAAAACGTCTTGTGAAAAAAGTTCAATGGCACACCCAGTTGATATCCATGTCGGCCAACAGATGCGGCATCGCCGTAAGCTGCTCGGCCTCACACAGCAAAAGTTAGCTGATACTGTAGGCATACGTTTTCAGCAAATACAGAAATATGAAAGCGGCGCCAATCGCGTCAGCGCGAGCCGGCTTTGGGACCTCAGCCGCGCTTTGAATGTCCCTGTGACATACTTCTTTGATCAGCTCGAAAAACAGACGCCTGATCAAGCAGAGCACAGGGTTCAGGCCGATGTCATGCAGAACAAAGAAACCATAGATCTCGTGCGCGCCTATTATGGTCTTGCCAAGGGTCCACGACAGCAATTACTCGCTTTAGCCAAAGCTCTGAATTCTGCTGCTTGATGCTTTGTTAAATATCCCTCAAACTGTGGCACAGTCTGACCCAAGCGTATTTTAAAATGGTCAGTCATCGCGCCGCAGTAAGAAGGGATTTTAAGAGGTGATCGCATTCGACCCCGCCGAGCTTAAACAATTCGAAAACTTCGCCGCCCAATTGGCAGACGCTTCGGCAAAGATTACCCTTGAATTTTTCCGCTCCCGCATTGAAGTGGAAAACAAAGCCTCCGGCCAAGCCTTCGATCCTGTTACGATCGCAGACCGACAAGCCGAGAACGTCATTCGTGAATTGATCGGCGCAACCTATCCCCAGCATGGGATCATCGGCGAAGAACACTCCAACAAGCCCACCGACCATGCCTTAACCTGGATCATCGATCCCATAGATGGAACGAGATCTTTTATTGCCGGCGTCCCTCTCTGGGGCACTCTGATCAGCCTCGGTCATAATGGCGTCCCGTTTTTAGGGGTGGTGGATCAACCCTATCTGGGCGAACGATATATCGGCATCAACACCCATGAACGGTGTGAAGCCTGGCTCAGGACACGCGGCGCTGAGCAAGCCTTGCGCACACGGCCGTGCGCCGCACTCTCACAAGCAATCGTCACCTGCACAACACCTCACATGTTTGAGACTGGCGTCGAACGCGCGGCCTATGAAGCAGTGGAAAAAAAATGCCGCCTGGCCCGGTATTCGCTGGATTGTTATGGCTATACGCTTCTGTCCATGGGCATGATCGATCTTGTTATTGAAGCCGGCATGGCG
>JAJFIO010000137.1 GCA_021774915.1 Alphaproteobacteria bacterium
AACCGGTCGGGATCGACAATCACCTGATATTGTTTGACGGAACCACCAATGGTGGCGACCTCGGACACACCCGCAATGGCCTGAAGTTCAAATTTCAGAAACCAGTCCTGGATGGACCTAAGCTCCGAAATATCATGCTGGCCCGTACGGTCGACCAGCGCGTATTGATAAACCCATCCCACGCCTGTGGCGTCGGGCCCAAGGGCCGGTTTGACATCTTCAGGTAAATCAGACGCTGCCTGACTGAGATATTCTAATACCCGGGAGCGCGCCCAATAGAGATCTGTGCCGTCTTCGAAAAGGATGTACACATAAGAATCACCAAAAAAGGAATAGCCGCGCACCGTCACCGCACCGGGAACCGCCAGCATGGCCGTTGTGAGAGGATAAGTGATTTGATCTTCAACGACTTGCGGCGCTTGGCCCGGATAGGACGTCTTGATGATCACCTGCACATCGGACAGATCGGGAATGGCGTCGAGAGGCGTTTGCCGCACCGCGTAGATCCCCGAAATTGTCAACACGGCTGTGAATATCAGGACCAAGAGACGGTTTTTGATCGACCAAACAATAATCTTTTCAATCATTGACCTTGCTCCAAATTGTCGTTTTGAGGAGCAATAGGCTTAATCGATACAACCAGATAACTTCCTTCCAATGTGCGCTGTAACTCAAAATCAATGACTGAACCCACTTGGATATCCGTCAACGAAAAGTCCGGCGCCACCTCAAAATCCATGGTCATTTCAGGCCACGCCAAATCGGCAATCGGATCATGAGTGATGTTGACGATGCCTTGACTGGGAAAAATTTTGTTGACCACGCCGTGACCGAACGTGCGCCGGGCCTCCTCACTGCCTTGCAGATCTGATCCCGACAGGCGGCGAATGGAGCCTGTGAGACTGGCTTCTGAATCGATCAGAAACTGACCTGACACCACGACACTTTCATCATCAGTCAATCCGGCAAGTATTTCCACCATGTCTCCGCTTTCCATACCGGTGAGAACTTCAACCGCCCGGAAACGCCCTTCTTCTTCAGAAACGATGACCCTTTCAGTATTGCCTGACCGGATGACGGCATCCCGAGGGATAATCAGGGCATTGTTAACGGGTTCGGCTTTGATGGTGACATTGGCGAACATATTAGGTTTAAGCGCCTCGTCCAGATTATCAAATTTCAACCGGACACGCAGAGCCCGCGTGTCTGGATCAAGCGTCGGATAAACAAATTCAACGCGTCCAAGGCGTGGGGCGCCGGGCAAAAACGGCAGGCGCGCTTCAGCGGCCAGCCCGGTCCTGGTCCATGGCGCCTGATCCTCAAATATATCCGTCAGCACCCAAACTGTTGAGAGGTCTGCTAAAGTTGCAACATTGGTTCCCGGTTGCACAAAAGTGCCCTCGACGACATTGAGTGCCGCAACGATACCGTCTTGTGGCGAAACAAAAGAGACAAGCTGTTTTATGGTTCTTTGAGCAGTGATCTCATCAATTTGATCGTCGGAAACATTAAGCGCCTGGAGCCGAAGGTGGGATGCTTCGATCAGCTTTGCATTGTTGCTTTTCAAGGACTGTAGATACTCGCTTTGCGCATTGACGAGTGTCGGCGAGTACACTTTGAACAACAAATCTCCTTTTTTGACACGCTGTCCCTCCGAACGGATGGCCAAGTCCTCAATCCAGCCATCTGTGCGCAAATGGACATTCGTGATGTTATTTTCGTCATAGCCAATATAACCGACAGCTTCAATATGACGGCTGAGATCCCCGCGAAGCACTTTCTCCGTGCGTATGCCAAGATTCTGGGTAATGCCGGGCTTCACATAAACCGTGCTTTCCGTATCACCGTTTTGAGATCCCGTTTCATCTTCATAGACCGGGATCAAATCCATACCCATAGGTGATTTGCCGGGTTTGTCGCTGCGAAAATCGGGGATCATGGGCGCCTGCCAATAAAGAACTTCTCTCTCACCAGGCGTTGATGAATCAGACAAAGATTGCGCGGTGTCAGGCGCCATCCATTGCGAAAGCCCAAACCCGAGAACGAGACCCACGGCCAGCACACCCGGAATGAGAAGTTTTGACAGCTTTATCATGATGCTTCTCCTGTCAGATAAAGTAGAACAGCCTGCGCTTTGGCTTTATCCACGCGCACCTTAACCAGTCTCAATTTCGTATCGAACTCAGCGAGCTGCGCACGGATGAGATCCGCGAAGGGCACAAGGTCATTCTGGTAAGCACTGCGGGCCGCCTGCGCGTTCTGGTTCGCTGTCTTCGAAATGGTTTGCCGGAAAAGTGCTTCGCGTTGCCCGAGCTTCTGCCAATTGGCGTATTCCATCTCCAGCATACGATTGAGTTGCCGCAACCTGTCGGTACGATCAAAACGCGACGCCGAGGCCTCATATTTTGAGGCTGCCAGTCTGCGGTCCTGACGATTCTTCGTGAAGAGCGGCACATCCAAAAAAAGCATTGCAGTGGCAAAGTCCTCACGATCTCGGCCAATAACGTCCGCGCCGCTCCGAAAACCATAAGTGAGATCGACACGAAACTGGGGTTTATAGGCCTCCCCCGCGAGATCAACGGCGCGCTCAGAAACGCGCACGGAAGCATCCGCGGCAATCATTTGCGGATGGGTGGGCAGTCCCTCACCTATCATCGCTAAGGGCTTGGGTTCGGGTAAGGCGGGCAATACATCCGGCAGGGCACGGACGGCTTCACGCGTACTGATCCATTTCGCCAGCTCCGCACGGGACGCCGCGATTTCTCGATCGATTTCGATGAGATGGTCATCAACCAGCGAGCGTTCCAGTTCGGCGCCGATAAGATCTTGCTGATTTTGCTTGCCCGACGAATAGAGAGATTCGATGGCTTCAATAAGACTACTCAAGGCTTGGCGTTCTTCCTTGGCAATCCGGCGCGCCTCCAGCCAATAATACAAAGAGAGCCAGACCTCGCGGGTTTGAAGCTCCACTTGTCCCATGCGATCTTGCTCTTTCGCCCTTTCGATTGAGGCGAGGCTCTGTGTGCGCTCGGATTCAATCGGCAAGGTCCGGCCCCGTGGGATAACCTGCTGCACACCCAATTGAATTTGGGTCATATTCTCTTTTCTTAACCTAAAGCTCCGCGCCGGAAGATTGACCAGACCAACTTTCACCACGGGATCCGGCCATTGTTTAGCGGCAATGGCGCGCTCATCCCAAGCTCTGGCTTTTGCTGCAAGCGCCTGCACGATCGGATCGCCCGCAATGGCCACAGCCACCGCTTCATCAATCTGTAATTCCTGGGCGCTCAGGGAAGCAACTGACATGAGGGTTAATATACTAATCAAGCCAGCACAGGTGCGGCGGCTCCAATAGTTCAGGGGAGATACTCTTTTCATCGCGAACTCAACCTCCATAATGAATGCTCGCATCACCCTTGCCCGGATGATGTCTAAGTGCGTCGCGCGTGGTTAAGCGCTCAAGCTTTCAGTATGGAAATGTCAACAGCGGGTGCGCTGGGTGCGCAATAGAAAGTTCTGACGGGGAAAATTCCGGTGGCGTAGTCTATGAGATACCCTATTGGAGAAATCTCTCGTATGGACAATTGGTAAGGCTGCGGCCACCGCAACAGGTTGGGCGCGATGGGAGTCGCGCCCGGTCTCATCAAAGGTCAAAGTCAAAGCCGCATCACTTATACAGGCGGAAAGGCAGTCGAACCCGGCTTTGTGATCAGCGCCTTGGCTGTCAGAACTATGCCCAGGAGACATGAGAAGAAGTTGCGCACTCTGGGCATATGGCGATTGCGGGGAAGAGCCTGCCTGGTCTGCAAGGCATACAGCGCCCCACGCCTTCACGCTGACGAGCATGGCAACAAGGAAAACAGACGTGAATGTCTTAATGCTCAACTTCATCCGTAGACGCCCTATAGATCTCATCATGGATCATAGCTTAACTCTCAGAAGGTGAATCCTGTCTTAAAAACACGCAGACCCTTTATCCCTCTGAACTCGAAAAACCACTATAAACCAATTCCCGCAACCGGCAACCACTCACACTGGGCCCAAAGCCGAGCTCATATAATCCACAAAGACCCGCACGTTCAACGGCAAATATTTTCGTTCGGGATAAACCGCACGAACGGGAACTGAGCGCTCTTCGGGCTCTTGCTCGACCAAAACAAGCCGGCCTGATGCAATGTCGTCTTTCACAAAAAAATCGGGAAGCGAGACAAGTCCGGCCCCATCCACCGCAGCTACGTGCAGGATATCGCCATTATTGGACACCAGATGACCTTGGGGAATGCCGCTTCTCCCCCCCAGAACCCATGGCCGAATACGCGTGCCCTGGACATAAACCAGACACTGATGGCTCTTGAGCTCCTTCAAGCTTTTAGGCTTGCCCCAAGCCTCCAGATAAGCGGGGCTGGCATAAATGCCCTGACGCATTTGGCATAAAGGGCAGGCAATCAATGGTGATGCCGGGTCGCCGCCGATACGGACCGCCACATCGAAACCCTCTTCGATTAAATCCACATAGCGATCAGTTAAGATCATCTCCACGTTAAGTTCGGGGTAAGTGAGAAGAAACGCCCCTATGAGCGGGGCAATATAGCGCTGCCCGAAAGACACCGGCGCATTCACTCTAAGTCTGCCCTTTGGCATGGCCAACTTCTCGCCCAACGCCCCTTCGACCCGTGCCACTTCATCTAGAACCAAGCGGCAATGTTCCAGATAGTGCCGACCATCATCCGTCAAACTCAATCGGCGCGTGGTTCTGTGCATCAAACGCACCCCGAGGCGCTCTTCCAGAGCCGAAATTGTCTTGCTCACCATCGGTTTTGACAGACCCACCGCGCGCCCGGCGGCGGCAAAACCACCCCGGTCAATGACGGCGACAAAAACGGACATGGCGCGATAGAGATCCATCAATTGGTTCCTTTTAAGAAACTATATGTTTCAAATTAACCTCATTGTTTTGGATATATCAATGTATTACTTTCCCATCACAGACTTGGAACCCTCAAACTTCGGAGAGCGCGATGACACCGACCAAGCTCATCTTACCCTTTATGCGGCCCGTTTATGACTTAACCGAAGAGATCGCCCCGGTCATGCTGCGGGCCGCCGCCGGATTGTTTTTGATGCCGCACGGCGCACAGAAACTCTTTGGATGGTTTGGCGGCCCGGGGTTGGAGGGCACCAGCGCCTATTTTCAATCCGCTCTGGCGCTTTCTAACGGCTATCCGGCGGCCGTGGCCGCAGGCTCGGTGGAATTTTTCGGCGGCCTGGCGCTGAGCCTTGGCCTGCTCACACGCATCAGTGCCGGCGCCATTGTTATCCTGCTGCTCGTCGCCCTGAGCACACATATCAGCAACGGCTTCTTCGCGTTCAACGGCGGGTATGAATATCCGCTGCTGTGGACGATTGTCGCCGCCATGTTCTGGGTCAAAGGCGGGGGCCGCTATTCGCTTGATGCCTTGATCGGCCGCGAATTCTAAAGCAATTATATCGCTTAACCCAACGCACTAAAGCGCGCGGCTTCGCGTGAGCGACGCAGAGCGCCGGGCTGCGCTTGGCACCCCTTGGGGCCACTTCCATCCAGATAAAAACGGCTCTAACCCTAAAAGGACACATAAAATGGGATTACTGATCAACGGCGCATGGCACGATGAGTGGTATGACACCAAAACGAACGATGGGGAATTTATCCGAGAGGACGCCCAGTTCAGAAACTGGGTCACCCGAGACGGTATGGCAGGCCAGACCGGTGAAGATGGTTTTGCGGCGACCAGCGGACGGTATCACCTTTATGTCTCGCTTGCCTGCCCCTGGGCGCACCGTACGCTGATCTTTCGCACACTCAAAGACTTAAAAAAACATATTGATGTCAGTGTGGTCGAACCGCTGATGCTTGAAAAGGGCTGGACGTTTTCCGGCAGCACTGCCCAAAACAACGGACCGGTGAAAGATGTGCGCATGCTTCATGAAATCTACACCCATGCCAAGCCTGACTATACCGGGCGGGTCACCGTGCCGGTCCTTTGGGACAAGAAACGCAAAACCATCGCCTCGAACGAATCTTCAGAAATCATCCGGATGTTCAATTCCGCCTTTAACGAGATCACCGGCAATAGTCTGGATTATTACCCAGACGAGCTGCGCAGTGAGATCGATTCTGTCAACGCTTTTATCTATGACGCGATTAACAACGGCGTGTACCGTACCGGCTTCGCCACCACGCAAAGAGCGTATGAAAAAGCTTTCACAAAGCTTTTTGATGCTCTCGATCAGATTAACGAACGTCTCACGGCCCAGAGGTTTCTTTGCGGCGCAACACTCACAGAAGCTGACTGGCGTCTGTTCACCACTCTCATTCGTTTTGACGCCGTTTATGTGGGGCACTTCAAAACCAATCGTCAGCGTATAGAGGATTACCCTGCCCTCTCAGCCTATCTCCGCGACCTTTACCAAGCGCCCGGGATCGCGGAGACGGTCAACTTTGAGCACATTAAGCGCCATTATTACGCCAGCCACCGTACCATCAACCCCACCGGCATTGTGCCCCTAGGACCGCGACTTGATTTTGATCGGCCTCATGGACGGGATCTGTTGGCGAAATAAACCTCCGGCATAATCAATGCCGTGCCGGAGGATTTTGTCTTCCTACTTAGCAATCATTATAGAAGCACACCAATCGAGAGCCCGATCGCAGCCATGATCAAAAGCGAAGTCGTGATGGTCACCGGATTGAACTCCATTTTTATCTCCAATACTTAAAGCTGGGGAGCAACACCGTGGAGCCGGATCACGCCTGCAACCTTCCGATGACCGTTTTGTAATGCTTCAATGAAAGAGCACCCCATAAACATCCCCTCAAACCCAGTTCGCGGCGTGGTTTAGACAACCCACACCTGCTTAAAAGGGCTTGGCGGCAAGTAACATATACAATAGGGTTTATGCAGAAAAAGGGTGTCAGCCATTGGCGCGCAAACTGTCATGGCCCAACCCACCATTTCGCCACGGGGAATTTCTCATGCCAAACCAGACATTGAAGACGTATGCCCTCTTCGCCATTGTTGCGCTGTTAGCCTCTCTTGTTGCCATTGAGTCCGGCATGTTCAAAAATTCCGAAACGAAAAAACCCGGCGATGACGACAAACCCAAAGAACAAAAAGAACTGGTTGTCATTGACCCCGACCCCTATCCCTCCACCTACGAAGCCCTTCCCTCCGCGCCCTTACTTGTCACCAATGTCACCATATTGGACGGGCGTGGCGGGCGCATCGATGACGGCGCTTTACTCATGGAAGGGGGAAAAATCAAAGCCGTGGGCCCGGCGGTGACCGCGCCCGAAGGCGTGAAGACCATAGATGGGACAGGCAAATGGCTGACGCCCGGAATCATTGACGTTCACTCCCATCTTGGCGTCTATTCCCAGCCGCAAGTGCGCGGCGCCCATGAAGACGGCAATGAAATGTCTTCCCCGGTGACCGCCAATGTGTGGGCCGAGCATAGCGTCTGGCCGCAAGACCCGGCCTTCGCGTCCGCGATAGCAGGCGGGGTCACGGCCATGCAAATTCTTCCCGGTTCGGCCAATCTGATCGGCGGACGGTCCGTCGTTCTCAAAAACGTTCCTGCCCGATCCGTGCAGGGCATGAAATTCCCCAGCGCACCCTATGGCTTGAAAATGGCATGCGGTGAAAATCCGAAGCGATTATACGGCTCCAAAGGCCGGGCGCCGGGCACCCGCATGGGAAATGTTGCGGGTTATCGGGCAGCCTGGATCAAAGCTGCCGGGTATAAACAAAAATGGGATGAGTATAACGAAAAGCATGAAGCGGGCGAGGATGCAAAAGCGCCAACACGCGACCTAGAATTGGATACCCTGATGGGCGTTCTGAACGGAGAAATTCTGGTTCACATGCATTGTTACCGTGCGGATGAAATGGTAGTAATGATCGATGTCGCAAAAGAATTCGGATACCAAATCACCGCATTTCACCATGCCGTGGAAGCATACAAAATAGCCGATTACCTTGCTGAAAATTCGATCTGCTCGGCCATGTGGGCCGACTGGTGGGGCTTTAAAATGGAAGCCTATGACGGCATCCGCGAAAACATCCCCCTTGTCGCCACGGCCAAAGCTTGCGCCATCGTACATTCCGATTCACCATCAGGTATTCAAAGACTCAATCAAGAAGCCGCCAAGGCGCTCGCTGATGGCAACAAGGTCGGCTTAACCTTCACTAAGGCCGATGCTTGGGCTTGGCTTTCATACAATCCAGCCAAAGCTATAGGGTTAGAGGAACAAACAGGCTCTCTGGAAGTTGGCAAAATGGCCGATGTGGTATTGTGGACCGGCGATCCGTTCAGCACCTACACACGGGCGGAAAAAGTTTATGTAGACGGCGCCCTGGTCTTTGACCTTAACGACGACACAATCCAGCCAGTCAGTGATTTTGAACTGGGACAACCAGGTGAAGGAGACATCTAATGAAAACCCTTATTGCACTCCTCACCTTTATTCTCTTAAACGTTCCTTTGACCCTGGCGCATGCGGAAAATATTGCGATTATCGGCGGCGCTCTCCACACGATGGGTTCGGCGGGCATGGTGGAAAACGGCACTGTGCTCATCGAAGACGGAAAAATCAGTGCAGTGGGG
>JAJFIO010000138.1 GCA_021774915.1 Alphaproteobacteria bacterium
CGGTCGGGCTTGCCTGGGATTTACTTACCTGCTTACCGTGTTGCGCTTGACGTTTATCGTGAGATGCAAAACGACGGCGGCGACGAGGATAGAGAAAGATTTCGTGCACGGATGATCGAACGTATCTTAACGCAATATCAAGATGTCGACACGGATGATATTGAGTATTTGATCAAAAGCCTGCAAAATCATGATGGCTCTAAGGCCGCGTAAGGTCTTTTCAGTGCCTTATGAAAGGCCGGCAATATGCTTTTCTGTCATCTGCTCCAAAGTCTCGGCCACCGCTACTGAAGACGCATCATCTGATGTCGTGATCCCTCCGCTAACCACGGCAATGATGGCGTCGATGTGGTTGTCGGCAAGCGCTATGGGAAGCGCGCCACATTCTTCTACGTCTTCAATAAGCTTGCTTAATGAAGCTGCCACTCGGCTCACTATCGGGAATCCATAAGTTGTACCCAGGCCCTTGAGGTCATGCACGCGAATTCTCAGGTCTTCGATCGATTGGGCGCAGCTCGGATTTTCACGAACCTTATCACGGGCGCTTTTCAGTTTTTCCAGATCCTGACCGATCCACTCGGCGAATTCAGACTTGAGTTTATCTAATGCCTGATTGGCGCTCTCTACAGCCTGTTTGTGAAGGGCGGCAGGATCTACTCCAACTTTTGCGCGAAGCATATTGGAAGGAGAGATGATATGGTGGGATTTTTTATCTGCCATATTCCAACGGCCCTTCAAGTTATGCGTGTGTACGGAATGAAATTATAAACACATTTCATTTTCAATGTCATTAGTATGAGATGTTCTTCTTTCCATTTGTTTAAAACCAAAAAGACTTGCTGCACGTCATATATGGCGCAACCGTCACATCGGTTATGTGTCGGTCTGGCGGCGCATCATCAGATGAAAGAAAAGTGGGGCAGCCAATACGATCATGCCGATACGAATAATATGCATGCTGGACACATAGGCTGTGCTCACGCCTAGAGATAAGGCGATCAAACCCATTTCCGCCACGCCGCCTGGCGCCAGGGCAAGCATGAGGGCGGAACTGCTTACGCCGACAAACTGAGAGACGCTCCAAGCTGCAATCAGGGCCGCTCCTGTCATCATCAGGCCGGCGCCAAATCCGGCGAATAGAGTTTGGCGTATGGAGGCGAGTGCAAAACCGGAAAAACGGCAACCGATAGAAGCACCAATGATAACTTGTGCTGCGGCGATAACAAGAGTGGGTGGAGTGCTATGACTGAAGTCAAAATAATGCACGGCGATGCTGATTGCCATCGGGCCGACCAAAGCATAAGCTGGAAGACGCAAGAGCTTTCCGACAATTGCGCCACCCAAACCACAACTCACTAATATCAAGCCGTCTTGACCGCTTAAGGGTATTGTGGAGTCAATATTTGATATCTGAGTATTGATCGTATCGCCTGTGATGAAGCGAAAATATAAGGGCATGATTGTGACTGCCGTAATCACGCGCGTGATGTGAACCAGGCTGATTGTACGTATATCTGCGCCATTGGCGCCCCCTATAACGGCCATCTCGGTGAGTCCGCCGGGCATGCTGGAAAAATATGCCGTTGTTGAATCGAAGCCACAAATATTCTTGAAATATAAATAGATAAAAACCGTCAGCACTATAATGAAGAGTATGAGGAAGATCAGACTTCGCCACCAGTCAACCATGTTCGCGACGACTTCAGCGGTAAAGGCAGAGCCAATCATGACGCCGAGCACGGCAATCATGGCATTTCTGAAAATTCGAGGAATTTCGATCCGTAAACCACTGAATGCGGCAATCATGGTGGTTGCCATGGCGCCCAGAAACCAGGCAAGAGGGATGCCGGTCCAGGCAAATATATTTCCACCTACTGTGCCTAAAAAAATAGCAAGGGTAATGCGCGCCGCCGGGCTTTTGAAGAACGAAGGGAAACGTAACCAGGATTCAGCACTCATCCCTTTCGGTGTCCGTTGAGGAGAAGTTTTGAGTGTGCTTTAATGCGAAAACTGTTCGGCAAGGATACGTTCTTCCAGACTGTGCCCTTCGTCAAACAACATCGTTATGGTGATGGAGCGGTCTTCTTCGACATAAACATTGGTGACGTTTCTGGTTTCGGTGTTGTCGGCCACGGCGCTGACGGGTCTTTTTCCCGCGTTCAAAACCTCGATTCGGATGGCTGCGCTGTGCGGCAAGAGCGCGCCGCGCCAACGCCTTGGCCGGAAGGCGCTGATCGGGGTGACGGCCAGAAGGCCGGCGTTAATGGGGATGATGGGCCCATAGGCAGACAAGTTGTAAGCAGTGCTTCCGGCAGGCGTGGCTATAATCAGACCATCGCAAATCAGCTCCTGCATACGTACTTTACCATCAATGTAGATGCGCAGTTTTGCCGTTTGCCGGGTTTCTCTCAAAAGCGATACCTCATTAATGGCAAGGGCTGTTTTTTCTTCTCCTGGTGCAGTGATCGCCCGCATGGCCAGGGGGTGGATATGAGCGACTTCTGCTTTTTCCAGGCGTTCGAGCAGGCCGGTTTTCTGATACTCATTCATCAAGAAACCAACTGATCCTAAATTCATGCCGTACATGGGGGTGTTGCGGTGCATGGAGTCGTGGAGTGTTTGCAGCATAAACCCATCTCCTCCGAGAGCCACGATCACGTCGGCTTCTTCGGCAGAGACGAAGGTATATTGTTGTTGGAGGTCTGCCAGGGCTTGTTGCGCTTCATTATGGTCGCTTGCCAGACAGCAAATTTTATTGAATTTCATGAGATGTGAATCTTATTGCAGTTTAATCAGGGAAGTTATCCGCCGGTGACAGACATGTGACGGGAGACAGCAGGGCCGGCATTGGGCCGTTCAATGGCAAAATCATGGGCTTCGGGTTTGCGGCCTATCGCCCGCTCAATCGCTCTGTTGAGGGCATCATCCGAGGCGTCATATCTTAAGGGTTCCTTTAGATCGACATAGGCCTCCTGGCCCAGACACATATAGATGCGACCTGTGCAGGTAACCCGGACCCGGTTGCAAGAGGCGCAGAAAGTGTGGCTGAGCGGCGTAATGAATCCGACCTTGCCGCCGGTTTCAGCTATTTTTACATAGCGGGCCGGGCCTCCGGTGCTGATTTCCAAATCCGATAAAGTCCAGCTCTCTTCCAGGCGTTGTCTCACCAAAGGCAGGGGCAGGTAGTGATCCATCCGATCGCCATCCACCTCACCCAGAGGCATGGTTTCGATCAGTGTCAAATCCATCCCCAGCCCATGCGCCCATTCAATGATGTGCGGGATTTCATGCTCGTTCAGTTTTTTAAGCGCTACCGTATTAATTTTGATTCGGAGTCCAGCCGTGCGGGCGGCCTCAATCCCTTGCAGAACCCTTTCCAGTTTTCCCCCGCGGGTGAGGGTTTTAAATTTTTGCGGATCAAGCGTGTCGAGAGATACATTGATGCGCCGGACGCCGTGGGCATAAAGGTCTTTTGAATAATGCGCGAGTTGACTGGCATTGGTGGTCAGGGTCAGTTCATTAAGGGTGCCTGAGTCCAGGTGGCGCGAAAGCTTGGCGAATAATGACATGATATCGCGTCTGACCAGGGGCTCACCTCCGGTAATGCGTATTTTGCGCACCCCTTTGCGCACAAAGGCCGTACAGAGCCGGTCCAGTTCTTCCAAAGTCAGGACCTCAGTCTTTGGCAAGAAGGTCATATGTTCCGACATGCAGTAGAAGCAGCGGAAGTCACAACGGTCCGTGACGGAAATACGTAAGTAGCTGATGGATCGTCCAAATGGATCGGTCAGCGGCGCCGTTGGTCCCGCAGCTTGTGCATCGGGCTCAGCGTTCAGTTCTTCAGGTGTATGTGGTCGGTCCAGCATGGCCGGACATTAGCAGGAAGAATTGGGATTTGGCCAAGAAAAAGTCCATGGCCGCGACTGCAGTATTTTCCCTCACAAAACGCGCTAAGCGCACAGGCGTAGGTCAGAGAGCGCCTGATTTTGTGATAAATTTGCAAAAATCTCATCAACCTGCCGCCGTTCGTCTTCGGGCATGAGGAAGGGCAGGTCTTGCAATCCCCGATTGACCAGGTAAAGGGTCTCGAAGGTCGCCCGGCTAAGCCCTACAGCAAGGCAGGCTTTTGCCAATTGTGGGCCGCCATGTTCAGAAAGGACATCCTGCACGTCTTCGATTTTGACGCCGGTCAGGCGGGCCAAAAGAGCTTTGAAAAGCACTGTGTCTTTGTTGTGAAGGGCTTTGAGAAGCAAGGCGGGACGTATGCGGCGACCCAGGGCGTTGAGCTGCGTCTCGATCTGTTTATGTCCCTCTGAGCGCGGCGTGAGATCGATAATTTCAAGGTTTGCGTAATTCAATTCTTTGATGGGTTTTGTGGCGTCCTCGCCAAACGCTTCCCGAATGAAGCGTTTTAAAGTGTCTGACGCCTTGGTATAGATGCGCTGTATGAGGACGAGCGGAAGATCGGTGCGTTGGAGCAAAGGCAATTGCAAGGCCACATAACGCTCTGAGAGCGTAACCAGTCTGGCCAGATCAGACACATCGATCTCTGCCGCATGGTTGTTGGCAAGATTGATTAGGGTGCCTTCGTGCTGCCGGGTGATCAAGGAGGAAGCTGCCCGCGCGCCCAGATCCGGCCTGGAAGCGATGAGACATGTGTGATCCGTGCTGAGCGTTAGGACGATCATGGCCAGATCTTCAGGTTCTATCTGCGTGTCACTGGTCAGAATGGGGGCCGCGACTTCAATTCTGTCCTGCGCTAGGCAGAGCGCGAGCCCAGAGGGTGCGGAGCTGCACGAGGCCAATTGGCAGGCGACGTGATGGCGCAGCGAAAGGGGCGCTCCCACCAGCGCTTTGCACACAATTCCGGCTATGGTCTCCCGGTTTTGCGAGACAAGCATTTTTCCATCAGCCACCAGAAGTGAGACCATGCCTTTGATGAGCGCGTCTTTATCCTGCAGCCCGGGATCTCGGGCTAAGGCCATGAGGCGATTTAGCTGGGTATTGAGCGCATTCATCTTTCTCTCGTATGCACTAAAGGGGCGACAATGAAAGTTTTAATCAAATTAAGATTACGGCTTTGGTGTTAATGGCGCATTAAATGAACGGGGAAGATGGGGGCACCCCACCGGGGTTCTCACCCATATCTGGTGGGTGATGGCGGTGTTATGACAGAATGTAGGATAGGCTTTCATCGGACCGGGTATTCCATGCTAAACTGTCTAAAAATTGTCCAAGAGGAGCGCTAGGAGGCGCAATGTGTCGCATGCACCAAATATGGAAAAGAGCGGTTTTTGTGGGATCTGTTTTTGCGCTGTGCGGGCTCGCCGCCTGTTCGGAAGATTCGCCTGTCAGCACATCAAACTGCGAGTTGGCGCGCCCTGTTGTCTTTGCCGGACTTGATTGGGAGAGTAACGCGTTTCATACGGAACTGGCGCGCATCATCATTGAGAAGGGGTTTGACTGTCGCACCGAGATCATCCCGGGTACGACCATTCCTCTGATTGCCGGTTTGCGGCGGGGTGATGTTGATATCATGATGGAGGTCTGGCGGGATAATATTACAAAGGCCTGGGATGAAGGCGTCGCCCGCGGGGAGGTGGCGGATATCGGCGTCAACTTTCCCGATGCCGTACAGGGCTTTTTTGTACCGCGTTATATGATTGAAGGCGACCCTGCGCGTGGACTGGAACCTACAGCACCTGACTTGAAATCGATTTACGATCTTCCGAAATATCGGTCCCTGATGGCCGATCCGGAAGAGCCCGGCAAGGGTCGGTTTTATAATTGTATCCTGGGCTGGGCTTGCGAACAGATCAACACGAAAAAACTGGAAGCCTATGGTGTGTGGGACTCTTTCACAAACTTTCGGACCGGTACCGGCGCGGCGCTGGCCAATGCCATTGCATCGAATTATAAACGCGGCAAACCTTTTGTTGCCTATTACTGGGGACCGACATGGATCTTGGGCCAATATGATCTGGTGATGCTGGAGGAGCCGCCCTATAATGAAAAAGACTGGCTGGCGATGTCGCTGCGGGATGATTATTCCCATCCGGTCGCTTATCCTTTGGTGCCGGTGGTGATCGGGGTCAATGCACAGTTCAAGATGCAAGCGCCGCAATTGATCGGGTTTTTATCAAAATATCGAACGTCGAATGCATTGGTCAGCGAAGCGCTGGCCTCATTGCGGTCCGGGCCGGATCGCAGGATGCATGATGTGGCGCTCGATTTTCTGCGTGATCGACCGGAGATCTGGCGCGCTTGGCTTGTCCCCGAGATCGCGGATAAAGTCGCGGCCTCGATTGCACCCCCAGAAAGCGATGAAGGGAACGCATTGTGAGCGCAGGAGTGGCGAGTTGCATTCTGGCCATTGATCAGGGCACAACCAGCACCAGGGCGATCATCTTCGACCAACAGGGCGTGCCGTGCGCTGAAGCTGCCCGTGAATTGCCGCAAGTTTTTCCCGCGGCCGGGTGGGTGGAACACGATGCCAGTGAGATCTGGCGGGCGACGCAGGACGTGTGCCGGCGCGCACTCGCGCAGTTCGGCGACGTCAGACGGATCGCCGCCATCGGTCTAACCAATCAGCGGGAGACCACCGTGCTGTGGGACCGGGCGACGGGCCTGCCGCTCTACAACGCCATTGTCTGGCAAGATCGGCGCACGGCGGATCAGTGCGCCGCATTAAAAGCGCGCGGACTGGAAAACGAGATCACGGAAAAAACCGGATTGCTGCTCGATCCCTATTTTTCCGCCACCAAAATTGCCTGGCTTTTGGAGCACATTCCGGGCGCACGGGAGCGGGCAGGGCGGGGCGAATTAGCCTGTGGCACGATTGATGCCTGGCTGATCTGGAATCTCACCAAAGGCGCGCGTCATGTCACTGATGTTACCAATGCATCGCGCACCATGCTGTTTAACATCGAGAGCCTGGAGTGGGATTCTGAAATTCTATCCTGGCTCGATATCCCTCGCGAACTTCTGCCTGATGTTCTGGACTGCGCGGGTGATTTTGGCGTTGCGGATTCAGACATTCTTGGGGCGGACATTCCGATTTGCGGCGTTGCGGGGGATCAACAGGCGGCAAGTATTGGTCAAGCGTGCTTTGAGCCGGGCATGTTGAAGTCCACCTATGGGACGGGGTGTTTTGTTTTACTCAATACAGGCTCCAGGCGCGTGCGTTCCTCACACCGCCTGCTAACGACGTTGGCCTATCGCTTGAAGGGCGAGACGGTGTATGCCGTGGAAGGGAGCATTTTCATGGCCGGGGCCACGGTGCAATGGCTGCGCGACGGGTTGAATCTGATTGAGAAGGCTGAAGACACCGAAAATCTCGCGGCTCAGGCAGACCCCGAGGGGGGCATTTATATGGTGCCCGCTTTTACCGGGCTTGGCGCGCCTTATTGGGACCCCCACGCCAGAGCCAGTATTGTCGGGCTCACCCGCGATGCCGGCATTCCGGATCTGGTGCGCGCCGCGCTTGACGCCGTTTGCTATCAGACCCGCGATCTGATGGAAGCGATGGCCTCGGATGATGCGCAGACAACGCAAAGTGTGCGGGTGGATGGAGGTATGGCGGAAAATGCATGGTTTATGCAGCGCCTGGCGGATATTATCGACCGTCCGGTGGAACGCCCGCATGGGGAGCAGGCGACCGCGCTGGGGGCTGCCTATCTGGCGGGGTTGGAAGTCGGCCTATACCCCTCCACCGATCACATCGCCCGGCAGTGGCGTCTAGCGCACACCTACGATCCAGCGTTGCCTGCCGATAGCCGTGAAACTCTGTATGATGGCTGGCGCGATGCTATTGCCCGCACGCTGTCCAGGAATTAAGCTTGCCGAAAAGGATCGAGCCAATGTCAGTTGCACACGACACGAAAAACCTTACCGTACAAGCCCAAGTCTCAAGCCAAGAATGGCAGGCACGCACTGATCTTGCTGCACTCTATCGTCTGGTTGCCGGTCATGGCTGGGATGATCTTGTGTTTACACATATTTCCATGCGAGTGCCGGGGGAGGATGAGCATTTTCTGATCAACCCCTACGGATTGCTTTTTCACGAAATCAACGCCTCTAATCTGGTCAAAATTGATATCAATGGCGAGATAGTTATGGAAACGGATTATTTTATTAATCCGGCCGGGTTTACAGTCCATTCACCTTTTCATAAAGCCAGTGAAGATGCGCATTGCATTATTCATCTGCATACAGATTATGGTGTTGCCGTTGCCTCACAAAAAGAGGGCCTTTTGCCGATGACGCAACATGCGCTCATTGTATATAATGAAATCGCCTATCATGAGTATGAAGGGATTGCGGTTGATACTGCCGAATGTGATCGCCTTCTGGCGGACATGGGCGATAAAACGATTATGATTTTGCGTAATCACGGAACTCTATCTGTTGGAAAAACGGCTGCTGATGCTTACCTAAGAATGTTTTTTCTGGAACGCGCCTGCAAAATGCAAATTCTGGCGCAGTCGGGCGGTACATTGCTGATGCAGGGCCAAGAGATGGCGGATAAGGTGGGGGCCCAAGGCGCAGCAGCCTTTCAAGGGCCCGGGGGTCAGATGATCTGGCCGTCATTGCTGCGCAAGCTTGACAAAGAAGACTCTTCTTTCCGGGATTGAACGACGGATTAACATTAGATGACGCAATTTGGTTTTGGCCAATCCGTTCGGCGCACGGAGGATATGCGCCTGGTTAAAGGTGAAGGTCAGTTCACCAGTGATCTTTCGCTGCCCGGCCAGGCGTATGCCGTGATGGTTCGCTCTCCCGTGGCTCATGCGCGCATCCTTTCGGTGGATACGCATGCGGCGCGGGAAATGGAGGGTGTGCTCGGTGTTTTTACCGGCGCCGATGCACTTGTGGCGGGTTTGGGATCGCTACCCTGCCACCAGGATGTTCAAAACAGGGATGGGTCTGATTATTTCCGAACCCACAGGCCGGTCTTCGCCCATGATGCCGTGCGCTATGTGGGCGATACGATGGCCATGGTGGTGGCGACCAGTGTGGATATCGCCCGTGATGCGGTGGATCTCATTGAGTTTGATTTTGAGGATTTGCCGGTCATTGCCGATCTGGAAGAAGCCTCACAAAGCGGTGCACCTGTGATTTGGGAAGAGTTGGGGTCTAATATCGTTCTTGATTGGGAAGTTGGGCAGAGGGATGCCACTGATGCGGCCTTTGCAAAAGCCGCTCACGTAACGAAACTAAAACTCGTAAATAATCGCGTTGTGGTCAACGCTATGGAACCCCGCGCCGCGCTCGGGGATTATGACGCGCAAGAAGATGCATATACGCTCTACGCCGGCAGCCAGGGCGTACATTCATTGCGTGAATTGATTGCGCGGGACGCGCTGAAAATCCCTAAAGAAAAATTGCGCTTGATCACCGGGGATGTTGGTGGTGGTTTTGGCATGAAGTCTTTTCATTACCCGGAATATGCCGCTGTCCTGTGGGCGTCCCGTGAATTGGGCTGTCCTGTTAAATGGGTGGCGGAGCGCACCGATTCCTTTATCACCGACACGCAAGGCCGCGATAATATCAGCGAATGTACGCTGGCTTTTGATGAACACGGAAAGGCCCTGGCCGTGCGCACAGAGACGCTCGCGGGAATGGGCGCTTATCTCTCGCAATACTCGATCTTTATTCCCACGGAAGCAGGGTGCGGCATGCAAGTCGGCGTGTATGCGATTCCGTTGCTCTATACCCGTGTCAAATGCGTTCTGACCAACACGGTGCCTGTTGATGCCTATCGCGGCGCCGGCCGCCCGGAAGCCATGTATGTCATCGAGCGGTTGATGGACCAGGCAGCGGTTGAATTGGGAATGAGTCCGGTGGAGATTCGGCGGCGCAATTTTGTGCGCCCTGACCAGATGCCTTACTCTGCGCCTAACGGCTTCGTGATTGACAGTGGCAGCTTTGAGGCGGTGATGGATCGCGCGATAGAGCGAGCAGATTGGAATGGATTTGAAGCCCGCCACGCTGAATCGCAAGCGCGGGGCCAAGTGCGGGGCCGGGGCCTGTGTTATTACATGGAGCGCACGGGGCAGGGCTTTGAAATGGCCAGCATTGATGTGCGTCCTTCAGGAGAAGTGGTGATTGCTGCGGGTACGCAGAGCAACGGTCAAGGCCATGAAACCGCCTATGCGCAATTGGTGGCTGACCGGTTGGGCATTGATTTTACTAACATCCGTATGGAGCGCGGCGACACCGATATTTTGCCTGCCGGGGAGGGCACAGGCGGATCGCGCTCGCTGACAATGGCGGGGATGGCCTTTGATGAGGCTGTGGTGCAACTGATCGCCAGCGGTAAAGCCGTCGCGGCAGCACATCTGAAAGTGGATGAGAACGAGCTTGTCTACGAGGATGGCGCCTTTTTACTTCCGGGCACGAATAAATACTTAAGCCTGTTTGATGTGGCGGGCATGAACGGGGAGCCCAAGTCACTGGTCGCCGTGGGCCGTGTCAATCACGAACACTACACCTTTCCCAATGGATGCCATGTCTGCGAAGTGGAGATCGACAGTGAAACCGGCGTGACCGGTGTTGTGCGCTATACGGTGGTCGATGATTTCGGCCATGTGCTCAACCCGATGCTGGTTGAAGGTCAGGTTCAAGGCGGTGTGGCTCAGGGGCTTGGTCAGGCCATGGGAGAGCACGCCTTGTTTGATCCGGAAAGCGGTCAGCCGATTAATGCGTCGTTTGTGGATTATTGGATGCCTCGCGCTGACACGATGCCGGTTATCGATTTCTCCACGCTGAATACGCCATGCACCACTAATTCCCTTGGGGTAAAGGGGTGCGGTGAAGCCGGGACGGTGGGTGCAGCGCCCGCCTTCGTCAATGCTGTGCTTGATGCGCTGCGTCCCTTTGGGATTTCGCATCTGGATATGCCGGTGACGCCGCTCAAAGTTTGGCAGGCGTTACAAGACGCTTGAAATGGCCTTAAGATTCACTGCGATAAACGTCTCTCGCATTGGTAACTTGCCGGCGCAACTCAAGAGGCTGTTTGATGTTGGGAACCTCAATCGAACCAACGCCCGTACCCTGAATAAGGAGGCTGCCATACCCAAGGATGCGCCCCAGAACACTCTGCTTCAATTTAACCTCTTCAATTTTCTGCAAAGAAACTTCCTGGGTGTTGCGCGATATCCATCCGGTTTTCAAAACAAAACGTTCATTTGTGACGACAATTTCCGTCGTCCACTTTTTGATCATCATGTAGAGGAACATCCATAGGCCGACGACAATGACGCCTAGAAAGATCAACCATAGGAGCGCAGTGAATGTATAGATCCAATGAAACTTTGCGCGAAAGATCACCTGTTCGCTATCACCCATGGTTTGTGCGACATAACTCAAAAGCGGTTCCTCCTGTCAGTGCGCCTTGATCTTAGCTCATCGAGTCTCATTTAGGAATTAGATCATAATAAGACGATGAGGCCGTTGCTTCAGGCGATGGCTTTGGTTAAAAGAGCCGGACAAACACACCGCAAAACGGCGTATTTCAAGGGATTACCAGGAAATCATCCATGGCCAGCTATCAATATATTTTTCAGATGGACAATGTCTCAAAAACTTTTTCAGGGGGCAAGCAGGTTCTGAAAGACATCCATTTGAGCTTTTATCCTGATGCCAAGATCGGCATTGTCGGTGTGAATGGCGCAGGAAAGTCAACATTGCTGCGCATCATGGCGGGACAAGATACGGAATTCACCGGAGAGGCGCGACCGGCAAACGGTGCGACCGTAGGCTTTCTGGCACAGGAGCCGCAACTCGATCCGGATAAAGATGTTTTAGGCAATGTTTTGGAAGGAGCAGGAGAGACCAAGGCTCTACTGGATCGGTTTAACGAGGTCTCTTTGCGTTTCGGCGAAGAACTGACCGATGATGAGATGACGGCGTTGATCGCGGAGCAGGCTGAAATCCAGGAAAAAATCGATGCCGCCGACGCGTGGGATCTTGAGTCGAAAATCGAGATGGCCATGGATGCTTTGCGCTGTCCGCCGGGTGATGCGGATGTCACCGCGCTTTCCGGCGGTGAGAAGCGCCGCGTGGCGTTGTGCCGCCTTTTGCTTCAGGCTCCCGATCTTCTGTTGCTGGATGAACCGACGAACCATCTTGATGCGGAGTCAGTTGCCTGGCTGGAGCATTATCTGCAAGCCTATCCGGGCGCCGTGATCCTTGTCACCCATGATCGCTATTTTCTCGATAATGTAACAGGTTGGATTTTGGAACTGGATCGCGGTGAAGGCGTTCCCTGGAAGGGAAATTATTCATCGTGGCTGGAGCAAAAGCAAAAACGGCTGCAAACGGAGGGGCGACAGGATGAAGCCCGTAAACGCACGCTGAGCCGGGAGTTGGAATGGGTGCATGCATCACCCAAGGCGCGCCAGGCCAAGAGCAAAGCGCGGATTCAATCCTATGATGCGCTGCTGGCCGACGCCGCCAAGGAAAAGACGGGCACGGCGCAAATTGTCATTCCGGCAGGGCCTCGCCTGGGCTCCATTGTCATTGAAGCTTCAAATCTAAACAAGGGATTTGGGGATCATCTGCTGATTGAGGATTTGTCTTTTCGGCTGCCTCCGGGCGGAATTGTCGGTGTGATTGGTCCGAATGGCGCGGGCAAGACAACATTGTTCCGTATGATAACAGATTTGGAAAAACCGGATTCTGGAGATTTGCGCATTGGCGACACGGTGTTGATGGGTTATGTCGATCAATCCCGGGATGCTCTTGATGACAGAAAAACCGTCTGGGAAGAAATATCAGGCGGTTTGGATGTGATTGAATTGGGCAAGCGCACGGTTCCCAGTCGCGCTTATGTGGGGCAGTTCAATTTCAAGGGGGGAGACCAGCAACAAAAGGTTGGTTTACTCTCAGGCGGGGAGCGTAACCGGGTTCATCTCGCCAAGGTGTTGAAATCGGGCGCCAATCTTCTTCTTCTCGATGAGCCCACCAATGATCTTGATGTGGAGACGTTGCGGGCACTAGAGGATGGCCTGTCTGATTTTGCCGGTTGCGCGATAATTATCACTCATGACCGCTGGTTTCTTGATCGCATCGCTACGCATATTCTGGCCTTTGAAGGGGACAGTCATGTGGAATGGTTCGAAGGAAATTATGAAGATTATGAGGCTGATCGCAAACGGCGTCTGGGTGAGCAGGCGCTCATTCCCCATCGGATCAAGTTCAAAAAGTTCAGCCGTTAAAAAGCTATCAGGCGACAAATGCGGGGGTTTAACTGTTGTTTGCCTTGGTGGGCTGATAATCAAAACCCTCTCCATTGTTCACCATCTCGCGCAGGCTATCCAGTAGCGCATCTATGCGTCCGCCATTATTGGCGATCACTGAGGTGAATTGGGAACGCTGTTCAAGGGCGAGCCAGATGCCGACGACTTGCAAGTCACGAATTGCATATTGGCCATCTTGTTTTCTCAAACGCCAGTTCACTTCAAGCGGCTCTTCTGCAAAGGCAAAACGCAGTTCGCTCATCACAATCACGTCTTTGGCGGAGCGCACCAGCGAGCCCTTTACGTTAAGACGTTCGCCCGAATACTCACCAAGGCGTTTTTTATAAAAATTTTCCGTGAAATTTTTAAATAGATCCAGAAAATCTTCCAGCTCAGCTGGCGTCAGCGTTCGGCGGTATTGTCCTAGGGTGAATTTACCAATGGCTCTGATATCCGTGTTGTTCACAACCAGATGACTGAATGCTTCAGTTTTTTCATTTTCAGTGCTGGTTTCATCATCCAGAATAATGATTGCCTGGTCTCCGAGCCCCCGTATGAAAGTTTCGGCCGCAGGATCGCGTTCACCGGCAGCCTGAACGACGCCTAAGAAGTTCAAAGAAAAAGCAACGGTCACCAAAACGACGGTGAGCCACCTCGTGAATACACCCTTCAAGATCTGAGTAGGAGACGTCATAGCGCGTTTCTTTCAGGTTTCTTCAAATGGTTGCCATCGATCATGTAAATACATCAGAGCGTATTGTAAGGACGTTAATGTCGAAAAATGTCCAAAATGCGAACACAAAGAGTTGACCGCGCGGCTAAAAATTAGAAATCTTCGTCTTCAAAATCATCTTCAAAATCGGGAAGATCATCAAATTGCGGCTCGCCATTGCGAATCTCATTTTCACGATTCTGTCGATAAAGATTTCGCAAGCCGGCATAAAAATCAAGTGAGGTTTCTTCCAGGTTTTCCAAAACCTCGATTGCCCTCTCTCTGTCGCCAAGGCCATCGGCTACCACCCGTCCCTTATTGACATAGCCTGCCGCCGGATCTCCCATCCAGACAAGAGGGTTGGTCAGCACATCGACCACATATCCGACCATATCTCTGGGTGGCAGAGGGCCGAGGATCGGTAGGTAGACATAGGGTCCTTCAGGGATGCCGTAAAAGGCAAGTGTCTGGCCGAAATCTTCTTCATGCGGTTCCAGCCCCATCTTTTTTGCCGGGTCAAAGAAACCAGCCAGACCGATGGTCGAGTTGATGGCAAAGCGGGTGAGTGTAATACCCGCCCGTTTGGGCTCAAATTGCAAAACGTCATTCGCAAAGACTACAGGAGCGTGAAGATTGTCGACAAAATGACGGATGGATTTGCGCCCTCTCTCGGGTACCACGTTGCGATAGCCTTTGGCGATTGGCTTGATGATGGCTTTGTCCAGAGTGCGATCAACCTTAAAAAATTTTCGATTGGTCGATTGCCAGGGGTCATTCGCCGCAGGGTTCCCGTTGGTTGTTGAACATCCGGCAACAAAAAGGGCGCCCAGCAAACACAGCCCCGCCCCGAGGCGCTTGAAAGCAGTTTTTTTTCGTTGAATTATCATAGCTTGCCCAGTCTCAGGGAGCGTCATTCCATCACTCGCGGTTCTTGACAGCACTTGTCAGCGCACAAAACCCGGATGGTGACTCCCCTCCCCACGTCAATTCGCTTTATTCAGGTTAGCAGCATGGCTCTAATAATGCGTTTCCCACTCAGCCAAAGTGCTAGCATGACTCATCAACCTCAACCAACAGTCTCACGAAAACTTGTTAATTTCACGCAAGATCTGTTGCGCAAAAGCCGCGCTCCTTTGGCGGGCCGCGGCGCATTGTTATGGTACAAGACACAACTTTACTATTGTATAACCACATAAAGATATGTTTATCTATGAGCCGTCCTCAGCAAGGACCCCTCCGCCCCGAAAATGGCGAATCGGCATGTTGCAAGCTTATGTTGAGGGATAGCTACTGGGAAGACAATGATCGAGCACACTCCGGTTACTCTTGGAATACGATGAAAAGACAGGATGATTTATGGAGAGCGTCATAGTGGGCCTCAAGGCGGCGGGTGAACCGACACGGTTGCGCCTTCTGCGCCTATTGGCGGATGGCGCGCTGACTGTGACTGAATTGACACATATTTTAGGACAAAGCCAACCGCGTGTGAGCCGCCATTTGAAACTGTTGACGGAAGCGGGCTTGGTAGACCGATTCCCCGAGGGCACCTGGGTGTTTTATCAATTAGCGTCCGGCCGGCGGCTGGCGGATGTCCGACAGGATGGCGCGCGTCCGGACAATACAGATCTGGCGCGGACGATCGTTACGTTAATTTCGGATGCCTATGACCCTCTTATGGTTCGGGACCAGGAGAGGCTGGAGGCTGTCAAACAGGCACGGGCTGAAACCGCAGCCGCTTATTTTCGCTCTAACGCAAAGGAATGGGGCACACTTCGCGCCCTGCACGTTCCTGAAGCGAAAGTCGATGCAGCGATTCGAATGCTATGCACGACAGAACCGGTGGAGGATCTGATTGATCTGGGCACGGGAACCGGTCACATCCTGGAATTGCTCTCAGATCATATTGTCCAGGGTGTGGGAATTGATACCAGCCGGGAAATGCTCGCAATGGCCCGCGCCAATCTGGAAAAGGCGGACGTTCAAAACTGCCAGGTGCGCCAGGGGAATATCTTTTCGCTGTGTCTGGCGCAAGGTTGCGCGGATCTGGTGATACTTCATCAGGTGTTGCATTATTTCACCGAGTCCCGTGCCGCCATAGCTGAGGCCGCCCGCCTCCTGCGTCCAAAGGGCCGACTGCTGATTGTTGATTTTGCTCCACATGATCTGGAATTCTTACGGCAGGATCATGCCCATCGGCGCCTCGGCTTTACTGATGATGAAGTGACAAACTGGTGCGAGCGCAGTGGATTGAAGATGATGGATGCAATACATCTTCCTCCCACGGAGCAGGGTGAGTTGAAGAAATTAACAGTCACGCTGTGGATAGCTTGCGTGCGAGAAAACTCAGTGCGGATCGAAGGTGAGACAAAATGAATTCAGGACTTTCCAGTTTGATGGATAAAACGCCGATCAAGGCGTCGTTTGAATTTTTCCCGCCTAAAACGGAAGCGATGGAAAACAAACTCTGGGCTTCGATAGAACGGCTGGGGCCATTGCACCCGGCCTTTGTCTCCGTGACCTATGGCGCAGGCGGTACGACACGCGATCGCACCCATGAGACGGTCAAACGCATTCAATCGGAAACGGGCATTCCGGCAGCGGCGCATTTAACCTGTGTGGGCGCCACGCGGGCCCAAGTGGATGAGGTGATCCGGGCCTATTGGCAAGCGGGCATTCGCCATATTGTTGCGTTAAGAGGCGACCCGCCAGAAGGCATCGGTAGGGCTTATCAACCCTTCCCCGGAGGGTATGCTAATGCGGCTGATCTTGCGGCCGGGATCAAGCGCATTGCCGATTTTGAAATCTCGGTGGGCATCTACCCGGAAAAACATCCTGAATCGCCGTCGCTAGAGGCAGATATAGACCTGCTCAAAGCTAAAGTCGATGCCGGGGCTACCCGTGCCATCACCCAGTTCACCTTTGATGCGGAAACCATCGTGCGGTTTCGCGATAAGGTTCGCGCTGCCGGGATCGACATCCCCATCGTGCCGGGGGTGATGCCGGTGACGAATTTTGCCAGCCTCAAAAGATTTGCAGCCGGGTGCGGCGCCACCGTGCCGGGTTGGCTGGCGCACCTGTTCGAGGGGCTGGACGATGATCCGCCGATACGCAATGCTGTGGCGATCAGCGTGGCCGCCGAACAGTGCGCGACGCTGCAGGGACATGGTTTTGATCAGTTTCATTTTTATACGTTGAATCGTGCGGATATGGCATATGCCATTTGCCATTTGCTTGGCATGCGCCCGGATAGTGCGATGGAGAGCTAAACAATGACGACGCGAGAAGAACGATTGGCGCACTTACACCAAGAAATCCAGACCCGCATCTTGATTTTGGATGGGGCCATGGGCACCATGATCCAGGCGCATGGTTTTGATGAAGCGGATTACCGCGGAGAGCGATTCAAGCACCACAGCTCAGATCTGAAAGGCAACAATGATCTGTTGTCTTTGACTCAACCGGATTGCATTCGGGAGATTCACAAAGCTTACCTGGATGCAGGCGCCGATATTGTCGAGACCAATACGTTTAACGCCAGTTCTATTTCTCAAGCCGATTACGCTTTGGAAGATCTGGTGACAGACCTTAATTTTGAGAGCGCCCGGTTGGCCCGGGAGGCAGCCGATGAAGTAGCGGACACAAGCGGAAAGCAAGTGTGCTGGGTGGCGGGGGTTCTGGGTCCGACCAATCGAACCGCTTCCATGTCACCTGATGTCAATGATCCGGGCTTTCGCAACGTCACGTTCGATGCCTTACGTGAAACTTATTGCGATGCAAGCACTGCCTTGATGCGGGGTGGTGCGGATCTCATCCTTGTCGAGACGATTTTTGATACTCTCAACGCCAAGGCAGCGCTGATGGCGGTTGAAGACGCCTTTGATGCAATGGGGTATCGCTTGCCGATCATGATCTCCGGCACCATCACCGATAATTCCGGCCGCACCCTGTCGGGTCAGACGCCGGAAGCTTTCTGGAATTCCGTGGCCCATGCCCGGCCCTTCAGCATTGGGCTGAATTGCGCTCTGGGCGCCAAGGAGATGCGGCCCCATTTGGAGGAGTTGTCGCGGGTGGCGACCACTTATGTCTCCGCCCATCCCAATGCGGGCCTGCCTAATGAGTTTGGCGCGTATGACGAGACCCCGGAAATGATGGCGGATCAGTTGGATGAATTTGCCGCAAACGGGCTTTTGAATATTGTTGGTGGGTGTTGCGGTACGACCCCCGACCATATTCGTGAATTTGCTGCGCGCATGCGGGATAAGATCCCCCGCGAAATTCCAGATGTTCCCAAACGTCTGCGTCTGTCAGGCCTCGAACCTTTTATGGCACTCTCATGACCCCAACTTTTATCAATATCGGTGAACGCACCAATGTCACCGGATCGGCCAGATTCAAGAAACTTATTCTTAGCGATGAGTTCGATGTCGCCCTTCAAGTGGCTCTGAGCCAAGTGGAGAACGGCGCGCAAATCATTGACGTGAATATGGATGAGGGCATGCTTGATTCTGAAAGCGCCATGGTGCGTTTCTTGAATCTCATCGCCTCCGAACCTTCTGTGGCGCGTGTGCCGATCATGATCGATTCATCGAAATGGTCGGTGATCGAAGCGGGTCTCAAATGCGTGCAGGGCAAGTCCATCGTCAATTCCATTAGTCTTAAGGAAGGCGAAGAACCGTTTGTTGAGCAGGCGCGTAAAATTGTGCGCTATGGCGCGGCCATGGTGGTGATGGCGTTCGACGAGCAGGGGCAGGCGGACACTGAAGACCGTAAAGTCGAAATCTGTGCGCGGTCCTATAAAATATTGACTGAGCAGGTTGGCGTGCCGCCACAGGATATTATCTTTGATCCCAATATCTTCGCCGTGGCGACAGGCATCGAAGAACATAACAATTACGCGGTTGATTTTATCGAGGCGACACGGCGCATTAAACAGACCCTTCCTCATGCTTATGTTTCAGGCGGGGTGTCGAACATTTCCTTTTCCTTTCGCGGCAATATTGTGGTGCGCGAGGCTATGCATTCCGTATTTCTCTATCACGCCATCCGCGCAGGGTTGGATATGGGTATCGTCAATGCCGGTCAGTTGGCGGTCTATGACCATATCCCTCCTGATCTGCGCGAGGCCGTCGAGGACATCATTCTTAATCGGCGGGAGGACTCCACCGAACGCCTGCTGGATGTTGCCGAAAATTACAAAGGGGGCAGTGGCCAGAAACAGGTCAAAGACCTGAAGTGGCGCGAGCAGGATGTCAGTGCACGGCTGTCCCATTCTCTGGTTCATGGTATTACCGATTACATCCTGGAAGACACCGAAGAAGCGCGGCTTGGTGCCGAGCGCCCGCTCCATGTGATCGAAGGCCCGCTTATGGACGGCATGAATGTGGTGGGCGATCTGTTTGGCGAGGGCAAGATGTTTTTGCCGCAGGTTGTCAAAAGCGCGCGTGTTATGAAACAGGCGGTGGCTTATTTGTTGCCCTTTCTGGAGCAGGATAAAAAAGATCATGGTCTGGCGGGCCGGAAGGGTGCGGGAAAAATTCTCATGGCCACGGTAAAAGGCGATGTTCATGATATTGGCAAGAATATCGTTGGTGTTGTCCTGCAATGCAATAATTACGACGTCATTGATCTGGGGGTTATGGTGTCGGCAGCTAAAATCCTGGAAGTGGCTCGGTCGGAAAAAGTGGACATCATAGGTCTCAGCGGCTTGATCACGCCGAGCCTGGAAGAGATGTGTCATGTGGCGGGCGAATTAGAGCGCGAAGGATTTGATGTGCCGCTTCTGATCGGCGGAGCGACCACCAGTAAGGTGCATACGGCCGTCAAAATTGACCCAAATTATAACAGAGGCCAGACGGTGTATGTCACTGATGCCTCGCGCGCCGTGGGCGTGGCGACCAATTTAATGAACAAGGAAAAGCGCGCGCCCTATCTGCAACAGGTGAGTGATGAGTATCAGGCTATGGCCGCAAAACATGCCGCTGGCCGTAGCAAGGCCACGCGTTTGTCCTTAAAAGCCGCACGGGAAAACAGATATCCGATTCAGTGGACAGGTTATGAGCCGCCAAAACCGGCGTTCACAAGCACAAAAACCTTCAATGACTATTCACTGGAGGAGATCGCAAAATATATTGACTGGACGCCTTTCTTCCAGACATGGGAGCTGGCAGGCAAATTCCCGACTCTGTTGAATGACGATAAAGTGGGCGAGGCGGCGCGCACTCTTTATGACGATGCGCGCACAATGCTTGATAAAATCGTCGCGGAAAAGTGGGTGACGGCACGCGGCGTTATCGGTTTGTGGCCGGCCAACTCTATCAATGATGACGATATTGAAATCTATACGGATGAAAGTCGCGCCCAAGTCCTGGTGACGGTGCATAGCCTGCGTCAGCAGATGATCAAATCGACGGGTCGGGCAAATTTTGCGTTGGCTGACTTCATTGCTCCCAGAGACACCGGGATCGCCGATTATACCGGCGGTTTTGCCGTGACCACCGGTCATGGAGAAGAGGCGGTGGCGGAGCGATTTAAGGCGGCTCATGACGATTATTCCGCGATTATGGTCAAAGCGCTCACCGACCGGCTGGCTGAGGCCTTTGCGGAACTTATGCATGAGCGGGTGCGTAAAGAATTCTGGGGCTATGCGGCGGGCGAGTCCCTCTCCAATGATGAGATTATCGCTGAATCCTATCAGGGCATCCGCCCGGCGCCGGGCTATCCGGCCTGCCCCGATCATACGGAAAAGCAAACCTTGTGGCGCGTGCTGGACGCAGAGAAAAATGCCGGGATGATCTTGACGGAAAGCTGCGCCATGTGGCCAGGCTCTTCAGTGAGCGGGTTTTATTTCTCTCATCCCGACAGTCAATTTTTTGGAGTTGGTAAGATTGAGCGCGACCAGGTGGAGGACTACGCGAGGCGAAAGGGCATGGATCTGACCGTAATGGAAAAGTGGTTGGCTCCCAATCTGAACTACATGCCCAGCAGATGAACCGTTAAAAAGAATGAGGGCGCGGCAGTGAAAGCCGCGCCCTCATGATCTGAAATGCCGCAGGGATTATAAAGCGCCTAGAACCAGCGCTCCCAAAAACACAAACACAGCACTGCATACGAGACCTGTGGCGACGTATTTGATGTCCATATCGTGTTAGCCC
>JAJFIO010000139.1 GCA_021774915.1 Alphaproteobacteria bacterium
CATCACCTTTTCGGGCTCGATCGTGGCATTTACCAAACTGCAGGGCCTTGTGTCTGGGGCGCCCATTGTTTTTCGCGGCCAGCATGCTCTCAATGCCTTGCTGGGCTTGGCGCTGGTGGCGTTGATCGTGTTGTTCGCAGGTAATGAATTACATACCTATTTCTGGGCGCTGGCCATTCTGGCCTTTGTGATTGGCGTACTGATTATCATTCCGATTGGCGGCGCCGATATGCCGGTTGTGGTGTCCATGCTGAATTCCTATTCCGGCTGGGCGGCCGCGGGGATTGGGTTCACGCTGGAAAATACGGCGTTGATCATCACCGGGGCGCTAGTCGGCTCTTCGGGTGCGATCCTCTCCTACATCATGTGCAAAGCGATGAACCGGTCTTTTTTCAATGTGATACTAGGTGGCTTTGGCGGTGAAGGTGCGGCTGCGCAAGGAGGTCAGGTGGAGACCCGTCCCGTCAAGCAGGGTAGTGCCGAGGACGCCGCCTTCATCATGAAAAATGCCGGCTCTGTCATCATCGTCCCCGGTTACGGCATGGCTGTCGCTCAGGCGCAGCACGCGTTGAAAGAAATGGCTGATTTACTGAAAGAACAGGGGGTGAAGGTATCTTACGCGATCCATCCCGTCGCGGGCCGGATGCCGGGCCATATGAACGTTCTGCTGGCCGAGGCGAACGTTCCTTATGATGAAGTCTTTGAATTGGAGGATATCAATTCGTCGTTTGCCAGCACCGATGTCGCCTTTGTGATCGGCGCCAATGATGTCACCAATCCGGCGGCGAAGACCGACAAAGCCAGCCCGATCTACGGCATGCCGGTATTGGACGTGGAAAAAGCCAATACGGTGCTGTTCGTGAAACGGGGAATGGGATCGGGCTATGCGGGCGTC
Source organism: Alphaproteobacteria bacterium (assembly GCA_021774915.1). GTDB lineage: Bacteria > Pseudomonadota > Alphaproteobacteria > SMXP01 > SMXP01 > JAJFIM01. The sequence goes on from JAJFIO010000139.1 coordinate 896, forward strand.
GAGAACGAACTGTTTTTCCGCGATAACACAATGATGCTGTTTTCCGACGCCAAGAAAATGGTCGAAAACATCATCAAGGCGCTTTAAGCGCGGACATGCCAGCGGCCACCCGATAAGCAAGTTCAAGTATGTTTGAAGGTATTAATAACATTTCTGATAGGGATGAACTCTGCGCAGCGTTGCAGCGAGTGGATATCTCTGTTCCGGCTCGCAAGACACGGACAACACACCATACCGAGACCTGGATGATGTGCCGTCCCCTTACAACGCTGGCAAATGCCAAGGGTCTTTTCTATCCGCTCTCAGTGAAACATCAAGATAAGCCAGATTTCCTGATTGTTATGGAAAACACCAGGATCGGCATTGAGGTCACAGAAGCGATCTCTGCGCAATACTCAAAATATTGTGCTCTTGCCGAGAAGGAATTTCCAGATGCCTTGCTCGAGCCGGCTCATTTTGGATGGGATGCACCCGAACGAAGCAAGGAAGAGATGCGAGAGATGTTGCGTCAGAACCAGTTGACTTCTTCTGGTTGGACTGGTGATCGTCCAGAGCGAGAGTGGGCTCTTTTTGTTCAAAGTTTTATCGATAAAAAACTTGAAAAACTCGCAGCGTCAGACTTCACAAAATATGATACAAATTGGCTATCTATTTACGACAATCTGCCGTTGATGGCTGTTGACCTTGAAAGGGCAATGGCCTTTCTACGACCGCAGATTCAAGACTGCTGGTCACGTACGCCATCTTTCGATGCGCTGTTTGTAGAATGCGGTTCCATTATCGTCAAAATCACGGCGAGTGATTTAGAATATTTTGACCTTAGCGATCTATGGAAGTGATTCCAGTTTAGGTATGCGCGCTTCTGTTTAAGTGCTTTATTTCGTGTGATTCGGCAAGAATTCAACATGAAGCACGATTGGATGCCCAAATTTTTTAAGTTGGTTGTCATTCCCCTACGCTTCCCCCCTGCGTTATGCACGGGCGTCAAACCCGGACATCCAGAAATCAGGACTCGCAACCTTCATCATGGATTGCCGGGTCTTGCGCCCCACAATGACGCGGAGGAGTGAGACAGGATGACGGATTAATCGTTTATGGATCTATGACCTTAAGCGCGGCGTTTGGTGGGTGGCAGGAGCCCCTCGGCTTGTGCTTTTTTGCGGGCGAGTTTACGGGCCCGGCGGACAGCCTCGGCTTTTTGGCGCACCCGGCGCTCTGAGGGTTTTTCATAGAATTTCCGGCGTTTGATCTCTTTGATCGTGCCTTCTCGTTGCATTTTCTTTTTCAATACGCGCAGCGCTTGATCAATATTATTGTCGTGTACAACGATTTCCAAGGGTCGCCTCATCAGTTGGTCTTGTGTAAGTGGTTTGAGCAGAGTTATGGCCTTTTCTGGCCACAGACTGCAAGGCTTGTTTAATCAAGCCGCGCGGGGTCATACCAAGACCAGTCGTTTTTGTCCACACTTAGGCGGCGTTTTTTATGTTAAAAACCCTCGTATCGACAAGAGTACAGGCAGGCGGCATAGTAGGACCCATGACCATCCGCAAAATAGCCCGTATGGGCCATCCCGTCCTTTGCCATCCGGCTGCCGCTGTGGAGGATCCCACTGAGGGCGCCCTGAAAGACCTGGTTCTCGACATGATTGAGACCATGGCTGATGCGCAAGGGGTTGGGTTGGCGGCCCCCCAGGTTTATGAAAGTCGCCGTCTGGTCGTTTTTCATGAAATTGAGGAGCCTTCGCCCGACGAGGAGGAAGCCCAAGAACAGGCGGGCGCGCCTCTCATCATCCTAATCAATCCGCAAATCGAGATCCTCACCGATGAGACGATCGAGGACTGGGAAGGCTGTCTGTCGGTTCCGGGCTTGCGGGGTCTCGTGCCCCGCTACACGCATCTGCGCTATAGCGGCGTTGATCCGGAAGGACATCTGATCGAACGGGAGGCGCGCGGCTTTCATGCCCGTGTGGTTCAGCATGAGTGTGATCACCTGGACGGAATCTTGTATCCACAACGGATGACAAATCTGTCGAAGCTGATTTTTGAAACTGAAAGCCGCCATTGGGACATGCCTCCGGACGATGAGTTGGTCTGATTTGGCTTTTTGGTCGATTTGTGAAAAGGAAGACCAGTGACAGAACAGGACGATGGCTTGGAGAGACAGCGCACGGCGCTTCTTGAAAAGGCGCTCGAACATGTCCCCTGGGAAGGGTGGACTGAAAGCGTCTTGGAAAAGGCGGCCCGGCAAGCAAGTGTGCAACCGGGCCTGGAGAAGCTTCTCTTCCCCAAAGGCGCGGCGGATCTCATCCATTTTTACTCCGGCGAGCTTGACCGTCAGATGTTGGAGGCGCTCGGAAACGCCGATCTGGATGCCAGATCAGTGCGGGAGCGAATCTCCTTTGCCGTGCGCACGCGCGTCGAATTGGCGGGCCGGAATAAAGAGGCCGCGCGCCGGGCGGCTGCCGTTCTGGCTTTGCCTCACTATCTTACTCTTGGCGCAACAGTGCTCTACCGCACGGTGGACGCCATATGGTTTGGTATTGGCGACCGCTCGACCGATTTTAATTTTTACACCAAGCGCGCCACCCTTGCCGGGGTTTATTCCTCAACCCTACTGTATTGGCTCGGCGATGACAGCGAAGAGGCAACCGAGACCTGGGGCTTCCTGGCGCGCCGCATTGAAGATGTCATGCGGATTGAAAAAGTCAAAGCGCGCGTGCGGTCCTTTATGGCAGCTGTGCCCTCACCGCTTTCAGCGCTCGGTGCTTTGCGTTACCCTGAGCGTTAAAGTGTTCAAATCTTTGTGAAGTTGCGTCCTCTTTCGCCCCCGTTGATTGTTGCTGTATGGAATTGTGTGCAGAGTGTGCGAAGCGTTAGACGCCGCTTCGTCGTAATCTATAGGGGGGTTCGCCATGACTCAGTCTGCTGGTGTAATGTGGATTCATTATGTGCCGATCGCCACGACGATTCTTTCGGCAATCTTCGCCACGATCATTTTACGCCGCTATGCGACGCGCCGCGCCTCTCTGCATCTTTTGTGGTGGGGGATGGGGGTTGCGGCCTTTGGATTGGGAACCGCAATTGAAAGTTCGGTTACACTTCTCGGAAATTCATTTTTTCAAACAAAGGCTTGGTATATAGCGGGCGCCCTGTTTGGGGCTTACCCTCTGGCACAAGGCACGGTCTATCTGCTTTTAAAAAGACAGACGGCTGACCTTCTGACCAAGATCACGTTGCCGATTATCGGCTTTGTTTCGTTAATGGTTGTGCTCTCCCCGGTGGTGCCCGAAGCGCTAGAGCCTTACCGGCCATCGGGATCCATCTTGGCATGGGTGTGGATCCGTTGGATGACGCCCTTCATCAATGTCTATGCGGTGATTTTTCTTGTTGGGGGGGCGATCTTAAGTGGCTATCGCTTTGCCCGGCAGACGGGGGTGGGCCATGGCTACCGGGCGATCGGGAACAGTCTCATTGCCATTGGGGGCATTCTGCCGGGCATTGGGGGCACTATGGCCAAGGCCGGTGTGGTTGAGGCGCTTTATCTGGGGGAATTCACAGGCATTCTGTTTATTTGGGCAGGGTTTACCGTGGTTATGAATGCAGCGCGCTTGGCTGCTCCTGCCGCAAGTGCGGAGTCGGTGGCTTAGGAGTTTTTTTATTCCACAAGGGGCAGCAGCTGCGTTACATGGCCCATTTTGCGCCCCGGTCGCGTGTCTTGTTTGCCATAGAGATGAAGCGAGGTATTGGGTGTCTGGGCATAGGTCTGCCAGCGGCGCCATTCTTCCCCCAGTAAATTTGTCATCACCGCATTATGCGTGCGGGTTGTGCTGCCCAGAGGCCAGCCGCATATGGCGCGCATATGCTGCTCAAACTGGCTGACGGGGCAGGCATCCGATGTCCAATGGCCAGAATTGTGGACGCGCGGCGCAATTTCATTGACCATGAGCAAATGCGGTGCGTCAGGGCCTGGCAAATTGGCGAACATTTCGATGCCCATGACCCCGACATAATTCAGTTTACGGATGATATCGGTTGCGGTTTTGAGCGCCGCTTGTGCAATCGTATTGCTCACCCGGGCCGGAACAAAGGTTTGGTGAAGGATGTGGTTGGCGTGAATATTCTCGGCGATATCATAACAGGCGATCGCGCCATCTTGCCCCCGTGCGGCGATCACTGATATTTCGCATCCGAAGTCAATGAAAGCTTCAAGAAGGGCCGGCGCTTTTGCCAAGCTCTTCCAGGCGCCAGGTGCTTCTTTAGATTCGCGAATGACGCGCTGGCCTTTGCCGTCATAACCTAATCGGCGTGTTTTCAGCACCGCAGGACAACCAATGTGCTCAATGGCCTGTTCGATAGAATGGTCTGCTGAGACTTCGGCAAATGGCGCGGTGGCGATGCCATTTTGCTGAAGAAAGGTTTTTTCAGCCAAGCGATCCTGTGCAATGGCCAGAGCCTGCGGGTCCGGCAGGATGGCGACGTGGTTTTGAAGGTATGACGTGACTTCGAGTGGGATATTTTCAAATTCGTACGTGACGATATCGACCGATTGAGCAAATTGAAGCAGCGCGGCTTCATCCTCAAAACCGGCTTGAGTGACGCTATTGGCCACCTGACCAGCCGGGCTTTTGGAATCGGGCGTGTAAATATGGGTTTTAAGACCGAGTTCAGCCGCGGCCAGGGTCAACATGCGGCCCAATTGTCCACCGCCTAAGATGCCAACAGTGCCGCCGGGCGCGACCAAAGAAGGGGGAAGAGGAGAGGTCGTCATGAGGAAAGTCTGCCTTAAGCCTTTCCGACAGGATTGGGCTCAGTCGCCACATCTGCGGTTTGGGCAGCTCGGAAGGCATCGAGGTTTGCTGCAATCTTCGGATCGATATGGGCGAGGATGGCCGCTGCCAGCAGGGCGGCGTTCACGGCCCCCGCTTTGCCGATGGCCATCGTCCCCACCGGCACGCCGCCCGGCATCTGCACGATCGACAGCAGGCTGTCGAGGCCGCTCAAAGCATGGCTTTCGATGGGAACGCCCAGAACCGGCAAAGGAGTCAGCGCTGCGATCATGCCCGGCAAATGGGCCGCGCCGCCAGCCCCGGCGATAATGACTTTTAATCCCTTGGGCTTGGCTGATTTGGCGTATTCGAACAGGCGTTCAGGCGTGCGGTGGGCGGAAACGATTCGCTTTTCGGTGGGAATTTCCAGTTTTTCCAATATTTCCGCGCCATGGACCAGTGTGGGCCAGTCCGACTGGCTGCCCATAATCACGCCAACAAGAGCTTGGGTTCCGGTCATGGTCGGGTACTGTGCCTTCCCTGTATCAGGCTCAATGGCAGGAAAGGCGCGGAGTATAGGCATGTAGGAAGGCGTGACAAGCGGTTGCAGGGTTTTTTGGCCATTTTGTTCCATGATTTGGGGTTTTGTTTGCTTTGGGCTCTCGATTACGCCTTTAATGTTTTGGTATATTGATAAGAGATTCTTGCGTGGTTTGGTGGGATCCGCGATGGAGCATCACACGGGGAAGAGCTGAAAGGACAAAGGGGTGGCAGGAAATGAAGATTGACCGGTCACGGCCAACCAATCGGGCCCGGCCCGGGGGGCGGGTGACAGCGGCAGTGGAAACCCAAGTGCAGGGTGTGGCGGCCCCGATTGAAACGGCCGATAGAGGGAGGGTTTCTGATTCGGCCTCCATTTTGGGGATACCGGAAGCGGAATTGACGCCCAAAGTGCGCACCGCCATCATGACACTGATGTCGGAGGTGGAACAGCTACGCCGCGAGAATCAGAATAATGCCCACCGCTTGAGTGAACTTGAACAACTTGCCGACACTGACCCGCTCTTGCCGGTGCTCAATCGCCGGGCTTTTTTACGCGAGCTTTCGCGGGTCATGTCTTATGCCGAACGCTACGATGCGCCGGCCAGTCTGATCTATTTTGATCTTGATAACTTCAAAGCTCTTAATGATGTTTATGGTCATGCTGCCGGTGATGAAGCTTTGAAGCATGTAGCGCATATCCTTAGTGAACATGTGCGTGCCTCGGATGTTGTGGGTAGGCTGGGAGGAGATGAATTTGGTGTGATTCTGGCGCAGGCCAGCACGCAGGCTGCCGGTAATAAAGGACAGGCGTTGTCTCAGATCCTCAATGACGCCGTGATTGACTGGCAGGGGCAGAGCGTTGCGCTGAGTGCCTCCTATGGCATTCATGCGGTGCGTGGTGGTGAAAGCCCGGCAGATGCCCTGGCAGGGGCTGACCAGGTGATGTATGAGCAAAAAGCCCAGCGCAAGGCTAACGGTTAAGGCGCTATCGCGGTGAAGGTTCCGGCCAGGCGTTTACGCGATAATATCAGGCATCAGGGAATCTTCGAGCTGTACAATCTCATCTTTCAACTGCAATTTTCGCTTTTTCAATCGCTTGATTTGCAGCTCGTGGGCGCCCCCTTCCATTTCAAGAGCCTGGATGGCGCGGTCGAGATCGCCATGCTCAACTCTCAGATTGGCAAGGCGTGTCACAAGATCGGGCTGTGCCAATAAGTCCGTCATTATTCATCCTGTTCCTTCATCAATTTGGGCAGATGAATCCCGCCCTTGTCTTTATACTCAGTATATCATGAAATGAGGGGGATTTCCGGCTTTTGCAAGCCTTTTTGGAAGGATTGGACATACCTCACTCACACTCAGCCGGCGCCCAGAAATTCTGGCGCTTTTCACTTGATGTGTACCGCCGTTCCGGCATCGAGCAGGCGCTGCTGGCACTGCAGGATGAGGCCAGTCTTGATGTCAATTGCGTACTGTTTTGTTGCTGGACTGGAATGGCAGGATATGGCTGTTTGACCCCGGCCGAAATAAATGCGGTGCTCGAGATTTCGCGCGGCTGGAATGTGCGCATTGTCACCAGATTACGCGAGGTACGCAGGGCGCTGAAAGATGAGGGTGCAGAACTGGACGGGGTATCTGATTTGCGCCAGTCGGTGAAAACCCAAGAGATGGCAGCCGAGCGAATCCAGCAAACTCTCCTCGTTCAGATTCTGGTCCGCCCGCCCCACGCCGCTCCCTCTGATACTGCGTCACGAACGAACCTCAACGCTTATTTGGAAGCCAGGGCGTGCCGCTTGTCCCCGCACCTTCTTGCCGCCCTGGAGCATGTCGTGGCTTGCCTCAGAAGTGCTGAGATCTTTTGAAGAGCACACCATAAAGTAAATGCATATATTATCATGCTCTCAATGAGAGTTGTACTAAATCAAACATTATTATAAAAATATTTCCGTTCTGAACACGAATCCGCTCTTTTTCGCAATATTTTGCGCCTTCCATATGGAGCCTGTTCGTGCAAGGACTAAATTAAAATAGGGTAAATGCACCTTTAAGGATATTTCAACGAGATTGATAAATACTCTCATTAATTCACTCGCCTGAAAACTGAATACCTGGGGGAGTGGGATGAACAGTTAGCAGTGATCAAATTATCAGTGTGATGAGAGTCACTATCCATAGAGGGGACAGATATCCATGTTGGCGAACCTTTTAAAGAGACAAGACCAGAGCCATGTGGCTACTGACGATAATTTCAAGCAGATGATCGACGGCATGCCGGTTGGGGTTATGCTGTTGGACCTGGAAACGTTTGAAATTACCTACGCAAACAAGTTTTCGATTGAAGCCCTGAGGGGCATCCAAAGCGTTTTACCTGTTCCTGCGGACCAGATCGTTGGCCAGTGCATCGATATTTTCCATGCCAACCCTGCGCATCAACGGGCTCTCTTGAGAGATCCGAGCCGTCTTCCGTTTGAGACGCGGATCACGGTGGGAACCGAAAAACTGGATCTGTTGGTGACACCGCTTCGCGATTCACATGGCGCCTACGTTGGCCCCATGCTGACGTGGAAAGTGGTCACGGTAGAAGCTCACAGAGAAGATGAAGTCGCCCGTCTGTTCCAGATGGTGGACAAGATGCCGATCAATGTGATGATGGCGGACAAAGAGACCTTCGAGATCACCTATATCAATCAGACCAGCATCGATACGCTGACCCCTTTGCAGCACCTCCTGCCTGCTCGCGCTGCGGATCTCAAAGGTCAATGCATCGACATTTTCCACAAAAATCCCGCGCATCAGCGCGCCATCCTTTCGGACCCGAGCAAGCTTCCATGGACTGCTCTGATTTCTCTCGGGGACGAAAAGCTGAAACTCGATGTGAACGCGATTACAGGTACTGATGGCAGTTACCTCGGCCCCATGTTGAGTTGGGCGGTGGTCACGGAAAACTTGCGAATGGCGGATACGGTGTCTTCCGTTTCTACTGCCGTGTCAGCGGCTGCCACCGAAATGCAGTCGAGTGCTGGCGCGATGTCGACCACTGCGGAGACCACGAATGAGAGCGCTTCTGTGGTGGCATCGGCATGTGAAGAACTAAACACGTCAATTTCGGAAATTTCTCAGCGCGTCAATCAATCTTCGGAAATGGCGCGCGCTGGCGTAAAGGAGGCCGAAACTTCCAGCGAAACGATCAATGGCCTTGCCACTACTGCTGAAGAAATTGGCACTGTGGTGAATATCATTCAAGATATTGCCGAGCAAACCAACTTGTTGGCTTTGAACGCCACCATTGAGGCGGCGCGGGCTGGTGAAGCGGGTAAGGGGTTTGCTGTTGTGGCGGCAGAAGTGAAAAGCCTGGCCAATCAAACCGCTAAGGCCACGGAAGAAATCAGCAATCAGATTGGTCAAATTCAGGGAGCCACTCAGTCGGCGGTGACTGCCAATGAGTCTGTTTCCGGTATGATTGCGGAGATTGAGCAAGTGGTCACAGCCATCGCTGCCGCAGTGGAAGAACAAACCGCCGCGACCAGCGAGATGAACCGAAATATTCTAGCGGTATCGCAGGCCTCTTCGGAAACCGGTAATGTCGCCGGTGATGTCCATCAGGCTGCCTCCGAATTGTCGGAGCGTGCCAATGAGTTGGAGGTTCAGGTGGGAGCGTTTATGAAAGCCACGGGAGCGGCATAAAAACGCTAGGTTTTTTGCCGGTTCTGATGGTTTTCGTGCCTGCGTCCTTTTATGCCAGTGACAGAAGAGTGAAAATATGGTTCACTTATTATATCACAGCTTAAAGGAGACAGGATCATATGGCAGTACAAGAGCATCTCGTTGAACTCAGCGAAAAGCATAGAAAACTTGATTTAGCCATTGAACAAGAACTTCAGTACCCCAATAGTGATACCTTTCGAATAAATGAGTTGAAAAAACAAAAATTACGTCTGAAGGATGAAATCCGGCATCTGAAAAAGCATCTTCATTAGCCCTGGATTTGGAATCCTAAGCCCCTTCAAACGGCATGTACCCTTTCAACGGGAATACATTGTGAAAAGCCTTCTCTCATGAATATGAGGGAAGGCTTTTTATTATTCTGGACTTTATTATTCAGGAACGTGATCCCGCAATTTAAACTTCTGAACTTTTCCCGTTGACGTTTTGGGCAGGTCCCCAAACACGATATGTTTGGGGCATTTAAAGTGCGCAAGATTTTCTCGGCAAAAATCAATGAGGTCTTGGGCGGTGATATCCTCGTAGCCGGGCTTTAAAGTGACAAAGGCGCACGGCGTTTCCCCCCATTTGGGATCGGGGCGGGCGACAACGGCCGCTTCCATGACGGCCTCATGTCTGTAGAGCGTGCCCTCCACCTCGATTGAGGATATGTTTTCGCCGCCTGAAATGATGATATCTTTGGAGCGGTCTTTGAGCTGAATATAGCCATCAGTATGGCGTACGCCCAGATCACCGGAATGAAACCAGCCGCCTTTGAAGCACGCTTGAGTGGATTTGGGGTTTTTCAGATAACCTTTCATCACTGCATTGCCCCGAAACATCACCTCGCCGATGGTTGTGCCGTCGCTGGGCACTTCTTCCATGGTTTCAGGGTCCCGGACCGACAGACCCTCCAGAACCTCATAGCGCACGCCTTGACGAGCTTTAATCTGCGCTTGTTCGTCTTTGGGCAAGGCATCCCATTCTTCATGCCAGGCATTAATCACGGCGGGGCCGTAGGTCTCGGTCAGCCCGTAAATGTGCGTGATGTCAAACCCCGAAGATTCCATAGCGGCGATTACCGCGGCAGGCGGCGGCGCGGCGGCGGTGAAGAAATCGATGCGCCGTCCCAGGGTTTTTTTCTGCTTGTCTTCAGCATTGACGATCATGCTCATGACAATCGGCGCGCCGCACATATGCGTGACGCCGTGGGTAACGCAGGCATCGAAAATACCGGGTGCCTCCACTTTGCGCAGGCACACATGGGTTCCTGTGACCACGCTGAGCGCCCAGGTGAAGCACCAGCCATTGCAATGAAACATGGGCAATGTCCATAAATAGACCGGGTGTTGGCCCATGGCTGTGGTGATGACATTGCCCAGGGCCAGAAGACAGGCGCCGCGATGGCTGAAGACTACGCCCTTGGGGTCACCCGTGGTGCCGGAAGTATAATTGAGCGCAATGGCGTCCCATTCATCGTCCGGCGGTTCCCAGTTGAAATCAGGTGCGCCTAACGCCAAAAAGGCTTCATAGTCCATCTCGCCAATCAGTGAACCATCCTGATAGAGAGGATCGTCAATACCAATAACCAGAGGTGCGGCGGTGCATTGTTCCAGTGCGGCGCGGGCCACGTTGGCAAACTCCCGATCAACGAGAAGAACTTTGGCTTCGCCGTGATCAAGGATGAATGCAATGGCTGCAGCGTCGAGCCGCGTATTAATAGAGTTGAGAACGGCGCCGGCCATCGGCACGCCATAATGGCACTCCAGCATGGCTGGCACGTTCGGCGCGATGATGGATACCGTATCGCCTTTACTGATGCCCTTTTGGGTCAGCGCCGAGGCCAGACGCCGGCTGCGTTCATAAAACTGGGCGTAGGTGAAACGGATATCTCCGTGAATGATGGCAGTGCGTTCAGGAAAAACCTCAGCCGCCCGCTCCAGATAGTTTAAAGGACTTAAAGCCTGATAATTGGCGGGATTTTTGCCTAAGTCTTGATCATACATGTGTGGCATGGGCTTGAGTTTTCCTGGCGCTGATATCACTCGGGGAATACGCGCAGTTTCTCTCAAAAAAAGGGCGGGATCAATCGCCTCTTTGTTCTCATGCAGCCCTTTGCTTTGTTGCTGAGGGACTCAGCGCATCGGCTCTTGTCATGGGCCGAGCGCTCACTCACAATAGGCGCCAGTTGCGAGTCAAATCAGTTTGTCTCATTCAAAAAGGATCATTCACATGAGCATGGACGACCAGAACGCTCCCGATCAGCCACAGGCGGATCCACCCGTGCAGCGCGGCGTTGATACCTCCGACATCATGGGGGCCGGCGCGTCAAACGCCAACCTCATCTACATTCTGTATTTAGTTTCCATTGTTGTAGGTATTACGTCTCTGATTGGCGTCATTCTCGCCTATATCAACCGTAACAAAGCGCCTGACTGGGTGCAGTCGCATTATACGTTCCAGATTCACACCTTCTGGAAGGCTATAGTGTTTGGTATTGTCGGGATTATCACCCTGCCACTGTTGGGATTAGGTGTTCTGGTGATTATTGCCATGCTGGTCTGGTATATCATCCGCTGCGTCAAGGGTATGCAATACCTCTCAGCGGGCAAGCCGGTTCCTGATCCCACCACATGGGCGCTGGGCTAGAGCGTTTATTCTGTTCTGATGTCTTGTTAGGCTCCTTTTCCAGTGAGGCGATCCCATGCGCTTTGAAAACAAAGTCGTGATCATTACAGGCGCCGCCCAGGGAATCGGCCGCGCGTGCGCCCGGAGGTTTGCGCGCGAAGGAGCCTTTGTGGTGATCGCCGATCTGGATGAGGCGTCCGGCCGGGAACTTGAAGACGAGATCAAATCGGCGGGCGGCACCGCCCTTTATGTCCACGTGGATGCGGCGGAGCGTCTTGATATACATAATATGCTGGCTGCCACGCTGGATACTTATGAGCGGGTTGATGTGCTGGTCAATAATGTCGGGATTGATGTGGTCGGCGATTTTCTGGAATTTGAAGAAGCGGATTTTGATCGGGTCTTGCGGGTGAATTTGAAAAGCGCATTTTTGTGTTCTCAGGCCGTGGCCCGGCGGATGGTGGAGCAAATTGAGTTGGAAGGGGGCGCGCGCCATGATGAAGCGGGCTATGCGATCATCAACATGTCATCGGTTAGCGCACTCACGGCCAACGGCGATAATGTGGCTTATGCGGCCTCTAAGGCTGGTCTCAATCAGTTGACACGCGCCATGGCCATCGCGTTGGCGCCGCACAGCATTCGCGTAAACGCCATTGCGCCTGGAAAAATTGCCACGGACGCTGTCAAAAAAGCCACCGTGGACCTGGAAGCTCGGGATGCCATTTTGACACGCACGCCTCTTGGCCGGGTGGGGACCCCCGGCGAAATTGCCTCTATAGCGGCTTTTCTGGCTTCGGAGGATGCTGCCTATATGACCGGGCAATGTCTGTATGCAGAAGGTGGACGGCTTGCTCTTAATTACACGATGAACAAAAGCACGAAAGATTGATTGTGCTTATGCTCACGTGTTTTCACCATCAGTACCCTGACTATCAGCTTCTGGCTTTGTTTTCAAGGTAGCAAAAACAGAATCCGGATCGAAAGCGGGTTCTTCTTCTGATTTTTCGACTTTCTGTGATGATTGAGAGAAAACATTTTCCGCGCTTTCGGATAGAGAAGGCGTGCTTTCCTTTGGCATATCATCTGCCTTGATCAGCCCTCCGATAGGCGGAGCGGGCGTCTCAGTGGGCTTTAGGGTTTCTTCTGTGGGTTTGATGGTCCCCGCCTTGATGGCCGCCTTGCGGATTTTTTCTTCGGCGCGGGCTTTTTTGGCGGAGGCCTTCCTGACCACGTCATCTAGCTCGGTCTGTGAGCACAGGCCTAGTGCAACGGGATCGATGGGCTTGAGATTGGAAGAATTCCAATGCGTACGATCCCGAATGGTTTGAATGGTTGGCTTGGTTGTACCGATGAGTTTGGAAATCTGCGCGTCACTGATTTCCGGATGATTGCGCACCATCCAGTAAATCGCATCCGGGCGGTCTTGCCGGCGGGAGAGGGGCGTGTATCGGGGGCCGCGCCGCTTTTTGCGTTCGGGCACATCATGGTCGGATTTGAGCAAGGTCAACACCAATTCAGGGTTTTCCTCGGCCTGTTCGATCTGTTCACGGGTGAGTTGGCCAGTTGCAACCGGATCCAGCCCTTTAATACCCTGGGCGACATCGCCGTCGGCGATGCCCTTGATCTCTAAAGGGTGCATTGAGCAGAAATGACTAATCTGCTCGAATGTCAAAGAGGTATTGTCCACTAGCCATACGGCAGTTGCTTTGGGCATCAGTGGTTGAGCCATAACTTCTTCCTTGTCGTTTTCTTCGTTCTTGGGCCACAGGCAATGGATCATGACTTTTTGGGGCGGATCCACCATCCAGCCGCATCTGATAAACCGGTAAATCTTCTGGAATCTAATGGGATGTTCTTGCAAAGACTGGTGGTTAAATATCACCGTTACTCCCATCTCTCCAGCCCAATATAAGCACTTTTGCTGCAAATGAAAATATATTGGGAGAATCACAGTTTTTGGCGAATTTCAGCCATCCACGCCTGTAGTGAGAATGATTTTGCCCATATGGGCATTTGATTCCATGCGTTGATGGGCGTCAGCGGCCCGGGCGAGGGGGTAGGTGGAATCAATCACCGGCTTGACGGTGCCCGCTTCCAGCAGCGGCCAGACTTTTTTTGCCAGAGCCTGGGCAATCGCTTGTTTGAAGGCCGTTTCCCGGGCCCGCAGAGTTGATCCGGTGAGGGTGAGGCGTTTGAGCATGACAGGCATGAAGTCCACCTGCGCCTTAGAGCCGGTCAAGAAGGCAATACTCACATGGCGCCCGTCTATAGCCAGACATTGGATGTTTCGCGCCAGATAATCCCCGCCCACCATATCCAGGATGACATCGACGCCCCCCAGTTCTCGCCCTATGACCTCTGAATAGTCCTGTTCTTTGTAGTTGATCGCCCGATCTGCACCCAGGTCCAGGCATTTCTGACACTTAGCATCAGATCCGGCGGTGGCCACCACGTGCGCGCCGAAGGCCTTGGCAAGTTGTATGGCGGTGGTGCCGATGCCGCTGGTGCCGCCATGAACCAAAAATCGTTCACCGGATTTCAAGCCCGCACGGTCGAACACATTAGACCACACAGTGAAAAATGTTTCAGGCAAAGCGGCGGCTTCCACCAGAGAGAAATGCTCAGGCACCGGCAGACAAGTGGCGGCGGGCGCCTGACAATAGTCAGCATAGCCGCCGCCCGTGACCAGGGCGCAGACTTGATCACCCAGCTTGAACGCCCCTGCCTGATCGCCGAGGTCCACAATACGTCCTGCAACCTCCAGGCCGGGGGTGTCGGAAGCGCCGGGAGGCGGTGGATAAAAGCCTAAGCGCTGTACCACGTCCGGCCGGTTGACGCCGGCGGCACTCACCTCGATCAGAACATCCCCCGCGCCCGGCACAGGCGTGGCCATCTCCTCCAGGACCAGAACCTCAGGGCCACCGGGCTCCTGAATGGAGATGGCAGCCATGCGGGACGGGACAGGCTTTGGCATCTTCAATTCTCCTGATGTCGATATAGAATGGGGTTTGTCGAGCTTTCTATCTTGCGCGGATCAAAACGACAACGCAAAATAGCAAGGCGAGCTGAAATAGGAACCAGAGAGGTAAACGTGATGGACATTGATGATCTTGAACCACGGCCCCGTATCCCTCTGCCTTTAAGCCTTGAGGATCTGTCCAGCTTTTCGGTTTATGAACTTGAAGAACGGATCGAAGAGTTGCATACGGAAATCACCCGTTGTCAAAACCTGATCAGTTCCAAGCAGGAGTCGCGTACGGGCGCCGAGGCCTTTTTCAAGGAATAAGCTGACTTTCTCTTTTTGGGACTACGCACGACCCCAGGATCGTGGGCTAGAGCCGTTCCGACTTTATTTGACTCGCAAAATGGCTCTAAGTTGTTGTTTGGTCGTATTTCCTTCACGCGAACCGGTGCCCACTTCGCTTGGAAATGCTCTAAAAAGCTCGTTTTCCACTGGTTTTGACCATCGTTATGTCCAGCAATAGTTAACCGGTCTTTCGCAGAGGATTGGCATGTGTTTCGCATTTGTCTAGCTTGAGAAGCAGGCTGACATCAGATCAGCCATGCACGGCTGAAACTCAGCTGCCAGCAGGGATGGTGTTTTTAAGATGGGTGATGAAGGGTTCACAAGAGGTGTTGAAGCTCCCAGTGATGGTGGCTTGGCAGAGTTTGATTTTGAGCTTGATCGTTTTCAGGACTCAGTACTTGAGTTTGTATCTTCGCAGGTTTTTGCCCGTCTGTTTCAAGACGGCATGGCTCTAGTGGAAGAGACGGCTGCTTATCTCGATGGTCCGGGGCGAGAAGATTCCAAGGACCTGCCGCGGCCGATCGCTTTGGCCTATGCGGGGGAGAGCATGCGCCTGACGACCCGGCTGATGCAGGTGGCCTCCTGGCTGCTGGTGCAGCGGGCGATCGAAGATGGCGAGATGACGCCAATAGATGCCCGAGAGAAGAAATACCGGCTAGGAGCTCAGGAAGTGTGTCGCGGGGTGTGTCTGGCAGACAAAGAGGCATTGCCGGGGCGGTTGAATGATTTACTGACCTGCAGTGCGCAGATTTATGACCGTGTGTGGCGGCTTGACGATTCTCTTTATTGCACCGCACGATCACCTGATCAGGGCGCCCATGCTCAATTGAGCCGTCTACACCAGGCCTTCAGTGCCGCGGAGTAAAGATCGTCCTCATATCTGAGGTCCGTTTTCGCGATTGAGGTCACGCTGGAAACGCTTTTTAGAGCATTTCCGAGCGAAGTGGACACCGGTTCGCGTGAAGGAAATGCGACCAAACAACAACTTAGAGCCGTTCTGTGAGTCAAATAAAGTCGGAACGGCTCTAGCGCTCCGGCTTATTTGATAAAATCGCTGAACTTTTTATTGAATTTACCGAGTCGCCCGGTGGCATCAGTCAGATGCTGTCCGCCACCGGTCCAAGCCGGATGGGTTTTAGGGTCCACATCGAGCTTCAGCGTCTTGCCTTCCTCGCCCCAGGTGGAGCGGGTTTGGAAGGTTGAACCGTCGGTCAGTTCAACGGTTATGACGTGGTATTTGGGATGGATGTCTTTTTTCATGCCACCCTCCTGGAGTGGGGCTGAAGCTTTGTCCGGGTCCAGCTTTGACGTGTTCTTTTGGATGCAAGCGAGGGCGGGTTATAGCCTGAAGGTAGCGCATTTTGCAAGGGCTTGTGGATCGGCGAGTCGCGCGCTTCAGAGCCGCAAAAGCGAGGGCTTTCATGGCTGAGGGTTGTGATTTAAACCTAAGAGCCTATCTTGTGGAGATCATTAACCCTCCTGTGCATACAGAAGAGCCCGCCCCATGAACCAATCCAGCCCAAATCCGGGGGCGGAACTTGCCACCACGATCAAACGTGAGGCGGCAAACCGGCAAACCAGCCGGAATCTGAAACCTCTCAAAGGCCTGTTGCCCTTTATCTTTCGATATAAGGGCATGTTTGCCATTGCCATGGTGTTTTTGACCATTGCCGCCGGCGCCAGTCTGGCCCTGCCCTTTGCGGGCGGTCGTTTGGTTGACCAGAGGTTGACCAGCGAGACCCTAGCACTGTTGAAAGATGCCTGGGGATTGCTGTTCGCTTTGATGATGGTTCTAGCGGTGGCGGCCTCGCTTCGCTATTACTTCATCACCTGGATCGGAGAGCGTGTGGTGGCGGATCTGCGTGAAGCGGTTTTCGGTCATATCACCTCTCTCAGCCCAGCTTTTTTCGAGGTCACACGTACTGGTGAAGTGCTCTCGCGGCTGACGACTGACACCACGCTCATTCAAACCGTTGTCGGTTCCACCGTGTCGATCGCCTTGCGCAGCCTCGTTATGGGGGTGGGGTCGCTGACCATGCTTCTTGCTACCAGCGCTACGCTCACGCTCGTTGTGCTGTCGGCAGTTCCGATCTTGATGCTGGCCGCCATTCTTTTAGGCCGGTGGTTGCGCACCTTGTCGCGCTCCAGTCAGGATCGTCTGGCCGATACGAGTGCATTTGCCAACGAAAGCCTCAACGCCATACAGACGGTGCAAGCGTTCACGCATGAAAAAATCGACCGGGATCAATATGGTCAGGCTGTCGAGGAGGCGTTTGACGTTTCCATTCGGCGCGTTATCGCGCGCGCAATCATGACCGGCACGGTCAGCGCATTGGCATTCAGCAGCATTATTCTGGTTCTGATGTTCGGCGTTGCGCAAGTCAGCTCCGGCGCGATGAGTGAGGGTGAACTCGCTCAGTTTTTCTTTTATGCTGTGATGCTGGCCATCAATATTGCCGCTTTGAGTGAAGTATGGTCGGAAGTGCAGCGCGCCGCCGGCGCCGCCGAAAGGCTGATGGAACTCCTGGCTGTTGAACCAGTGATCAAGGCGCCTCAGGACCCGATCGCAATGCCTGTCCCGCCCCAGGGCCGTGTGCGCTTTGAACACATCACGTTTCACTATCCAACCAGGCCGGATACCTCCGCTCTCGATGATTTTAACCTTACGGTAGAGCCCGGCGAGACCGTGGCTCTTGTGGGGCCCTCGGGTGCGGGCAAGACCACGGTTTTTCAACTTCTGTTGCGATTTTACGATCCTCAGAGCGGCGCGGTGTCGATAGATGGGGTCAACGTCGCTGGGGCGACGCCGCAGGATGTCCGCTCACGGATTAGTGTTGTGCAGCAGGATACGACAATTTTTTCCGGCACCGTGATGGAAAATCTGCGTTATGGCCGTCCTGACGCTTCAGATGAAGAGATTGCCCAGGCGGCCATAGCCGCCAGAGCCGATATTTTTATCAATACATTGCCTCACGGCTATGCCACGGAATTGGGCGAGCGGGGAATGACTTTATCGGGCGGTCAGCGCCAGCGCATCGCCATCGCCCGCGCGATTTTGCGGGGCGCTCCTATCCTGCTGCTTGATGAAGCCACCAGCGCGCTGGATGCGCAAAGCGAGCAGCTTGTGCAGCAGGCCCTGGACAGCATCATGGAGGGGCGCACCACTTTGGTCATTGCCCACCGCTTGGCGACTGTGGTTAAGGCCGACCGGATCATTGTGGTTGACCACGGGCGCGTGGTGGATATGGGCACCCATGAGGAGCTTATCGCGAAGGGTGGTCTTTATGCGCAGCTCGCTGATTTGCAGTTCGGGGCGAATGAGGTCGCGCCTGCCTTGGAGCCGGTGGAAGCGGTACTCTAGTCGCTTTATTTCTCGGTGAGTTTCAATTCTATGCGGCGGTTGCGTCGATAGGCGTCGACTGTGAGGCGTGGATCAAGCGGTTGATATTCGCCAAAGCCTGCCGCTACGAGGCGGTCCCCAGGCACGCTCTGTGCTTGCAGGAAATTAACCACGGAGATCGCCCGCGCCGCAGACAATTCCCAGTTTGAAGGAAATTGTGCAGTGTTGATGGGTTGGGCATCCGTGTGGCCATCAATGCGTAAAACCCAGTTGATCTCCGGTGGGATTTGCCGCGATATTTCGAGAAGCGCAGCGGCTAATTTGCGCAATTCCTGGCGGCCTGACGCGTTGAGGTTTGCTGCACCCGAATCGAACAGAATTTCGGATTGAAAAACGAAGCGGTCTCCCATCACTTCGACGCCGGAGCGGTTGCTCAGCACCTCGCGCAGGCGGCCAAAAAACTCTGAACGATAGCGTGCCAATTCCTGTACCTTTTGCGCCAGCGCCGCGTTTAAACGTTTGCCCAGATCCGCAATCACGGCTTCCGATTCTGCGTCGCGTGATTCTGAGGCGTCAAGAGCGGCCTGTATGGCGGCCATCTGCTGGCGCAGCGCCGCGACCTGATTGTTCAACAGCAGCGCCTGGTTTTGCGCCGCAGATGAAATTTCCCTTTCATCTTCAAGCGATGCACCCGTCGTCCCCAGACGGCTTTCTGCATCGTTTGCGCGTGC
Source organism: Alphaproteobacteria bacterium (assembly GCA_021774915.1). Classification (GTDB taxonomy): domain Bacteria; phylum Pseudomonadota; class Alphaproteobacteria; order SMXP01; family SMXP01; genus JAJFIM01. Next base: position 19,912 of record JAJFIO010000139.1, read on the forward strand.
TTCTGAATCAGCCAAAGCTTGGGAAGTTTGTGTGAGGGAGGCTTGAAGCTGATCCAGGTTTTCACGCAGATTGAGATTTGATTGTTTCTCCAAGGCTAGAAGGTCTCCCAGTTCGGCGATCTGAGTGTTCAGCCGCCGCAAGGCTTCATCACGGCCGGTAATCGCCTGACCCAGAAAAAACTGCGCCAGCATGAAGACCGCCAGAAGGAAAATAATCACCAGCAAGAGAGAGGACAGAGCGTCAACAAAACCCGGCCAGTGGTCGGCTGAAGCTTGCCGTGATCGCAGTGTGGATCTTCCCGAACGCATCTTATGGCCGGCCTGACATTTACGCCTCGGTGGCGTTTTGAATGGTTTGGGTGAGATTCATGATTTCCTGACGCAGCTCGTGCATGGCATCATTGCGGTCTGGGGCATGCCCTTGCGCGAGTTGCTGGACCGATGTGTCCAGATTGCGCAAATGGCCATAAATGGCTTCTGTGTACGGACTGCCTTCGCTAAGCGATGGTGTCTGGCTGAAGTGGTCCAGCGTGGTCCCGAGCTTTGCTTGAATTTCAGCCACCTTTTTCATCAGTTCAGCCTGTGTGCGCATATGGTCGTTGAGATGCCCGAGTTGAAGGATCATTTCTTTCAAGCTGGCCCCGAGAGCAGGGGGCATCCCGTCTCTGGCGCTGACGGTTGTCTCGGGAGAGGACGAAAAATCAAATGAGATATCCTCTCCCAATTGCGTGCCCGCTGACAGCCATTCTTCGATGTCATTGAAAAAGCGGTTTTGTGCTTGGGCCATTTGAAGATCAAGAAACCCTAAGATCAACGAACCGGCGAGACCGATGAGTGAAGATGAAAACGCTGTGCCCATACCGCTTAAGGGGGCTTCCAGCCCGAGGCGCAATTCCTCAAAGCTGTCTTCAATGGGCGCAATGCCCACGGAAAGCGAGCGGATGGTGTTCCCCACGGAATCCACAGTTTGCAGGAGGCCCCAGAAGGTGCCCAGAAGTCCAAGGAAAATCAGGAGGCCAACCATATAGCGCGATGTGTCACGCGATTCATCGAGCCTGGAGCCAAGCGAATCGAGAATGGTC
>JAJFIO010000140.1 GCA_021774915.1 Alphaproteobacteria bacterium
CGCCTCTTTCCAGACGCAAAAATCCAGAATCTCTTTGCAGGCTCAACCAATAGAGGCTTTCAGACGCATTGGACAGACTCGATTTGTACTGACTGTTGCCAGCAAGAAAACTATATGTGGATTTCCCATCGTCAAGATATTTCTGTATGGCCAACGCATGAGCCACCAAGCCGGGCTTATAATGGTCAGTGGCCTCATAAGAAAAACCGCTTTGATAATTCAACACCCGGTTCCCTTCGATAAAATTGAAAAGGTATCCAAAGGCATAAGGGCCAGCAGAAACCTTGACTACATCGACAGTCGAGTCAGAAAATCCCCGGATCAAAAGCCGGTTGCAGAATGCCTTAAAAACAGGATTAGCAAAAGCGCCGGCCTGCCCTTTCTCTGTCCAACTTTTCTGATGAAGAACTTCAAGGGCGCCAAGCCACTCTTGCGCTTCCTCCAGGCAAGAGGCATGTGACATTTGAACCTGTCCTTTATCTTGATATAGACGCAATGAACGGCGAATCTGGTACCGTGTGTTTTTACTAAGCGATGTGATGAAATCACTTGCGCCTTCTCGCACACGATTTAGCATCACATAGGGACAAGAGCGTGCGCGGCGCTCAAAAACCTCTATACCCGTCTTGCGCGCCAGTGCATTCATGCTCTCAGGAACACCGCTCAACGTGAATTCTTGCCATGTAGGCACACCCCGCCCGCCCAACACATAATGCAAACACGCCGCGTTCACTTCCTCTGTATATGCACGATCCACCAGAAAACCATTGAATTCGATAAAGACACTGTCTTCGTTCCGGCAACCCGATTGATTGAGATAAAGTGTTGGCACAGATATGCCATATCGTTTGCGCAAGCGCTGCCCAATGAGCGCTAAACCCACAAGCGCGCCGGCGCGCCGGGCGATCAAGACAAAAGGCTTCGTCCGCACCCCTTCCAGCCAGGCCCCGATCCATGTCCATGATAAAAAAAATGAAGCCGCCGCGCGCCCCTCAAGGCCACGCCACAAAACTTCCAGTTCTTCCAGAGCCGGACACGCCTGAACCTCCACATCAATTTGTCCGAGCTGATCGTCCGTCATGGCGCCTTATCCGTAGAAGGGGTCTGGTTTCCAAAACATTAAGGATAACTAGTCGCTAAAATCCTAAAGTTTCTTTAGACAAATGACTACTTAAGCAAAAACAATCCACACACACTTTGTGAGGATACCAACGCTATTATGGTCATAAAATCACCATATTACTGCGTTGACCTTAAAAAATGGCGGAGAATCATCATTACATGAGTATCACGAAACGACATTTCGTCGGCGGGTCTTTGGCTTTGGGCTCCTTGACCGCATTGGGTTCCTCTACTCGATTGGCTTTGGCCTCACATATTGAAGGCATTCAAGAAGTTGGGCAGAATGTCCTCAATGCACAACAACCACTGCCTGAACTCCTCCCTCGCAGCGAACTTCCCGTCTGCGAACTTGATGTTGAGGCCTCCCGCTCAGTCCAGAAGATCGTCCTGCGCAAAGGCCGTTCTCTCAAGAAAATGACGGCGGGCTGTATCGTCAAAGTGCCTGCTGGGGCGGAAATTCCCATTAGAGACTGGACCATACAAATCCGGCGCAATTCTGGATACCGCAATGGCGCGCGCATTATTTTTGAAGGACCTGATCAGGGTCCCAGACCAAAATTTTTCAGCGCCGGCAATAATGGCCTCATTCAAGTAATGAACCAAGCGCGCGTGACCTTAGGTATTGAACTTGAAAACATTCATCTTGTCAGCGGTCTGGCGGCGGAAGCCATACGCATCCCCAATTCCCGCTTTTTGAGACTGACCAATGTTCTCATTGAGGGGGGCAAGAACGGACTTTTCTTTGGAACCTACCCCACTGTGGCCGTCATTGAAGATTCAGAAATACGGTATAGCGGACGGGGCGGCGGTCTCACCCATTGCCTTTATGCCGGGTATATTGAGAAAATGGTTGTCCGCAACAGCAAGTTCCACTCTCCCAAAGCAGAAGGCCATGCCTTTAAATGTTACGCCGCTCATATGGATATTCGTGACAGCGTTTTTGCCAATTATTTGGAAACGGAAGATCTGAACAGAGGGTTCTATGGAAAGTTTGCGCCGATTGATCTCGGCGCATGGTCCCAGTCCATTTTTATGGGCAATACAATTATCCGCCGCGGCCCGTCAAGAAGAACAGCTCTTGAATATCGAAATCGTCAGTATAGAAAAGGATATTCTCGTTTCATTCCTCCTGATTGGGGAACTGAAGCGGTGGACCACCATCTGGTTAACAATCAAGACCCGACCAATCCGTATCTCTTTCACCATATTCTGGCGCAAAACAGATTTGTCAATGGCGTTTTACCCGATGGGGGACAGGACCTAGAAGTTCTCAAAAAACCGGGCATAGCTGTGAGAAATAACGGCACGGCTCCTTTTGCTTCTAACGGCAAAACTGAAGCAGACTTTGCTCAGAACCCTTCCGACTGGCAAGTGCAGAATGAGAGAGCCGTGGTCTGGGCCCTCAATAATACGTTTGAAGGGATCCCCTTTTCGAAAATGTTTGAGACCATTCCCTTTGATTGGCAGGCTGGGCAAGCACCCATTCGCGAAGTCTCACACTTACCGGCCGAACTGGAGCCTCTGCTTACCCAGTAATGTTCGCCACGCGGCTTAAATGACAATGGCGGAAACGCGCTGCTCAATCATACGTAAAATATTATAAGCAGTTAGCATGGATGTTTTCGGATTATCCGCGGACGGGATGCCCGCCATTTCAATTTTATAAAGGCCGGGCTTACCTTCAAACTCAAGAACATGGGTGTTCCGTTTAACCGCCGGATCGGCGATAAGCCGCACTTGCGTTTTTTCAAACCCAATGCCCGCCAGTGCCGTTGTGGCAGCCACATTGGCGTTTTTAGGAAACATGAGCGCCGCCTGCTCGGCATTCCCGAAAAAAATCACCGTTTCTTCACAAATTTCTTCAAGGACCACCCCTTCAACTCCGGGTGCACCGGCCCATGCCAGTGGCGGTTTGCGTGACGTCAAAGAAACACGGGTGAGCCCCGCACGCCGCGCGGCCACCAATCCATCCACACCTGCCAGAGCCCCAGCCGGGAGAATGACCTGCGCACTTGACCCTGAGGCCGCTTCCTTGACCTGATTGTAAAGCTCCTTGTCAGCCAAGGCCCCGATGGAAATGATCATGAGATCAATCCCCGCCGCAAGCACGGGAGCGGCATAGTCGTTCACTGCGCTATGGCCGGCGCATTCAACCACCAGATCGGGCTTCCAGGCCAACATATCTTTCAGGCTTGAAACCAGAGGATGGTCCGAAAGCATATCAAGCTCCTCCGGTAAAACCAAAGCGCCGAGAATGGAAACAGAGTCATTTCCCGACACGCACCGGATGATCTCCCCGGCAATCGCTCCATTGCCAATCAGGGCCAATCGCGTTTCTTGCTGTCTCATAAAATTTACTCACCATGATGAGATGAAAAGGTTCGATCCCCCTTTAGCATGACCTTGAAAATCACCAAATAGCCAAATCACGCGGCAAGCCAGCTATTAATATCCTTTTAGCCCCATGCGCATATTATGAGCACTTGAAACAGGCCTTGAATACACAAGGGAGGGCAGACAAACTGTTGGCCTAACCTGAATGCCTGCTAGACATTGCCACAGGCACGATTTGGAGATACCGCCCATGTGTGGCATCACCGGCAAACTGAATTTTAATGGGCGCCCCGCTCCAGCTTCAGAAGCTCGCCGCATGGCTGCAACCCTGCATCATCGAGGCCCGGATCATATCGGCACTTTTGCTGAAGGACCGGCCTGTCTTGGCATGGCACGACTTGCCGTCATTGACCTGCAAACTGGCCAACAACCCATCTCAAACGAAGGCGGTTCTGTCTGGGTGGTGTGCAATGGCGAAATTTACAATTTTCGGGAATTGCGGGATGATCTGAAGGCAAAAGGGCATCAATTCACAACGCGCTCAGATACGGAAGTCATCGTTCATCTCTATGAAGAGCATGGAGAAAATCTTGGGGTTCACCTCCATGGTATGTTCGCCATTGCCATTTGGGATAAACAGAAAAGACGCCTGGTGCTCATTCGTGATCGGCTGGGTGTGAAACCCCTTTACTATTACCATGGCAAAGACCGTCTGGTTTTTGGCTCTGAAATGAAAGCCCTGTTGGCCGATAACATACCTCGGAGCATCACCGTTCAATCAGTTGATGACTACCTTACTTTTGGTTATGTCCCGGGCCCCGGTTCCATTTTCGATGATGTATGG
>JAJFIO010000015.1 GCA_021774915.1 Alphaproteobacteria bacterium
CCCAAGTGTGGTATCTGAAAGGCTCAGGCCTTGAGCAGGCCCCGTGGAGCCATCAAGCCCCAATCCTTTGAGCAGATTTTTCCCCTTGCTGAACCAATCGTCAGCGGAAGCTGGTCGAACATGCGCCAGCGAAGCGATCGATGCCAGAAAAACAGTGCGGCGGCTAATTTTCATAAGATGATCCCCTTTTAACACCCCCAGCTTGACCCTCGCTCTCCAGGAGATCAGAGCATGAGGATAATGATAGCATAATTTGGCCAGAACTGGGACTCACCGAAGAATCAGGTAGTGTCTCAGTTTGAATTTAGCCCTTAATTTTCCAATATATCTCTTATATGCTTAGCGACAAGCAAAGGAGGTGTCATTAATGCCGCTAATCCAAGACGGAGATCCTGTTAAAACTCCGACAGGAGTAAGTGCACGCGCGAAAAATCAAAATGGTCAGATCGTGATAGTGAAAGTGTCCATTGAGGCAACTCAAGATTATGAGTGTTATGATATATGGGATATGGCTTCCAAGAAATATGACAACGGTGTCTATGATCAAACGAAATTGCAGCCTATTGTAAGTGTAACAACTAAAGATTTCCAAGGTTGAAATGGGTGTCCAAAGGACCTCAAGGCGAATGATGTTAGGCTAAAACTTATCCCCTAGTGCGTCGGATTGTCATATTCTTGCCGTTAAGTTCATTTAGACTTTCTATACATCCTATGTTAAGGTCTGTTTGTTAACAAATAGGGTTGACAATATGGTGTGGATGTGAATTGAAAACCCCAATCCTTGATGTTGCGTATATGCAACACTATATATGTTCTGCAAGGCGTTGGAGTAGTTAAAGTTCAATGTTCATTGATTTAGTCTTGACAGGGTGTAAAACCGTAGAGAATGAAATAATTTTTGGGAGTATGTAGTGCCGAAAGGGCCAAAAGGAGAAAAACGACCGGCGGACATCATCGGATGTAGTGTTATGGTCGCAAAAATTGCAACGGGCGAGTGTAAAGAAACACAAACGTCTGGACGCAGGAAAAGTGGCTTAGCAGGTGCTAAGGCGCGAAATGCCGCTTTATCGGCTGAAAAACGAAGTAAGATAGCTAAAGCGGCAGCGGAAGCTAGATGGAGTGTGTCATGACTCAGAATATAGATCGCGCCGCGCGTGACTTGTTCCAAGGTGAGGAACGTCAGACGCGCGACATTAAGTACTTTTTTAGGGTGGGTGAAAACTCTAGTGATCAATTAGCAGATTATAGAACTAGAGCGATGGCCCAAATAGAGCGCGGTATTTCTGTTGAAGATATTGAGCTAGATCGCTTAATACTTGAGCAAACCCACGATACTTGACTCGTTGTTTCATAGGGGTTAACTGCCCCTATGGACTTTCCTGATCTATATAAGTTTTCAGAAGTTACAATCGCCAGACGCTCTTCGTCTGGTGAGGAAACTCTCGTGAAAATAATTGAGGTAAAAGAGCATTTGATTCAGCACATGAACTGGATCGAAGACATTAATATTTATCCCATTGAATGCAAAAAAGGTGACCCTCTTGGCCACTATGAAGTACACGGCAATCAAGAGAGTCGATGGGAAGACTCAGATGCGTGGACTGTCCTAATCACATATGACGACACATTAAATCAATGCTACCGTCGCTTTGTGTGGTGCAAAGAACTGATGCACACATTTGATTCTCCAGAGGCATTTGTTGATAATATAGATAAATATAAAGGGTTTTTGGAGGAAATAGAATTACAGCCACTAACATCGACTGAAATGTACATATCGGAAAACAGAGCAAAATGGATGGCTCTGTTGATATTGTGCCCTAAGTCTGAGCGTGACAATGTTGCTGGAGATGTGAAGAAAGGCAACTTATCACATTATGATGTTGCTCTAAGATACCGCATTCCTGAGGGTATCGTCCCCTCACTATTCTCTGAATCCTACAACAGAGCTTATAACGCACTTGTTCAAAATGAAAATAATGCTTGATATTGAGCAGTGAGCTCACTATATATTGGGTATGGCAAATGTCTTACCCACTCATAAGCGCGTCCAAATCCTCTCAATGCTAGTTGAGGGGTCTTCCATGCGGTCCATCAGCCGCGTTGTAGGGGTTTCGATCAATACCGTTTCCAAGATACTGGTTCAGGCGGGTGAAGCTTGCGCGGCCTATCATGACGAAACAGTGCGCAAAGTGAACGCCTCCAAGGTCCAGTGCGATGAAATTTGGTCCTTCGTCTATGCCAAACAAAAGAACGTAAAAACGGCCAAAGCAGCGCCTAGCGATGCTGGAGACGTGTGGACATGGACGGCGCTTGATAGCGATAGCAAAATGATTTTATCATGGATGGTGGGCGGACGCGATGCAGGCTATGCCATCGAGTTTATGGACGATCTGCGTTCAAGATTGGCAAACCGGGTGCAACTCACTACAGACGGCCACAAAGCCTATCTGGAAGCCGTAGAGGGCGCTTTCGGCGGCGATGTGGACTATGCGCAGCTTATCAAGCTGTATGGAGAGGAACCCCACAAAAGCCCTGAGCGCAAGTACAGCCCATCAGTCTGCACGGGCGCGCGCAAGCGCCGGGTAGAGGGCAGCCCCGATCTGGCCCATGTCTCCACGTCTCACGTTGAGCACCAAAACCTGACCATGCGTATGTCCATGCGCCGGTTTACACGGTTGACCAACGCCTTCTCAAAAAAGGTCGAGAACCATATCCACATGCTCTCGCTCTATTTTGTGTATTATAATTTTTGCCGGATACACAAATCACTGAAAGTCACCCCGGCAATGGAAGCTGGTGTCAGTGATGCCCTGCATGACATAGAATGGATCGTAGGATTGATTGATGCGCGGGCTCCGAAACCCGGTCGGCCCAAGACTTACAAAAAAGACATTTCAAACTGAGACTCAGCGAAGAATCTTTTCAATTTCGCTTGCGGCGGCGAAGAGGGCCGCTTCCCCACCTGGGGCACAGGCAAGAGAAATACCGGGGAGCAGTCCTGTTTCGCTATCCGCGAAGGCAGGCGCCGGAATCGAGATAGACGGCAAATCAAGAACATTCATCACGGTCATAGGTAAGAACAGTCTTTTGCCGGCCGGCCACCCGATCGACCGCGTGGCCCGACCATGGGACAAGGCCAGCTCCGTGCTGGTCGGAAAGATCAAAAACCCATCATTTCCCATAAGTGTGCGCACGCGTTCGCGTTGTTCCAAAACCATGTGTTTTGTAGCATCAAGTGACGCTTGAGAACGGCGCAGCAAACGCATGCCCCAGAGTTGCATAAACACGAAAGGCGACACCTGCCGCCGCCCGGTGATAGCTCCAAGCGTTTCGCGCATAAGGGAAAACTCTTCCCCTTGCGCATTTTTCAAAAGCCTGTGCATAGCTGGTTCAAATTCGGCGCCGATCAGATCGAGATGCGCCTGATAGAGCGCTTCGGCTTCCGGCATTTGTTCCTGCTCCGCTGCGCCGCATATCTGCTCCAGATGCGCGCAAGCCGACTGAAAAGCGCTGGCAACCGAAGCTGAGCGAATATTCCGTTCCAGGTGCTGATCTCTAAGCACCCGCCCTTGAGCGCAAGGGAATGGCGCCACGCGCGTCCCTGACATCACTTCATAAACCAGCCGCGCATCCCTCACTGACCGGGTAAGAGGCCCGATCGCCAGCATGGAACGGCAAAAGCTCCCTTCCAATTCAGGAAACGCGCCTGTCGTTTCGACGGCTTCCGAGGCCGGTTTGAAGCCGACAATTCCACAACAATGGGCCGGATAGCGGATCGAGCCGCCGATATCGGAGCCAATACCGAACGCGCAAGCGCCGGAAGCCACCAGCGCGGCTTCACCGCCGCTTGATCCGCCCACCGAACGATCAAGATTTCTGGGGTTGCAGGTCCGGCCAAAGCGCAGATTGTCGGTGTCATAACACATGGCGAATTCGGGAACATTACTCCGCGCAATCGGAAACGCTCCCGCCTCTTTCACGCGTTGCACCACCGCCGAATCTTGCGCAAATGTGAGCGGCGGCATGCGCACTGACCCGGCGGTGATTGGCCTGTGGGCCAGACCGATCGTTTCCTTCACGCTGAAAGCAAGTCCCGCTAGCGCGCCTTCATGTTCGGCGCGTCCCGCCACGCGCGCCTCATCTCGCAGGATCTCAGTGGCGGCATTGATCCTCCCCGCCCCCTCTTCTAATCGCGCCAGGCAGGTTTCCACATGCGCTCCAGAGCTTAAAGAACCTTTCTGAAAGTCATGCAGCAACTGTGTGGCGTCGGGATCAGTTGAGATGGGCATATGTTGGATCCTGCCATAAAAATCCATGATGCGGTTGCCCCTCCGGAAGGGATTTAGCTACGATGGGCAAAACTCCCGGCTAGAGCGTTTCCGTTTATAACTGAATCACGAAAATGCTCTAAGTTCTTGTTTGGTCGCATTTTCTTGAACCACGAACCGGTATCCACTTCGCTTGAAAATGCTCTCAGCACACGTGCATCAATATCACAATTGGCCGCGCCAACGACAGCCCTCCCCCTCAGAGGTGGTTGAGTCTGTAACGATGGCGCAAAGCCAAGCATATAACCTGCCAGCTTGTAGCCCGGGTTTTAAGCCCGGCTCTCTAGCCCACAAGAAGTGCGTAAGAAAATGAAAAAGTAAGGGAAATCACGCTACCTAGACCACGTTCATAATCCACTGAACCCGAGATCGTAGTCTAGGTTTTGTGATGCATGCATGTGTAGAGAAAACCGTTGAGCCGGTTTTCTTATACAATGCTAGTCAATGAGCTTAATATCGGCGGCAGACGTTTTGCCTTTGTTAGTCGCAATTTCATAACTAACTTTTTGACCATCATTCAGTTGATGAAGCCCAGCTTGTTCAAGGGCTGTGATGTGGACAAATACGTCTTTATCTCCATCGTCAGGAGCGATAAAGCCATATCCTTTGTTTGTATTAAACCATTTAACAGTACCTGTCGCCATGAGTAAATCTCCTCAATATTGGCGTTGCATTACGTTCCCAAGTCAT
>JAJFIO010000141.1 GCA_021774915.1 Alphaproteobacteria bacterium
CAAGGGAAGGTCCGTGTCGATCGCGGAGGCAAAGGGATGAACCAGATCGGGCCAGCGCGGCGCCCAGATCCACAGGGCGGAGGCGCAGTGTTTGCAAAAATTCCGGTTGGCCCCGCTGAGACGCTCTGCGCCGGTCTTGGGATCGCGCAAACGCGCACGATAGACCGCGATATTTTCTTCACCGACGGTCTTTAGGGTGCGCGCGTCGCCGCTGAGATTGATGGCATAGCCGCCACCCCCGGCTGTCTTGCGGCAGATCGAGCAGTAACACAGATTGAACGGATAAGGGTGCGCGGACTCCAGCGAGAACCGCACCGCCTGACAATGACAGGACCCTTCGAGTTTCATAAGGTTTCCCCTTTTTATATTGTAGAGCACGTGTGTGAACACATGGCGGAGTATACACTAAGCCCCACGTCAGGGGGGCGCACCTACGGACCGCTTTTCAGGCACTCATGAGCACATTTCACGCGCGATAAAGCGCTTGACAGCCCGCATGTATTTAGAATATTTCTAAACTTGAGAATTAACCAAAATCTCTAAATTCCAGCGGCTCACACCTGCGGAATGCTGATCGCCAACCCCCTCTAAACACACAGGAGACACCAAAATGGACCTCGCCAAATCAACAACATTAGACAATCTCAAAGCCGCCTTTGCCGGTGAAAGCCAGGCCAACCGCCGCTATCTCTATTTTGCGCAAAAGGCCGATATCGAAGGCTATAACGACGTTGCCGCCGTGTTCCGCTCCACCGCGGAAGGAGAAACCGGACATGCGCACGGCCATCTGGAATATATGGAAGAGGTTGGTGATCCGGCGACGGGTGAGCCTATTGGTTCGACGGCGCAAAATCTGGGCGCCGCCATTGTCGGTGAGACTCACGAATACACCGATATGTATCCGGGCATGGCGCGCACCGCCCGCGAGGAAGGCTTTGACGAAATCGCTGATTGGTTCGAAACTCTCGCCAAGGCGGAACGCTCCCATGCCGGACGTTTCCAGAAAGCCCTCGACACGCTAGACGGCTAGACACTTACCCGTTGTCATCATGCGCCGGGCCTCTTCAAGGTCCGGCGCGCTCATAAACGGAAAATACGTTCCCCATGCGCGAAGGCAGCTTAGAGGCCCCGACACGTCACCCTCTCCAGTGGCAAAGCGACGACTTTACCGACCCGCAAAAGCTCGACGACGAATTGCGGCGGGTGTTCGACATCTGCCATGGCTGCCGCCGGTGTTTTAACCTGTGCGATTCCTTCCCGCTTCTGTTTGATCTCATCGACGCGTCCGAGACAATGGAGCTGGACGGGGTGGGTTCAGAAGATTTCAAACCCGTCGTGGACGCCTGCACGCTGTGCGACATGTGTTACATGACCAAATGTCCGTACGTGCCGCCGCACGCATTTAATCTCGATTTTCCCCATCTTATGTTGCGTTATCGGGCGGCTGAATTTCAGGCGGGGAAAACCGGCTTTGCCGAAAAACAACTGGCCAAAACCGACCGCAACGGCACGCTGGCCCGGCCCATCGCGCCGCTCGCCAATTGGGCGACAAAAACCACAAACAAACCCACCCGCACTCTGCTGGAAAAGGCCGCACACATCGACCGGCACGCCCACCTGCCCGCCTATCACAGCCAGACATTTGAAGCCCAAGCCAAATCCAACCCCCTGCCCGCCAATGCGCAAGCCCCGGCTTTCGGGCGCAAGGCGGTGCTCTATGCCACCTGCTTTGCCAATTACAACAGGCCGGGACTGGGAATGGCCGCACGCGCCCTGCTCAGCCACAACGGCGTCGAGACGGAGATCGTCTACCCCACATGCTGCGGCATGCCCAAGCTCGAACAGGGCGATTTGCAAGCGGTGGCCGATAACGCAGCCATTGTTTCCGCCGCCCTCATGCCATGGATCGACAAGGGCTATGACGTCATCGCGCTGGTGCCTTCCTGCACGTTGATGCTGAAATCTGAATGGCCGCTGATCGTGCCGCAAGATCCCGACATCGAAAAACTGGCCGCAGCCACGTTTGACATCAGCGAATACATTGTCGATATCGCCAAACGCGAAGGCCTCGCGCCGGGCCTAAAACCGCTCACCGGCGGGGTTTCGCTGCACCTGGCCTGCCACGCCCGCGCCCAGAATATGGGCCCCAAGGCCGCCGAAATGCTCAAACTCATTCCCGGCAATGATGTGGATGTGATTGAGCGGTGCTCCGGCCACGGAGGGTCGTGGGGCATTATGAAAGATCATTTCGAAACCGCGCTGAAAGTCGGCAAACCGGTGGCCCGCACGGCGCTCAAAAACGCAAAAAAATACGTTTCCAGTGAATGCCCTCTGGCGGGCGACCATATCGTGCAGGGCATGGAACGGCTGGACGAGAGCGCCACGCCCGACCACGCGCCGCACCCGATTGAACTGATGGCGCTGGCCTATGAGCTTGATTATTAAAAACACACGCGTGACCCTATGACACAACAACGCCATGAGATCACCCGCACCGACATTATGCCGATGGAGGACTATGTCCGCGCCCGTAAGGAAAAGCGCAGCCGCATCATCGCGCTGAAACGCCATCGCCGCGTGGCGGTGGGCCCTGATGTGACGTTTTATTTTGAAAATTACGACACGATGTGGAACCAGGTTCACGAGATGCTCTATGCGGAACGGGGCGGGGAGGCGCAAATCGCAGATGAGCTGGCCGCGTTCAACCCGCTGATCCCCAAGGGCGCGGAACTTGTGGCGACCATGATGATCGAGATCAATGACGAAAAACGCCGCGCAGCTTTTCTGGGCCAGGTCGGCGGCATTGAAAACACGGTGACGCTCACCCTTGGCGACCATGTGATTGCGGGTGCGCCGGAACGCGATGTCGAGCGCACCACGGCAGGCGGCAAGGCGTCGTCCGTTCACTTTGTGCATTTTGCCTTTTCGCCCGAAGCCATAGAGGCGTTTCGCGGTGGGAACGCTCAGGCGGTACTCGCCATCGGCATAGAGGGCTACCAGCATATGGCGGCGCTGCCGCAAGCGGTGCGCGATGCCCTGGCGCAGGACTTTGATTGAGGCACAATCGGAAAAGTGGGAACCGGTTTTGTCGATAAATTGTGCGATAAAATTTCAAGACGGCGTGGGCCGCCCCCTGTTTTTTTAGGACCGCACGCCTTAAACTGACCCCGCACATGAAGGCCCCGTAGCTCAGTCGGATAGAGCGACAGATTCCTAATCTGTAGGTCGGAAGTTCGAATCTTCCCGGGGTCGCCATTTTTATTTTGCGCGTATCTATCCCCGCTCAGAGCAAAAATAATCCCCCTGTGAAAGGCGCGCGCAGAGCGCATTTTGGGACGCTTTGTGGTGCGCGCCGGGTACGCCCCGGGTGCGCCTTGGGTCATCAGTAGGCGTATTTGTGCGCACAAGGGCGCGAAAGAGGCAAATTTGCGAACTTATCCCCACCGCAACACTGGATAAAGCGAAACGAATCTGATTTGTAGGTTGTGAGGTTGAACTTTTTCCAGAAACACCGATTCCCAGCGTCAAAAAATCGCTAAATTTTCCTTGAGCAACCTTTCGCAATCGCCGACAATCGAGTGCGCCTGTACTGCACAGTGGTGCCCCACAATCAAAAATACATATGTTGCATACAATGACAGAGCTTCGAAAAAAAACAGTGAATGAAATCGCAGATATGATTTGCGGCAATGATAGCGAAATTTTTAAATATAGAAGCAGCTCCTATTTGTCAGAGTTCTTTGAAGACTGTGATATGGAACAGTACGTTCACGATGGTTCAACTCGAAAATGGTGGGTAGCAAGCGTCCTCGACGAGATCCTTAAGCAGCCAACGGACAATCCAGCGCTGCCTGGCCAGAGCTTTCAAACGGTTATCCAAATCTTGATGGATCGTGCAGACAACGCGGAAACAGACCCTTCGCGCCACGCCGCCCTCTCAGAACTCAACATGACATTGGCTCGCGAGGGACTGGAGGCGTTCTACGCTGAGGACAGCCTTTGTTACATCCGAAACACGAAGGCAGGTATAGAGGGGCGATCCGGTCCCGTTGTGGAGCGCGCCCTGTCGAAAGACGAGATTGACCGCCGCCGCAGGCTCGAGACATTTATCGATGCTGCAAGCGAAGACGAATTCACCGAGAAGGTGATTCTTCCCCTTCTTCAAACGCTCAGATTTCAGGGTATCTCAATCGCTGGGCACAAAGACAAGGCGATGGAATTCGGCAAGGACCTCTGGATGAAGCATCGCCTGCCCACGGGACATTGGCTCTACTTTGGTCTCCAAGTGAAGCGTGGAAAAATCGACGCTACCGCCCGAACGAAGAATGAGAACATGGCAGAGGTACACCACCAGATCACGATGATGCTTGGTCACGAGATATTTGATCCAGATATCAACAAGAAGAAACTTGTTGACCACGCGATCATTATGGCAGGAGGGGAGATCACAAAGCAAGCGCAGCATTGGCTCGGCGAGAGACTGCATGCCTCTCAACGTAGCCAGATTCTCTTCATGGACCGGGCTGATATTCTGCACCTTTTCATTGTCCACAATGTGCCAATGCCTGACCAGGAACGGGCTGATACGGTGGATGACGGAATACCGTTTTGATTGAGCGCCGAAAGGATGAGATGGATATAGAGCATTGGAGACGAGAAGTGTTATCGCACCTCGATGACTTGGAACACAGGGCACGGCAATGCAGGCAAGTATTTAGAGACAAATGATCACATCATATTGAATTTGAAAAGCGGATGATGGAAACGTTCTATGGCGCATACGCCGCCAAAATCTCTTTCGTTGGTCCGAACACCTTGACGCGGGAACCCAGCGCACTCCTGACAAGGCGGGTAAAACATACGACCTGTACTGAGATTGCTCTGGATGCCCGTATCAAGTACGGGCATGACGCTGAATGAAAACACCCCCTGGAATTTCCTTTGCACAAACCAATCACCGCCCCTTAAAGATCGACCCTAGAATTCCGCGCACGAGTTCACGGCCGAGATATGAGCTGATGCTTCTGCTAAGGCTTTTGACGGCGGTCTCAAAGACCGATTGTCTGTTTGAGCGTCGTTTACGCGGGGCGGGGCCATTATCATAGCGCCGGCTGTTTGTGGCCTTTGAGCACGCCTGTAATGGAAAAACCTTCTGCCAGAATTTGTAAAGTGACCGTATTACCGGTCCCTGTCGCACCGGCGATCAGGCCATGGCGATTGGCGTATTTTAGTTTCAAGAATTGGCTGCTCTCGCCTTTTCCAACAAAAACTTCGTCATGAAGGTCCGCTACTTTCGTCATAGAAGCTTAACTTTTCTGCTGAGAGCAACTGATCAAGTGAAATTGATCCCGCGGCCTTATGATCAAAATCGGTCCGCGGGATCACACTTACTCGCTTAGAGTGGGGTTTTACGGATTGACTTCAAATGTGATTTTAAGAGCCACCCGATAGGATGAAATCTTGCCATTCGAAACGATGACATTTTGATCTTTGACCCAGGCCGACTTGATGCCTTTGACGGTCTTACCAGCTTCTGCAATCGCTGAATCTACAGCGTCGGCGAAGGACTTAGGTGAGTCCCCCATAACTTCAATGACTTTCATGATAGACATATGATTCTCCTACCAATTTGCCGAATGAAAACACAGGAATGTGTACTCAGAAGTGGAGCTATTTGACCACATCAGATTGAATTTGAAAAGCGGAGGATGGAAACGCTCTAAGCCGTATACGCCGCCAGGATCTCTTCCGTCGGCCCGAACGCCTTGATGCGGCCATGCTCCATCCACAGTAATTTGTTGCAGAACGCTTTGAGGAGCTGATTGGAATGGGTGGCCATCACCACCACATTGGCGTTCTCGATGATGGCGTCGATGCGCTGACCGGCTTTTTTGCGGAAGGTCGCATCGCCGGTGCCGAACACTTCATCGATCAGCAGAACATCCGGGTTAGCGGCGGTGGCGATGGCAAAGCCGATGCGGGTGCGCATGCCCGCCGAATAGGTGCGCATGGGCAGATGCAGATAGTCGCCAAGTTCGCAAAATTCGACGATCTCCGGCAGGGCTTCTTCGATCTCGCTATTGGCCATACCCAAAAGCCGCCCCATAAGGCGCATGTTCTCAATCCCGGTGCCGTTGATATTAAGCCCGACATTATTGGTGAAGAGGGTGGAAACACTGCCCCTCACCGTGCACTGACCTTTATAAGTGCGGTAGATCCCGGCCAGAACGCGCAGCAGCGTGCTTTTGCCCGCGCCGTTATTGCCAATCAGGCCCACGCAATCGCCTGCATATATTTCAAGATTCAAAGTATCAAGGGACCTGACGAAGGTTCGCCCTTGCGGCGTGGTGACGAACCGTCCGCCAACCGTATCGCCTTTACTTACCGTGTGCTTATGCAGGCGCGGCACGGGAAGAAGCAGGGACAGATCTTCGATTTTGATGGTCGGTGCTAACATAAGGATCAAAGCCAATAGACGATGTAATTGCGTTTGCGCATATAAAGCAGGGCGGACAACACCGCGCCCGTACACGTGATGGCCAATACTATTCCCCATGATTGTGCGTCCGGCGCCTGGCCTAAAAGCGGATCACGGGCAATGGTCAGAAAATGCGTGAAAGGATTATAAAAATAGAGGTATTGCCGTACCGTATCACCGCCGGGCCCCCAGAAGACCGGAGTCAAAAAGAAGAAAAACCGCATAATGGCTTCCATAAAAGGGCCAAAATCAGGAAAGCGCGTGATCCAGATCCCAATCAGGGGCATCATCCATAAAGCCGTAAAAAGATAGACGGCAAAGGCGGGAATGAACCACAGCAAGTTCCAATTGATGGTGATGTCGAGCACGAATATGGCGGCGACATAAGCTGCCATCTGAAAGCAAAGCCGAATCGTAAATATAGTCAGAAGGCGGACAATATACAGCTCCAACGGCGCTGGGGTGTCGCGTATGAGATAGGCGTGGCGGGTAAAAACCTTACCGCCCCCAATGACCGTGATCGACATGAAGTTCCACAAAATCAAGCCGCACAAAACATAAGCGGGGAAATTTTCTATATCGGCCCGCATCCCGCCGAACACGATGACGAGCCCGGCGCACAGGATAATGATCTGTAATGTCTGCCAGAGCGGGCCAAGCTTGGTCCGGCGATATTCCAGAACAATATCGGTCCAACCGAGCATGACCCATTGAGAGATGATTGCAAAAGTTTGATTCATGAGCTTTCTTTGCGCCTTTGCCCCTCAACTCAACCGCTTGATGCTGGTGATTGGTCCCTCGGCGCCTTCAATGGCGGCGGCAACCTGCGCCACCGGATCAACGCTCACCGCCATAGACGTGGCGTTGGCATGAATTAAAGTGCGCGCGTCCACCATGATGCCGACATGACCTTTCCAAAACACCAGATCCCCGCGCTTAAAATCCGCCTCCACTGAGGGAGCGGGCAGGGCTACGCCTATGTCACGCTCCTGTACATCAGTATCGCGCGGCGCAGTGACGCCTGCGCGCTCCAGCGCGTTTTGCACCAAAGCCGAACAGTCGAGCCCTAGGCTTTGCCGACCGCCCCAGAGATAAGGCGTGCCCAGAAACATTTCCGCAACGGCCACATAATCGGCGGCATGCGCCGCCAGCGGCGCAAGATGGCCGGTAAAAACGTGAGCCTCCTCCCCGCCAAAAGCAATGGCGCTGAAAGGCGCGCCTTGCCTCTCAACAGTGACCTTGGCGTTTAATGACAACAGCGCCAGCGGCGGCGTTTTGAGATCTGGCGCCGGGTAGACATAGCTGCGCAGGGCGGTGATCCGGTGGGTCGGGGCATCGTGCACAATCCCCAGGGCAGCGGCAGGCACATAACCGACATAATGATCAAACAACGCCTGCCCCCAGGCCCAGCCGCCCTTCTCCTCATAAACGGTGAACCCTTCACCGAACAACAGCTCGGTGTCGAGACCCGCTTGGCTTTCCGCGCGGCGGCGCAACGGCGCAGATGCAGCGATGACTTGCCGCGCCGCGCCGGGCGCGAAGCGGGACGCCTCAACCTGGCCTTTGAGATGCAAGGCGGCAAGATCAGACCGGGCGGGGGTCAGGCGGGGATCAAGATCTGTCATGGCGCTTTCCCGCTTGGCCCCTTAAAGTTCCGCCGTGTGATCGGCTATGAGATCAGCAAAATCACTCAAAAAAACCGACCCCGCTACAGTGCGCTGCACCAACACATTGCGCCTGTCACCCGGATCGCGCTTGCGCTTCAGCAGGCCCAATTGCCCTAGCGTATCCAGCGCCCGCGTGATGGCGGGCTTGGTCACCTCCAGTTTTTGCGCCAGTCCGCGCACCGTATGGGGGGGCGGCGCGAGATAGACCGTGAGAAGGATCGCCATCTGACGCGCGGACAGATCCGGCCCCTCGCGGCGGACCTGATCCAGAACCACGCCATGCCACAAGGACAGGGCTTCAAGAGGCTTGATGTCGGTATCCACAGCTTGGCGGTCCCGCATGGAAGTATCTGATTGTCACGCGACGCCCGTGACGGCGCGCCTTCGAATCAAAATTGTTTCGGTTCCGAACAAAATGCAGAAACCCAAGGGTTTGCGCAAGATCTTTTTGCCACATCTCATGGCCCAAATGTTCAGGCGTAACGCTGCCGGATCAGGTTATAGAGCGCCCGCAGGCCCTGCGCCTCGCCGCCCACGGGCTGTCCGGGCCGGGCTTTGGGCGTCCAGGCGTAAATATCCAGATGAATCCAAGCGGGCGAACGCGTGACGAAGCGCTTCAAGAACAAGGCGGCCGTGATGGATCCGGCCATGGCGCTATCGCTGACGTGATTCACGTCGGCGATCTTCGAGGCCAACCCTGCGTCATATCCCGGCCAAAGAGGCAAGCGCCACAAAGGATCAATGCAACTCTCAGCCAGCATAGAAATTTGCGCCGCCAGCGCATCGTCATCACAATAAAAAGGCGGAAGATCAGGACCCAGCGCCGCGCGCGCCGCGCCGGTCAGCGTCGCCATATCAATCAGCAGGTCAGGCGCTTCTTCATCGGCCAACGCCAGCGCATCGGCAAGGATCAGACGGCCCTCGGCGTCTGTGTTACCAATCTCAACGGTTTGTCCCTGACGGCTTGCCAGAATGTCTCCAGGGCGAAACGCATTGCCGCCAACGGCGTTTTCAACCGCCGGAATAATTATTCGTAGGCGGACATTAATCTCCGCCTCCATGATCAGCCGGGCGAGGCCCAAAACATGCGCCGCGCCGCCCATGTCTTTTTTCATGAGATCCATCATGTTGCCGAGTTTGAGATTGAGACCGCCCGTATCGAAACACACGCCCTTGCCAACCAGAGTGACTTTGGGCGCACTTGATGACCCCCAAGTGATATCGATCAGCCGAGGCGGCGCGGCCGCCGCCCGGCCGACGGCATGGACCAGCGGAAAGTTTTGTGTCAGGAGATCATCGCCGGTAATGACTTTTATCTCCGCACCGTTTTCCTCAGCCAAAGTACGGGCGGCGGATTCAAGTTCCGCCGGACCCATGTGATTAGCGGGCGTGTTGATCAGATCGCGCACCCAGACTATGGCGCTCGCCAGACGGCTGGCCTCCCCTGCGTCCGCGCCTTCAGGTAAGACCAGACGGGCCGGAGTTTCGCGCTCAGGGACATCCGCCTTGAAGCGGCCAAAACGATATGTGCCGAGCGCCCAGCCCAATGCCAACAGAGTGGGATCACAGCCCGCCAGATCGCCGGTCAACGCATAAGTACCCGCCGGCAGATTGGCAGATAAAGTCGCCAGAGGATAAGGCGGCCAGTTAGGCTCTGCGCCAAGCCCCACAGCCACGCCGCTGAGCGAGCCATCCACAGCGGGAAAACGGAGCCATTGCCCGCTAAGCCCGTGAAAACGGCAAGTCTTTGCCCAAGCGCGCACCACCTGGGGCTGGTCGGCACCCCAAGCGTCAAACGCCGCCGCGCTCACCAACCAGACCGGCACGGCCTTTGTGGAATCTTCACTAAAAATATCAAGCACGCGCGCAGCCTCTTTTTTGGAGTCATTTGGTGAATCAGGAGAAAACAGACTTTAGCGATCTTATGCTTTTAAGCAAACAGGGCTGCACCAGCGCTCACGGCTGGGGGCTTAAGGGCGCATCACCTGGCAAAGTCTCAGGGGCCGTGGCATCATCAATCACGTCATGCAGGTTTTGAACGATCTCTTCCGCTTCTCCCTCTGCTTCTCCCTCTTGCAAGGGTTCAGACACATCAAACAAGCCCGCTTCCCGGTAATAGCGCTCCGCACCAGGATGAAGCGGTATCGGCAGGCCAGTAAGGGCGCTCTCAAGGGTGATATAGCCTGCCTGTTCGTGAGAATTCAATAGCACTTCCCGATTGCTTTCATGCCACAAAGCTCTGGTAATTTGATAGATGCGTTCTTCGGAAATATCCGCACTGACGATCCAGAGTGCATTGACGCTTAACGTCTGCACATCTTCCGGTCTGGAATAAATCTGTGCCGGGATGGTTATCTGACCGAACAAAGGCTGGCGGGTGCGCAGAGCGTCAAATGCAGGGCCGCTCAAAGGAACAAGGCCCACCTCCCCTCTGGAGCTCAGATCATTAATGAGGGCCAAAGGTGCGCCGCCAACAAAAAAGAATGCATCCAGGCCATCGGCGCGCAGCATGTCTGCGGCGTCAAAAACGCCCAGTTCGAGAATTTCAACGGTGCGCCGATTCAGACCCACCGCCTTGAGCACGGTCATGGCCGTAGGCTGCGTTCCAGAACCGGTCAACCCCACAGACACGGCCTTGCCCTGAAGGTCGGCCGCGTCCCTGATGGCGCTCCCCTTAGCGACGACCAGATGCACCGCTTCGGGATAAAGAGAGGCGATGACGCGCAAATGGGTCAATGCCTTGCCGGGTGTGAACGGCGCGCGTCCGCGATAGGCGGCATCAACCAAATCAGCCTGGGCCAACGCCGAGGCGACGCGGCCGTCATCGACAGCCGTAACGTTGCGGATGGAGCCGTCGGACGTCTGCGCCACTGCCAACATGCCTTCAGGGCCGCATTGTGCGGCGTTGATGCACCGGCCCGAGCCGGAAGGATGAGAGATCATCGCCGCCAGAGCCTCGCCGATGGGAAAATAGGTTCCCGCCGTGGTGCCGGTGGCAATCTTGAAGAACGTCGGCTCGCGCGGCACAGCAAGGACGTCGGCCGACGGCTTGGCAAGAGGACGCGGCGCGTGTGACCAATCGGACAGCACATCCGGCGGCGGTTTGGGAAGAGGATGAGGGATTTTCCCCAAAGTGGCGGCGGCAGGAAGCCAGAGCAGAACCCCGCACAGAGTGACCAGGATGGCTAAACCCGGCGCAAGCTTCCCTGACCTTCCAGAACTCCCGAAAGCACCTCCCTCATGAGGGGGCAGAAAGGGGAGCGGAAGACGTTTCACCAACCACAAAACCGAGACGCACGCCATGAGTTTCTTATACCGCCAGATCGCCCCGGGCGGTACTGAAATCTCGTCAAAATCCTTATGATTAATGTTTTCTTGATGTCTCCAAAGCACACTCAAGAGGAAAACAGACAACCGGATTGTGCGCGCTGGGGATTGTGCACGCCATGGGAGAGGCTCGGTTTAAACGAGCCTGACTGAACATGATCTTAGCTTTATCCGACACTGCCGCCTCCACTGCCGCCAACGGACCATGCGGAGCCCGCAAGGCGCGTCTGCGCGCGGGCCTGTCAGGTTTGACGTTGGCCTTTCTTCTCAGCGCGTGCGCCACGTCTGCGCAAGACGCCTCACCCACGGACGCTCTGGGGGTGATGA
>JAJFIO010000142.1 GCA_021774915.1 Alphaproteobacteria bacterium
TCTTTTCCCTGAATCTGGATGGTCCAAACGGCGCCTGAACCTTCCGCCAGGACCCGGTCTGGAATAATTTGGGACAGGGCTTTGAGGATCGGGAAGGGCACATACATACCCACCACGTGCCGGGCATTAACCGGCGATGGATATTGCGCGTTGATAATGCAGCTCTCAGGAGCTTTAACGATAATCGGCGCTAGGGAGCCCGCATTGTTCGGCAGGTCGGGGTTAAGCATGCTTCGGATAGCGAACGTGCTGTAGGCATGAGTGTATGCCATCACCACGTTAATGCCGCTGGTGCTGGGCCCCGAGCTTCCTTCAAAGTCAATAGTAACGTCGCCCTTTTGCGTATCAATGGTGACGGCGGTTTTTAGCGTGATCATCTCTCCGCCCGGCACATCGAATGTTGATTGACCATGAGTGGTGCCCGCCGGCAATTTGCGGATGGCCTCGCGCGTGGCCATTTCAGACCGTTTGATAATTTCATTCGAAAGTTCATTGATATCGGCAAGGCCATAGCGATCGCACATGGCGTTCAGCCGCTCACCCCCCATTTTGCCGCTTGAAACCTGTGCCGCCAGATCGCCGAATATGGCGTCGGGCGTACGAACATTGCGCCGGATGATGGCGTGCAGCGTTGCATTGGGCGCGCCGCGTTCATAGAGTTTGAGAACGGGAATCCACAAGCCTTCCTCGTGAATGTCGCGCGCGCCCGCCCCGACGCCATAGCCGCCAATATCCGTATGATGAATGGTGGAGCCGCAATAGCCTATCAGCCGGTCCTCTCTGAAGATCGGCGTCAGAACGGTGATGTCGAAAAAGTGCCCGGCCGAAAGCCAGGGATCATTGGTGATGAGCACATCGCCCGGATGCAACTGCTCGGGCGGGATTACCTTGATCAATTGCCGCGCCGCGGCGCCCAGCGAGTTGATATGGCCAGGCGTGCCGGTAATGGCCTGCGCTACCATGCGGGCTTGCGAGTCAAACAGAGCCGTCGCCAGGTCGCCCGCTTCGCGCACGATCGGACTGAAGGCAATGCGCTGGAGCGCCTTGGCCTGTTCGCTCACGATGCTGATCAAGTTGCTCCACATGATTTCAAGTTCAATGCCGTCCATCTTATGCTAGCCTTTCAGTCGATTTTGTGGCGATGAGGCTGCCATCGGCATTTACGGTGACTGTCCATCGGGGAAGGATAAACGCCGTGGTCTCCCGCTCTTCGATAATAACCGGCCCTTCGATGGTCTGACCCTGTGCAAGGGCAGAGCGTGCGTACACGGGCACGTCTATTGATTTGTCATTGAAGTAAACAGGCCTGATGGATTTTTGAGCTGCCGGTGTGTCACTTAAGGTCACTTTAGCTTCGCGCCCGGTTTCTCCACCATGGGCGGTGACGCGCCAGTTTACGATTTCCACATCCATGTCGTCCAGGCTGACGCCGTAAAGGGCTTTATAGCCCTTTTCAAACCGGAGACGCAGATCATTTAGGTCCTGGGAGTGTCGGGGATCACCGCCGAGCGATATGGTCACTTCGGCCTGTTGGCCAAAATAGCGCATGTCGGCAGCATAGACATAACTTATGGATTCTTCCGGCAAGCCAGCTTCTAGAAGGGCTTCTTTTCCTTCCTTCAGCATATCGTCTATTAACGGATCGACACTGTCCCAACTCAACTCGCTCAGGCGGCACAGGCCACTGCGGGCGAGATCAAGACGTGCAGGCGTCACTAATGTGCCGAAGGCACTCAAAACACTCGCCATCGGCGGATAGATCACCTGCGTACTGTCCAGCCGTTCCGCCACATAGCAGGCATGGACCGGCCCCGCGCCGCCAAAAGCCAGCAAAGGCAGCCCACGATAATTCACACCGCGATCCGTTGCGTGAGCCCGGGCAGCGGCGGCCATGGATTCGCCAACCACGCTGAAGACGCCGAACGCAGCATCATTCAACGAAACGCCAAGCTTGTCGCCTAGTTTTTGAAGGGCGGTCTCAGCGCTTGTCAAATCAAGAGGCATATCGCCACCCAGAAAATTCTGAGGATCGAGAATGCCGATCACGACGTCGGCGTCTGTGACACACGCCTCTGTTCCACCGCGTCCATAACAGGCCGGACCCGGATCGGATCCGGCGCTGTCAGGTCCCACTTTTAACAATCCTAAGTCATCGACCCGCGCAACGGAGCCGCCGCCCGCGCCGATTTCGATCATGTCGATGGAGGGCACTGTGATAGGCATGCCGCTGCCCGGTTTGAAACGATAGCGCCGATCGACTTCAAAATCTCCGACGACCAGCGGTTCTCCCTGTTGAATAAGGCAGGCTTTGGCGGTCGTGCCGCCCATGTCAAAGGAAATTAGATTCTCAATACCATATTTTCGGGCGATATAACCCGCGACAAGAGCGCCTGCCGCCGGGCCTGATTCAATCATCCGCACCGGATACGTCCCTGCGATGCGTGCACCGACTACGCCGCCATTTGATAGCATGATCAGCGGTTCTTGATCGACGCCCCGTTCATTCAATTTCTGGATCAGGGCATTGAGATAAGGACGGGTGATCGGCAGGGTGTAGGCATTGAGTGCGGCTGTGCTGGCCCTTAAATATTCCCGCATCTGTGGAGCCACGTCGCTCGATAGCGTTACAAAGATATCCGGCGCCATCTCCTTTAGATAATCGCGAACCATGCGCTCGTTTTCAGGGTTGCGGTAGCTGTTCAGGAGGCAGACAGCCACTGAGGCAACGCCTTTTTTTATCATATCGTTGGCGACGGCCTGTACCGATTGTCGATCGACAAGCTGACCTATGGTGCCGTCAGCGTACGAGCGTTCCTCAACTCCCCATGTCATATCGCGGGTGATTAAGGGTTCGGCGTATTCGATTTGAGGATCAAACATGTCATAGCGATGCTCATCGCGAATATAAAGAACATCCCGAAATCCTTGGGTGACGATCAAACCGGTTGGCACGCCTTTGCGTTCAATCAAAACATTGGTGACCACCGTGGTCGCATGAGCAACCACGTCGTTCACATTTTCCATGGGTATATCCGCACGCGTCAGGGCAAGATCGGCCGCACGAAAAAAACCTTCCAGTAAATCGTGATGCGTTGTTAGTGTTTTATCCGTCCATGTGCGGCCATCACTGCTGATTAGCACCACATCAGTGAATGTGCCGCCGATATCCACTGCGAGTGCGTATTTCGTCATTTTGTCGCTGCCTCTTTGAAACCAAGTCTGAGAGAAATTTGCCGAGCTGCGTCCATAACCGCCTTTATCAGCTCGCGGGAGGGTTGAGGTTTGAGAAATTGCACAGAACCGACAATTGAAATCGATCCGACGAATACACCACCGTTCTGAAAAATTGGGGCGGCTAAAGCATTCATGCCGATCAAGGACTCTTCGGGGGCCACTGCCCAGCCACACTGCTCGATCGTCGCAATTTCCGTTTTAAGCTGATTGAGATTTGTGTTGGTTTTATCAGTCCACTTGCGCAAAGTTTGAGATTCAATTTTTTCCCAGATCCATTTTGGTCCAAAAGCCAAAGCGACCTTGCCTTGTGCAGAAGAATGAAAATCGAAAAGCGTACCGGGGGGAGTGGTGATTTCGATTTCAGATCTATGTTTTAGAATATCGAGGACACGCACACCATTCTCTTCGATCTGTCCTATAGTGACAGTCTGTTTGACTTGATTCCGTAGTGACGGCATCACTCGGCGCGCTTCAACGAGAAAATCCGTTTGATCAGCGAGTGCCTGGCCAAGGTGAAAGAGTTTGAGGGTCAAGTAATATTGATCGTTATGCGGATCCTGCATCACATAGCCCTGATCGACCAAGGTTCTCAAATGACGGTAGATACGCGGTTTGGTCGTATCAATCGCTCTGGCAAGCTTGCTCACTCCAATCGGACCACCACAATGCACCATATGTTCGAGGATGGTGAGGGTCGTAACGACGGATTGGATGGGTTCATTTTCGGTCATTACAGGCTCAGATTAACTTGTAAATTGGTGAGAGGCCATCGTGGCATGAGTTCTATTTTTTAAAATCAGGATCCTGATATTTTACTAGATGGCGATAATCTTCACGGATTGGGGAGAAAACATCGAGATTCCAAACGGTCTCGTCGCCAATCGGCTCACCATAATGTTCAATATCGGGTGGAATTCGAATAAGGCTTCCTGGCCCACCTTCAACCACATCATCGCCAATATGAAATCGCATTTTTCCTTTTACGATATAAACTACTTGTTCAAAGGGATGGCTGTGCGGATTGACCTGCATTCCCGGTTCCAGGTAATTCATCACCAGAAGCACATCATCTCCTCGAAAGCCGGAACGAGTGACGCCCGGGCGTACAGTTTCTTTCGCTAACGTCTCCCAATTATAAAGATGTGCATCTTTGGTCATGGCCTTCTCCTATACAGGTCCTATACAGGTTTGAAATTTAAATCGTTACGACATACGAAACATTATTATAACTAGCGATACATTAATCTATTTGTTAAGCTAAAGTCAATAAAATCCATAGGAGGCCGTTAAGATGAATATCGCTTCTCATATGGTGCGGGCTGGTCGTTCCTTCAAAGACCGTCCCGCTATCATGAAGGGAACATCACTGCTGCAGACGTATGGGGGCGTTTCCGATCGCGTGAGCCGTCTTGCCTCTGCGCTGGTTTCGCGATTTTACCTGAAAGCCGGGGATCGCGTGGCCTTAAGTTTATCCAATTGCCCGGAATATCTGGAACTTCTTTATGGCTGTTGGCACGCGGGCCTGGTGCCTGTGCCGATCAATGCCAAGCTACACAAAAGCGAATTTTCGTACATTCTGGAGAACAGCGAAGCGACACTATGTTTTGCTTCGCCGAAACTTATGGATGTGATCGATTCCTTGAAAGGGGGTGCGCTTCAATCCGTGGTGGAGGTTCCTGGAGACGACTATCAACAGATGTTGGCATTTGATCCGCTTCCTCTGGTGGCGCGCGCTCCTGAGGAACCGGCCTGGTTGTTTTACACAAGCGGCACTACTGGACAGCCGAAAGGGGCCGTGCTCAGCCATCGCAATCTGTTGGCGATGTCCTTGTGTTACTTTGCTGATGTGGACCAACAGGCGCCGTGGCGTGCCATTCTCCATGCTGCTCCCATGAGCCATGGTTCTGGTCTTTATGGGCTTGCCCATGTCATGCAGGCGGGATGCCATATTATTCCTGAAAGCGGAGGGTTCGATGTCACAGAGATCTATCAGTTGATCGAAGCGACGCCGGGCCTAGTTTTCTTTGCAGCTCCCACAATGGTCAAACGTTTGCTGGATCATCCGGCCGATACCGACACCACAAATTTAAAAACCATCATCTATGGTGGCGGTCCAATGTATGTCGAGGATTGCTTGGCAGGGCTGGAGCGCTTTGGGCCAAAGTTGGCGCAGCTTTATGGTCAAGGTGAAAGCCCAATGACCATCACCGCCCTTAGCGCCGCCATCCATGCTGATAAAGAACACCCGCGTTGGCTCAAGCGGCTCTCGTCCGTCGGCATTGCGCAAAGCGCAGTTGAAGTGCGCATTGCGAGTGATGATGGCGCGTGGTTGCCTGAGGGCGAAGTGGGTGAAGTGCTGGTGCGTGGGGAGACCGTCATGACTGGCTATTGGCGCAACCGCCAAGCCAGCGCTGAAACGCTGCACGATGGCTGGCTCCATACGGGTGATTTTGGCGTGTTGGATCAAGAGGGCTTTCTGACGCTGAAAGATCGCTCGAAAGATTTGATTATCTCAGGGGGCACGAATATTTATCCTCGTGAAGTTGAAGAAGTTTTGGTTAAGCACCCAAAAATTTCTGAAATTTCAGTCATTGGACGGCCGGACCGCGAATGGGGTGAAACCGTTGTGGCTTACGTGGTCCCCAAAGAGGATTCGCTAATAGATCCAGCCTCTTTGGAAAAATTCTGTATAGCGAATATGGCGCGCTTCAAACGGCCCAAACATTATCGCTTCGTTGAAAGCCTGCCGAAAAATAATTATGGCAAGGTGTTGAAAAAAACTTTACGGGAATTAGAGAAAAGCGCCAAAGAATAATGTGAGTCTTTAAGACTCGGAACCATCAAACGCGATGCTGAGCGTGGTCGGTGCCCATTTGGCCATTTCGGCATGGAAAGCGCCAAGTCTAGTGCCAATATAGAACATGGCGTCGGCGCCCAGAAGAAGTTGCAAGGGCGGTTCGTCAGATCCCGCTAGGGCCACTATGGCGTCCGCCGCTTTTTGGGGGTCGCCCGGTTCATGACCTGCATGTTCATCCATTATGCGCCGGGACTGATGGGCGGTGCCTTTATAAGCACTTATTTCTTTTGCCGCTATGGCCATAGACCTGCCAGCAAAATCAGTGCGCAGCCCGCCGGGTTCAATATTGGTGACATTAACACCAAGCGGGGCAAGCTCGCTGGCGAGCGTCTGACCGATGGCCTCCAAGGCGAATTTGCTGGCGCAATAGATCCCCGTCCCTTCCCATGTGGCAAGGCCGCTGACGGAGGTGATGTTTATGATATGCCCGGCTTTTTTCCGGCGCATGGAGGGTAATAGGGCCTGGATCATCGCAATGGCGCCAAAGACATTGACCTCAAACTGCGCACGTATTTCAGCTAGGGAGGTTTCTTCTATGGCCCCCATCAAGCCATAGCCTGCATTGTTGACCAGGATATCGATGCCTCCCGTCTTGCCTTCCGCCTCGGCAACTATCTTTTGAACGGACTTTTCATCGGTGACGTCAAGCAAAAACCCAAGGGCACGCCCAGGCGCGAGGCTTTCAAATTCTGATTGATCAGATTCTTTTCGGACAGTGCCAGCAACAACGTCACCTTGATTGAGCGCGGCCTGCGCCAACGCACGGCCCAGGCCACTGCTGACGCCAGAGATTAGCCAGGTTTGACGCCGGGCATCGTTCATTATGAGACTTTCTGTTCAGAGGAGATCATCAGTACTGTTTAGTGAAAGATTAGTACGGCTTGTCGCCTTTGATCCAAAGCCGATATGCATACCGGAAGTATTTGGTGTCATCAAACAAAGATCCAGTGTGCAACGTGCATCTGTTATCCCAGGTGATGACG
This sequence comes from Alphaproteobacteria bacterium, assembly GCA_021774915.1. GTDB lineage: Bacteria > Pseudomonadota > Alphaproteobacteria > SMXP01 > SMXP01 > JAJFIM01. The sequence continues at coordinate 7,075 of JAJFIO010000142.1, forward strand.
TCCCCGGCCTGCCATTTATGACGAAACGTGAATTGTTCCTGAGTGGCGAATTCCACCAGTTCTTCGAGGAGTTCTAGACCCTCGGGATTCGGCATGCCGACGATTCCTTTCACGGTTCCGGTGCTGACCCAAAGTGCTTTGCGCCCGTTCTCAGGGTGAGTGCGGATCAGGGGGTGGAATACATCCGGGTTATCGGCTTCAACCTCAGGGGATAGTTTTTTGCGCCCGTGCTCACGGGTTTCCATAAAGTGTTTGTAACTGTGATGGAGGACCAGTTTTTCGAGTTTTTCCCGCCGTTCAGGGGAAAGAGCATTATAGGCCGCGCACAGATCCGCTAATATTGTATCACCGCCTTCAGGGGGCACTTCTAGGGAATAAACCATGGTCTGTTTTACTGGCTCTTCCTTATAGGAGTAGTCCGTGTGCCACCCAACGCCATCAAAGTGGGCACCGATGGGAACGCCGTTCTTTTTGCGGTTTGAAAGGAGATAAATTTTTGGATATCCGGGAAGTGTGAATTGTGTTTGCGTGTGATCTTCCGGTTCACCGAACATGTTGGCGAAATTCATCATGTCCTGTGGCTCGTCCAGCTTTTGGTTGCGAAGAAGCAGAGCGCCGTGCAAGTTAAAAAGCTGGGCCAATTGTTTTTTTGCATCCGCATTGGCGTTTCGAACGTCGAAATCCATGACTTCAACGCCAAAGCCTGGTTTCAATTCGCGTGTTTTTAATTGACCTTGAATGCTCATGGTTTCTCTCGTAAAAAATGGGTCTCAGATCACCTTAAAATAGGTAAGAAGCGCTGATATGTCTTGCACTGATGCGACTATTATTGGTGCATATTTTGTTCAGTCGTTCCGACCACCCTCAAGTTTTATTAATTGAGAATTACAACCATTAATTGTATTGGTGGTTGGGTTGTTGACAGGAAGGAAAATGGCAAGGGCACGCATTCAGATTTTAAAGAGCAAGCTGAAGTGCGTGCTTGTGCAAGACCGCGCGAAAGCTTGAAGTTAGCATATATGAATCTGGTCAAAGGTTTGATCCCCTTTTTCCGTATGACAAGCATTTAAGTGATTCAAAGGGCTACAATGAAAAACTCAGTTCTCAACGACGCATTCTTCAAAGGATTTGAAAGTTCCATTCTTCCTGTAGAAGAGGCC
>JAJFIO010000143.1 GCA_021774915.1 Alphaproteobacteria bacterium
AAAACCCTCGACCGGAATAAACCCGCGCGGGGTGACCCGCACACCGACATCTTCAAGGCCAAGTCCCTCAGTGGTGGGCTTGCGGCCGATGGCAACCAGCACCACATCGCATTCTATTTTTTCAGCTGCGCCGCCTTTGGCAGGTTCCACAGTGACAGATAGCGTGTTCTTCTGCTTATCGACAGCGGTAACCTTGGAGCCCAGCTTGAACGCAAATCCTTGTTTTTTGAGCGTGCGCTGAAACTGCTTGGAGATCTCGGCATCCAGACCCGGCGTGATGGCATCCAAAAACTCGACCACCGTGACCTTTGCGCCCAAACGCCGCCACACCGAGCCAAGCTCAAGGCCAATAACGCCGCCGCCCACCACCAACAGATGTTTGGGGACTTGGGACAACGCCAGGGCGCCTGTTGAGGAGACAATGCGTCCCTCATCAATCTCAATGCCCGGCAAGTCCATCACCTGTGACCCGCTGGCGATTACCACTTTGCCCGCTTCGAGCACGCGCGTCGCACCGTTCGACCCCGTAACCTCAACCCGTCCCGGAGCCAGCAATTTACCCCGGCCGGAGACAGTGGTTACACCGTTTTTCTTGAACAGAAATTCGATACCCTTAGTAAGGCCCTCCACGGAAGAATCTTTATGTTTCATCATGGCGGCAAGGTCCAGCGTCACCTCCCCTGTCTTCACACCGAATTTGGGAAGGGTCGTGGTGGCTGCGTCATACAGCTCCGTCGCATGCAACAGAGCCTTGGAGGGAATACAGCCGACATTGAGACAGGTGCCTCCTAAAGTCTCCCGCACCTCCACGCACGCCACTTTCATTCCCAATTGCGCCGCTCTGATGGCGCAGTTGTATCCGCCCGGCCCGCCGCCGATCACCACCAGGTCGAAATTGTCCGACATGTTCTATAGTCCTTGATTTGAATGTCCTCGACCGCTCGATATTGTAGGTCGAACCGATATTAAAGATCGAGAATGAGACGTTCCGGCGATTCCAGACTCTCTTTGACGCGCACCAGAAAAGTGACCGCCTCTTTACCATCAACAATACGATGATCATAGGATAATGCCAAATACATCATCGACCGAATCACCATCTCGCCGTCAACTACCACCGGACGCTGCTGGATTTTGTGCATACCGAGAATACCCGATTGCGGGGCATTGAGGATCGGTGTTGACATCAGCGATCCATAAACCCCGCCATTGGAAATGGTGAAAGTACCTCCTTGGAGATCCGCCAGCGCCAGGCTTCCCTCACGCGCCTTGCGGCCATATTCGTTGATGGTTTTCTCGATCCCGGCGAGACTTAACAGATCCGCATCGCGCACTACCGGCACCACCAGACCTTTGTCGGTGCCCACCGCCACGCCGATATCATAATGGTTCTTGTAAACCAGATCATCTCCGTCGATCTCCGCATTGACGGCAGGAATGTCTTTCAGCGCGGCGATGCACGCCTTGGCGAACAGGCCCATAAAGCCCAGACGCACACCGTGCTTTTTCTCAAAGAGATCCTTGAATTCAGAACGCAGCGCCATCACCGGACCCATATCCACTTCATTGAAGGTGGTGAGCATGGCGGCGGAGTTTTGCGCCTGTTTGAGCCGCGCCGCAATGGTGCGCCGCAGCCGCGTCATGGGCACGCGCTCCTCGCGGGCTTGCCCGTTTTGCTCGCTCACAGGCGCCGGTGCCGGAACAGGCGCTTTAGCCTGGGGGGAAGCAGCCGAACTTGCCGCCGCCCTGCTGGCATCCGCCTTGGTGATGCGCCCGCCTTTGCCGGTAGCGCTGATTTGCGATAGATCAAGTTGATTTTCTTCAACGATTTTTCTGACCGAAGGTGCCAGCGGCATGTCTGATGGTGTGGACTGGGAAGCTGACGCCGCTTCTGCAGGCGCCTTGGGGGGCGCCTTCTCAGTAGAAGTAGGTGCCGGTTCAGCAGTTTCTTTTTGAGCCGCACCATTGCCTTCGCCGATGGCGCCCAGAAGCGAGCCTACTTCAACCGTTTCGCCGCCCTTGACGGAAATCTCAGCCAGCACGCCCGAAGCCGGGGCAGGCACTTCCACGGTCACCTTGTCGGTTTCCAACTCTACCAGAGGCTCATCCGCTTTGATGCTGTCCCCTTTAGCCTTGTACCACTGTGCGACGGTCGCCTCGGTGATCGATTCGCCCAGCACAGGCACTCTGATTTCCGTTGCCATATCGGCTTACTCCTCTTGACCGTTTAACGGTTCGCCGTCAGTGCAGCGTCCAAAAATGTATTCAACTCATTCATATGTTTTTGCATCAGCCCTGTGGCCGTTGAGGCGCTTGCGGGCCGCCCGACATAATGAGCGCGGGCATGGTCAGCGCCGATCTGGCTCAGCACCCATTCAATATTGGGCTCCATGAAAGTCCATGCCCCCATGTTTTTCGGCTCTTCCTGGCACCAGATAAATTCCGCCTGTTTGTAGCGCGACAACTCCTTGATTAAGGATTTGGCCGGGAAGGGATAGAGCTGCTCAACCCGCAAAATCTGAACGTCGGCTATGCCTTTTTCTTCACGCGCCTCATAGAGATCGTAATAGACTTTTCCTGAACACAAGATCACACGCTTGATTTTATCATCGGGCACCAACTCAACGCTTGTCCCAGGATAAACTTCCGCATCATCCCAAAGTACGCGGTGGAAAGACGATCCCGGTCCCATATCCTCAAGATTCGACACCGCCTTTTTGTGGCGTAGCAGCGATTTGGGTGTCATGAGGATCAGGGGCTTGCGGAACTTACGGTGCAATTGCCGCCGCAGGATGTGAAAGTAATTGGCAGGCGTTGTGCAATTGGCAACCTGCATATTGTCCTCAGCACATAATTGCAAATAGCGCTCCAACCGTGCGGACGAATGCTCCGGTCCCTGACCTTCATAACCATGGGGTAGAAGCATCACCAGGCCGCTCATGCGCAGCCATTTACGCTCACCGCTGCAAATGAACTGATCGATAATGACCTGTGCGCCGTTGGCAAAATCTCCAAACTGCGCCTCCCACAGCACCAGCACATTGGGTTCGGCCAAAGTATAACCATACTCAAATCCGAGCACTGCTTCTTCCGACAACATCGAATCGACGACCTCGAAAGCCGCTTGGCCCTCTTCGATGTGATTAAGCGGATGATAGCGCTCTTCTGTTTTCTGATCGATCAGTCCTGAATGACGCTGGGAAAACGTGCCGCGCGTGCAATCCTGTCCCGATAGACGCACATGGCAACCCTCGGTCAGCAAGGTGCCAAAGGCCAGCGCCTCTGCGGTCGCCCAGTCAAAGCCCGTCCCCGTCTCGAACATCTTCTTCTTAATGTCGAGCAGCCGAACAATTGTACGGTGCGGATGAAAATCTTCAGGGGTTTTGGTCAGGGCGGCGCCAACTTTTTGCAAATCCTCAAGCGGCTTGGCTGTTTCGCCCCGGCGCTCGTTGCCAGATGCTGTTTCAAGTCCGGACCACCGCCCGTCCAGCCAGTCCGCCTTGTTGGGCTTGTAAGAATCAGCCGCCTCGAACTCCTGCTCCAGGAAGTGATGAAAATCTTCCATTTGCTGATCCACATCCTCGCGCGTCATCAGGCCCTCTTCGATCAGACGGTCTGCATAAAGACTAAGCGTGGTGGGATGAGACTTGATCGCCTTATACATCAAAGGCTGAGTGAACATCGGCTCATCACCCTCATTATGACCATGACGACGGTAGCAGAACATATCAACCACCACATCCTTGCCGAACTTCTGGCGGAATTCAGTGGCGATCTTGGCCGCATACACCACCGCCTCCGGGTCATCGCCATTGACGTGTAAGATAGGGGCCTGCACCATCAACGCCACATCGGAAGGGTAAGGCGAGGTCCGCGAATGAATCGGGCTGGTGGTGAAACCAATTTGATTATTGACAATAAAATGGATCGTGCCGCCCGCACGGTGTCCGCTGAGGCCCGACAAGCCAAAACACTCGGCAATAATACCCTGACCCGCAAAAGCCGCATCGCCATGCATCAAAACCGGCACGACGCTTGTGCGCGCCGTATCACCGCGTTGAAACTGCTTGGCCCGCACCTTGCCGATCACCACCGGATTGACCGCTTCCAGATGGGAAGGATTGGCGGTCAACGACAGATGCACATTATTGCCGTCAAACTCCCGGTCCGAGGATGCGCCCAGGTGGTATTTCACATCGCCCGAACCATCGATATCCTGAGGGTGGGATGAGCCGCCCTTAAACTCGTTGAAGATCGCCTGATAGGGCTTGGCCATCACTGCGGAGAGCACATTGAGCCGTCCGCGATGAGGCATGCCGAGAACGATTTCCTCCACTCCCAGATTACCACCGCGTTTGATGATCTGCTCTAGAGCGGGAAGAAGGGATTCGCCGCCATCAAGGCCGAACCGTTTGGTCCCGGTATATTTGACATGCAGAAATTTTTCAAACCCCTCCGTCTCAATCAGCTTACTGAGAATCGCCTTCTTGCCTTCAGGCGTGAATTTAATTTCCTTGTCGGCGCCTTCAATGCGTTCCTGAATCCACGCCTTTTCCTCCGGATCTGCGATGTGCATGAACTGCACGCCGAGAGTCGAACAATACGTGCGTTGGAGAATTTCGAGGATCTCGCGCAATGTCGCGGTTTCCAGCCCCAGCACAAAATCAATAAAGATAGGACGGTCGAAATCAGCTTCCGAGAACCCATAGGAGCGGTAATCCAACTCGGGATGGGGCGACGGCGGATCGAGTTTCAGCGGATCGAGATCGGCGATCAGATGACCTCTGATGCGATAAGCCCGGATCATCATAATGGCCCGGATGGAATCGAGCGTGGCGGTGCGGGTGTCTTGCGGGCTGGCGCCAGGGGACAGGTTTTGAATTTTCGACGCGATCTCTTCTTGCCGCCAGTTCCCGTCAAGCGCGCTGGTCAGCTCGCCATTGACCGGCACAGGCCAATCGGCACGCGCCCATGAAGCACCGCGCGCTTCGCTCTGGACGGCTGCCTTGTCATCATGAAGATCAGTGAAGAATTTTGCCCATTCCGAATCGACACTGGATGGATCGCGGACAAATTTCGCGTGCAACTCCTCAATAAAGGGGGCGTTGGCACCATAAAGGAAGCTGGTTTGTTCGAACTCTTGAGCAGTGGAAGGCGTGCTGCCCTCACTTGGTGGCTGAGTCTTTGGCATAAAAGAATGACCAGAATGCTGTTGCTTAGCATCCCCTCCCTCGTTAAAGCGCTTTATCCGCTTGGGCTCAGAATGTCACACGAGCTGTTAACTAAACCCTTAAAAACCATCAGCCTTTGAGAACTTCTACCAGGGTTGACCCCAGAGCCGCAGGGGACCGGGCGACCGTGATATCGGCGGCGCGCATAGCTTCCATTTTATCTTCAGCGCCCCCCTTGCCGCCTGAAATAATGGCGCCCGCATGGCCCATCCGCCGGCCCGGCGGGGCCGTAACCCCGGCAATAAATCCGACCACGGGCTTTTTAATCTTGGAGGTTATCAGAAAATCAGCCGCTTCTTCCTCAGCGCTACCACCGATCTCGCCAATCATGACAATGGATTCGGTTTCCGGATCGCCCAAGAAAAGTTCCAGACAGTCAATGAAATTGGAGCCGTTCACCGGATCTCCACCAATGCCGATACAGGTCGACTGCCCTAAGCCAACGGCAGTGGTTTGCGCAACGGCTTCATAGGTCAAGGTGCCGGAGCGCGAAACGATGCCCACCGAACCGCGCCGATGAATATGTCCCGGCATGATGCCTATCTTGCAGGCGTCGGGCGTGATGACGCCGGGGCAATTGGGCCCCACAAGGCGCGTAGCCGAGCCGGCCAGCGACCGCTTGACCTTGACCATATCCAGCACAGGAATGCCCTCGGTGATGCACACCACCAGTTCGATCCCGGCATCGATAGCTTCGCAGATCGCATCGGCCGCAAAGGGCGGCGGCACATAAATCGCGCTGGCCGTGGCGCCGGTCGCTTGGACAGCTTGGCTCACCGTATCGAACACCGGCAGGCCCAAATGTTGGCTGCCGCCCTTGCCGGGGCTGGTGCCCCCCACGACTTTCGTGCCGTAGGCAATGGCCTGTTCGGAATGGAAAGTTCCCTGATTGCCGGTGAAACCTTGCGTGATGACTTTCGTATTTTCATCGACGAGCACTGACATTACGCGGCCTCCTTCACGGCTTTGACAATTTTCTCAGCCGCATCATCAAGATCGTCCGCCGGAATGATCGCAAGGCCCGACTCGGAGAGGATTTTTTTGCCCAGCTCCACATTGGTGCCCGCCAGCCGCACCACGAGCGGCACTGTGAGATGAAGCTCCCGGGCCGCCGCCACCACGCCCTCGGCAATGATGTCGCAGCGCATGATCCCGCCAAAAATATTGATCAAGATACCCTCGACATTCTCATCAGAAGTGATGATCTTGAAGGCTTGAGTGATCTGCTCTTTGCTAGCCCCGCCGCCAACATCGAGAAAATTGGCCGGCGCCGCTCCATACAGCTTAATGATGTCCATGGTCGCCATGGCAAGCCCGGCACCGTTGACCATGCAACCGATAGAGCCATCGAGCTTGATATAATTGAGGTCGTGGCGTGAGGCTTCGATCTCGGCCGGATCCTCTTCCGTTTCGTCGCGCAAAGCGACCAAATCCTTATGCCGATAAAGCGCGTTGGAATCAAAATTCACCTTGGCGTCAAGGCAGACAAGATCGCCGCTTTGCGTCACAACCAGAGGATTGATTTCCAGCAGGCTCATGTCTGTTTCAATCACCGCCTTATACAGATTGGCGATCAGCGCCACGCATTGTTTGACTTGTTGCCCTTCAAGCCCCAGCCCATAGGCAATGGAGCGGCCGTGATGGGCCATATAGCCGGTGGCGGGATCGATGGTGAGGGTGAGGATTTTCTCCGGGGT
>JAJFIO010000144.1 GCA_021774915.1 Alphaproteobacteria bacterium
ATATTCGCCTTCTTCCATGATCGTATAGGCGATCTCGCGCCCGCTGGCTGAAAAATTGACAATGCTCACAGCCCCCTCAACTACGAAGAAAACTTCCCTTCTGGTGCTTTTCCGGGCGAGAATCTCTTCGCCTTTGGCAAAACTGTGCCACGCACTTCTGTGCTCCAGATCCGCCAGATTGTCTTCTGGAACTCCCGAAAAGAGCCGAATGCCCTCAAGGCTCGCTCGTGTCTGTTTTGCCACTTACCCTCAACCCTTAAGTCCAAGTTCCAATAAGGCTCACTTCCCATCCACCCCTTGTGCCTCCATCTTGGTACAGGGTAAACTGCCGGGCAAGGGGTGGATGGGAAGTCTTACGGAACAAACAGCCAACTGAAGGGGAACATGATGAAGTCTGTGTACAGAATCTTGACCGTGGTTTTCCTCGGCGCTTTGTTGGTTTCCGGCACGAATAGTCCTCTCCTCGCCAAAGATAACCGCCCGACTGCCTTGATTGAGCTGATAGAAGGCGCGCCGGATTCCGATCTTCAAAATTTCGATTATGTCTATAACAAAACCCAAATCGATCTGCGCCCCGGCGGCAAAGCCGTCTTGGCTTATTTTGACACCTGCGAAGTGGAAACGTTCACCGGCGGACTTGTAAAAATAAAAAAGGACGGCGCCAAGCCCAGCAAAGGCGGCACGTCCGTCAAACATTCACGGCCCTGCCGCACAGCCAAAGTCGCCCTGTCAAAGGCCGCAAAAGAGGCGGGTGCTTCTGTTAAACGCGTTTCTCCTTTCCGTGCGGAAAACTGGCAGGAATGGGCTTTGAATACATTCCATCCCCTCTTCAAATGGCCCACAGACAACAAAAGAAAAGGGCCTGTGCAGGTGACGGTTTACTTCGCGGATGCAGACCCGATGCACCTTGTTTGGCAGACCAGCACAGCTGATACGTATCTGACATACCCCGAAGGCGCACCGGCGCTGACCATAGGAATGCCTTACCGTGTTGTTGTGAAATATTCCAAAGGAAAATCCTCAGAGGCCATTTTCTCAATCGACCCGGCGCTGGAGCTGCCGAGCAGTCCGATGAACAGATTGGTGCCGCTTGAATAAACCCTGGCAATCCACAAAACAGCTGCGCGCTCTGCTCATTGCCCTTCTTGTTGCAGGGGCCGCCCTTTTCCAGTTTCTACCCTTTGCCGGTTTCCTGAATGCCTTCGGTCTTGATTTTCTCCTGCCCTTTGCGAGCGCGCCGGAAAAGCCAACCTCAGAAAATAGTCCGATCGTGCTGGTGGTGATTGATGAGGTCACCCATAACACCGCCCCTTTCAGCGAAACGCCGCACGTCGCCTGGACGCCTTATCTGGCGCAGGCTTTGGACAAGGTCAGCGCTGCGGGCGCGGTGGTGATCGGCTTTGACATTATCTTTCCCAAAACCCTGTCGGGCCCGGACCTCCTGCCCGGATATGACCGCCCTTTCCTGCAATCGCTTTATACGATCGGGCGATCGGGGCGCTTGATCTTAGGCGAAGCGCGGTTATCCAATGACCCTATCGAGCCCTATGAAGGCCAGATCCAGGCAATTGGCGGGCGGCAGAACATTGTTCCGGTTCACCTGACACCCGATTCCGATGGGGTGGTGCGCCGCTACCCTGCTTCTTTTGTGCTGGAAAACGGCGAGACCACAGATTCTTTTGCCAACGCATTGGTGGCGCGAGCCGGGCATGAACCGCGAAACGAACCCTTTATGATCGACTTTACGCCCCCGCAACGCATACCGGCTTATCGATTGACGGATCTTCTCGCCTGCAACTCCGGCCAGAGTGGTCAGCTTGAAAAAATATTTCAAGGACGCATCGTCATTTTCGGCACAGCGCTGGACATAGAAGACCGGCACATGGCGGGCAATCGGTTTGTCTCCAACACCGGTCTTGAGATCAACCAGGATCTTTGCAACGCACCCTTCACGCAGAACGCCTCACCAAATATTGACCGGCAAAGCGTGCCTGGCGTGCTTCTTCATGCCTTGGCTGCCCAGACCATCCTTTCAGGCCATGAACCAAAACCCTTAAGCGCGACACTCAACCTCGGCATCGCGATGATGATAACTTTCCTGCTGTCTCTGGGCACTCTCCACTGGCGCCCTCTGGTAGGGTTGGGCCTTCTCATGGGAACGCTCGGCCTTTTCTGGGGGGCTGCACTTTATGCCCTCGTCCACTATATGCTGATCCCCTATCTGAACTGGGGCGCACTTTCCCTTGTTTCTTATTTTGCACTCACCACATACCGCGTCGCCTATGAAGACCAGCAAAAACGCTGGATACGCAATGCGTTCAGCCATTATTTAAGCCCGGCTCTAGTGGACAAGCTGTCATCAAATCCGGCTCTGCTGAAGCTCGGCGGCGAGAGGCGCCATGTTGCTGTGATGTTTCTCGATCTGGCCGACTTCACATCCTTAAGCGAAGAGATGTCCGGCGAGCCGGAACAACTTGTCGATCTTCTCAATGATATTCTGGCGCGTTTTTCTGCCGTCATTGAAACCCATGAAGGCTATATTGATAAATATGTGGGAGACGCCGTGATGGCGGTGTGGGGGGCGCCGGTGGACTGCGCACACCCTGAAGCGCACGCCGTCCAAGCCGCCCTTGGCTGCGAAGCAGCCTTTGACGACTTTCATGCGACGCAAAAACAAAACCGTACAACCACGATCAAAGGCTTGCGCATTGGGCTGCATTCCGGCCCTGCAATCGCCGGGAATATTGGATCCAAGGCGCGTTTCGACTACACGCTTATTGGCGACACGGTCAATCTGGCCGCCCGGCTTGAAGCCTTGAACAAAAAATATGGTACGGTGATTTTGGCAAGCGAGGATTTTGTCAGCCATCTCAGCTCTCAGATCGAAACGCGGTATATTGAAGAAACGCAAGTTCCAGGCCGTGTAGAAAAAGTCAAACTTTATGAAATCACTGCATGAGATCATGTGCGGCAAGGGGACAAAGGGGAGCACTTCTGCTAAGCTGCCCGTGTAATTTCGATTGAAATGGGGAGACAAGCCACATGACATTACCCTCATCGCATCAGCTGACCAGGCGCGCCACCTTAGGCGCGCTGATGAGCCTCGGGTTCGCCGCACCGGCTTTAGCGCGCGACGGGTTTTCGCTTGGGTTAGGCAGCTTCAGCACGAATGATATTAAGAATATCGGCAAAATGCTAAAAGGTATCTCTCTTGATGAACAAGATGAAATTCGCATGGGGGAGGCCTATTACGGCCCTATCATAGATGCGGAAGGGGGCGCCTATGCCAACCGTTCGGTGCAAGCTTCAGTGCAGCGCTTCGCAGCGCCATTGTTTGAAACCAGCACGCGGTCCAGTTTTTCCTGGGATATCACCGTCCTTGATAATAATGAAATCAATGCGTGGGCGCTTCCCGGCGGCAAGGTGGCGATCAATAAGGGCTTATTACGTTATGTCGACACCGCACACGAACTGGCCGCCGTCATTGCCCATGAGATGGGCCATGTGGAATTCTCTCACGCTTTGTCCGAAATGAAAAAAGGCTCCTTTGTGGATGGACTGTCTGGGGTGACCCAGCGCACTCTCGTGTCTGAACTTGAGGGTGGTGCAAGCGCCGCCGCCGGGATTGGCATGGGCGCCTTGCGCGGACCGTTGACGAAACTGGTGACATCAGGCTATGCCCGGAAATCGGAACTCGCTGCCGATCAGCACATTACTACCGTCTTTGAACAGACAGGATATGACGTCGCCCAAGGAGCGGCATTCTATCAAACGCTGCTTGAAACCATTCCCAAAAAATCAAAAGGGACAACATCTCTTTTTGCCGGACACCCGGAAACAAAAAAACGACTGACCGCCCTATTGGAAAACGCGCCCGGCATTCAGGTTCAGGCCGCACATCCATCATCGTGGGATTTCGAGGGACTGAAAAAAACTTTTCCCACAAGGCGCTTTTTCAATCGTCATAAAGGCTGAACCTCCTTCAAGATACGATTCTCTTTTGACTTACCCTTGTCAGACTGATCGACCATGACGCTTTTCTCAGTTGCAGACCAGAAGGTGACAAAAAACGCGGAAGGAACACTTTTCATTCTGTGCGCTATCGCGCTCTATGCCGTCGTTGATGCGCTCGTCAAATGGCTGGACGGCCGGTATTCGCCCTTTGAGATTATTTTTTTCCGGAGCCTCTTTGCCTTTGGCCCCTTGGCTTACATGATCGTAAGAAATGGCGGTCTGCCCAGCTTAAAAACCCATCACTCCACGTTTCATCTGGTGCGGGGCCTGCTCGGCTTTGTGGCCATGGTTTCCTTTTTTATTGCCCTTCCGCGCATGGCCTTGGCCGACGCCATCGGCATCACATATGCCGCTCCTCTTTTTATCACCATGCTCTCTTATCCTCTTTTGAAAGAACGCGTCGGGCCCCGGCGATGGACGGCCATCGCCATCGGCCTGATTGGCATTACGATCATCTTTCGGCCCGGAACAGGACTTTTTCAATGGATTTCCCTCGGTCCCCTTCTCAGCGCATTTGCCTATGCCCTGACCATGATCCTGGTCAGGAAATATGGCCGACGAGAAAGCGCAACCGCCATGGCATTTTACTTTACCGTGGTCACGCTGGTCACTTCCAGTTTCTTTCTCCCCTTCGTCTGGGTCACTCCGACGAGTTCTGATCTGTTGGCCCTGGCCCTAATCGGCGGTTTTGCCGGTTTCGCCAGCATCAGCATGACTCACGCCTTCCGGGTGGCGCAGCCCAGCGTTCTGGCGCCTTTCGAATATATCGGTATCGTTTTCGCCATCGCGATTGGTTATTTCGTCTGGTCGGAAATTCCCGATTTCTGGATGATCGGCGGCATCTTCATTATTATCAGCAGCGGAATTTATGTCATCATCCGGGAAGCCAAGGGAAGGTTTATCCTTCCGCAAATCGACCAGTAGGAGAATGCCTCCCATGTTAGACCGCCGAGACCTGTTGAAAGTCTTCACCGCAAGCCTGCCCCTTTCGAACATGACAATAAGCGCCTTAGCGGCGGAAGCAGAAACCAGAACTCTCATCACGAAACCCATTCCGAAAACTGGTGAAACCCTCCCCGTGATTGGCATGGGAACATCCCGCACCTTTGATGTGGAAGGCGATTATGCCGCCCAAGCGCGCCTTGACGAGGTGATGGAAATCTTTTTTGACAATGGCGGCACTGTCATCGATTCCAGTCCCATGTATGGCGCAAGCGAACAGGTTGTCGGGATATTGATGCAACGCATTAAAAATGGGTACAAACGCCTGTTCGCCGCCACGAAAGTATGGACCGATGGCGCCGAGGCCGGCGCCCGGCAAATGAACCAGTCCTTTGAAAGGATGGGCGTTGATGTCATGGATCTCATGCAAATCCATAATCTGCGTGATTGGAAAACGCATTTGCCGCAGCTGCGCGCGTGGAAAGAACAAGGCAAGATCCGCTATATCGGTATCACCACATCCCATGGCCGTTTTCACGATGACCTTGCCGACATTATGAAAGCGGAAGATCTTGATTTTGTGCAGTTTTCTTATTCAATCAATGAACGCCAAACGGAAGAGCGCCTGCTTCCCCTTGCCATAGACCGCGGGATCGCCGTGCTCGCCAACCGGCCTTTCAGTCGGGGCGATGCATTTAAAAAAGTTACGGACGCGCCTCTGCCGGATTGGGCGGTCGACATTGATTGCACAAGCTGGGCGCAGGTTTTCTTAAAATTCGCCGTCTCACATCCCGGAGTTACCTGCGCAATTCCGGCTACAGCCAAGGCCCATCACGCCATAGACAATATGAAAGCCAATTTCGGAAGACTGCCGGATGCCACTCTTCGCCAAGAAATAGCAAAGCACTTTGACGCGCTTTAATTCAGGCGTCTTTTTTTTATTCTGCTTGAATCACGCCGCGCCGGATCTGATCCAATTCGATGGATTCAAACAAAGCTTGAAAATTACCCTCGCCAAATCCTTCATTCCCCTTGCGCTGAATAATTTCAAAAAAGATCGGCCCAATCACATTCTGCGTGAAAATTTGAAGGAGATATCCACCCCCTTGCTCAGGCCCGCCATCAAGCAAAATACGCCGCTGGCGCAAGGCCACCTCATCTTCCGTGTGATCGGGCAGCCGCTCACGCAACTGATCATAATAGGTGTCATTGGTGTCCTGAAACACAATGCCGTGGTCTCTTAATACGTCAACTGTTCGGAAGATATCCCGCGTTTCCAAAGCCACATGCTGAATACCTTCCCCATGATATTCCCGCAAATATTCCTCAATCTGCGATTGGTCATCCGATGATTCGTTGATGGGAATACGGATCTTCCCGCAGGGGCTGGTCATGGCGCGGCTGACAAGCCCTGTAACCTTACCTTCAATATCAAAATAGCGAAGCTCGCGAAAATTAAAGATGCGCTCGTAAAATCCTGACCATTTCTCCATATTTCCCCGGCGGACATTATGCGTGAGGTGATCAATACTGATAAGCCCTGCATCAGCAATCGCCTTGACATCCTGGATGGGCACAAAATCCACATCATAAATTGTCTGACCACCATAGCGGTCCACCAGATAAAGGCGGCTGCCGCCAATGCCTTCAATGGCCGGAATATTCAACTCCATGGGAGCCGCATTGGTGTTAACCGCCTTAGCCCCCTTCTCCAGCGCTTGTCCGTAGGCGCGCGCCGCATCCTTCACCCGGAAGGCCATGGCGCAGGCGCACGGACCGTGCTTCTGGGCAAATTCCTGCGCGAAACTTCCCGGTTCGGCATTGATAATAAAATTGATATCCCCCTGTTTGTGCAAAGTGACGTCTTTTGAACGGTGGCGATGGGTCGCTGGAAATCCCATTTTTTCAAATAAGGTGCGCAGTAAATCCGGATCCGGAGCTGCATATTCAACGAACTCCATCCCATCCGTGCCAAGAGGGTTTTCAAACAGATCCGACATGTTCCGCTCCTTTTTAAATAGTTTCAGCAAAGACCCGCGCGACGTTTCGCACACAAGTGGGTATCAAGAGAGGCGGTCCGCACAGGCGAGGCGCCCTACGCCCTGTAATTTCACGCATATTCCTTCAGTTTTACCGATATTTCTTGCTTTTTTTGGCGGTATTATCAATATTATAGATGAATTACACCTATTTTTGTTATTTTCAGATGGATTCCATCTCATGCTGACCACCGTAGAGCGAAACATTCTAAACGAGCTTCAAAAATCCGGGCGATTGTCGAATGTCGAACTGGCGGAACATGTCGGATTATCCGAATCTCCTTGCCTCAGGCGGGTCAAGCAGCTTGAGGCCACAGGCGTCATCAAAGGGTACACCGCGATCGTCGATCGGCGTAAAGTCGGATTTGATGTTTCGGCTTTTATCCAGGTCAATCTCGACCAGAGATCAGAAACCGAAACGAGCAAATTTCTGAAAGCCGTGCACCAGGAGAACCGTATCATCGAATGCTACGCGATGAGCGGTGGCTATGATTATCTGCTCAAGGTCATCGCCACTAACATCGACGATTTCGCAGATCTGACCATGCGGCGCTTGTTGAGGTTTCCAGGCGTCAAAGACGTGGCCTCAGCTTTTGTTTTGGAAGAGATGAAAACCAGGGGTGCAATTCCCATATGATGGATTTACTTAAGGTCTTCCAAAGCCATCTCGATGAATTTTTGCACCTTATCGGCTTCGCCGATTTCATGCGCCAACAACAATGATAGTTTTGCGAGAAAAACCATCTCTTTTTCCGGTGTCGCCTGATCGATTGCCGTAGCCAAAGCCTCATAGATTTTTTCCAGATCTGATTCCGACAAGACGCTTTTCTTAACTGTCATGACCATCCTCCCGACAGACATGTTTCAAGGATGGCGCGCACTGAGGCGCCTTCGAAGGAATGCAGTCTGGTTAACACATGAGCATCGGGCCGCAACACAACCGCACCCCCGTCAGGCACTGAGCAGAGCTCTGTTAGAGCCCCAGACCGGTCTTCAAGACGCAATAGAGGTCCGCAATCCTTATGGTCCCCAGCATGGACCACGGCATAGTGAATGGGAAAGGTTGATTTGGAAAAATCATCCAATTCTTCTTGGATCTGTGGATCAACTTCATCTTCCGACGGAAAATGCAACACGGCGAAGCCCTCTCCCAGAACATCCAAAAGATATTGGGCAGAACCGTCAACAAAGACACGTACATTGGGAAAACAATCCCCCGGCTGTACACCGCAATTGCCCTGTTCACCCGGCATCAACAATGGTGAGTTCTCATAAGGGATTGGCGCCGATTGCCTTGGATTGAAAAGCGGGCGCACAAATTCATGGGCCAAAGAAAGGGAGAGCACGGCCGAGCGCATCACCATGAACCCTCGCGAGGGAGGCGTCATGAAATAGGTGCTTTTTTTCGCCGCCTCGAAGGTTTCCAGAGTGGCCGCTTTTCTTTCCAAGCTGTAGCTTTTCAAAAGTCGTTCATGGGCAGAATTTTCAAGAACAGCCGCCAGCTTCCAGCATAAATTATATGCATCTTCAAATCCGGAATTGAGGCCGCGCACCCCGAATATAGGCACGAGATGCGCTGCATCACCGGCAAAGAACACGCGGCCACACTGATAATCATCCAATGCCAGGGCATAGGCTTGGTAGACACTGGTCCATTCGAGCGTCCATTCTTGGTCCATGCCAATGTAATCGAGATGTTGCTGGATTCTCTGCCGAACACGCCCTTCTTTTAATTCGTCTTGCGTATTTTCATCCCTGTAGAGCTGATAATCAATGCGCAACATGTGATCGGGCTGGGCATGCATCAACACAGTTCCGCCCGGACGCCATTCCGGGTCGAACCAAGCTCTGCGCTCCACTGGTAAATCTGTTTCCAATATAATATCCGCAATGAGATAACGCCCCTCATACCCGCTTCCCTTGAGCTTTAACCCAAGCGCTTCGCGGGCCATGCTTTTCGCGCCATCAGCCGCGATGACGTACTCGGCTTCAATCGGATACGTGCCTTCAGGAGTTTCCACATTGACATGAACACAATCCGCGAGACGCTCCACTCCAACACCCTGATTTTGCCACCTGAGATCAATTAAGGGTTGGGCTTCAATGGCTTCCACCAGAAATTCTTCTAGGTAATATTGTTGAATGTTGACAAAGGGGGGATACTTATCTTCATCGCCATGGGGCATTTGCAATCGGAACACCGGACGCGTGCCATAATAGCTCACCCCTGTCGACCACCAGAGCCCTTTCTCAGACACCGGTGCGCCGGCGCCAATGGAATCTAGAATTTCAAGAGAACGGCGGGAAATACAGATAGCGCGGCTGCCATCAGCCACACGATTTGATTGCTCAAGAACAACAGAAGCAACACCGTAATTAGCCAGACTTAAAGCACAGGCCATTCCGACAGGGCCACCCCCCAGAATAACAACCGGAGAGTTCCCATCCTCGCCGTCCAGTTCAGGTGGCCGCCTAAAGCCATATTCGATATAGTGATGGGTCATGATGAGCCCGGCTCCACGCGTAACCTCCCAACACAAATCAGGAGAAAAAAAGTTAAAAGAGTTCGGCAATAGAATCATATTCTCGCGCGCCAAGCTCTGCCGAAATCGATTTGGCGCAAGCCAGGACATGCTTGATAAGTTCCGCAGGCGGCGGATCAGGGATGAATTGAATGGAGCCAATCAATCCCACAGAACCGACCAACACATCATCGGCATCAAAAATAGGCGCCGCAACAGCATTGACGCCAAGAATCACTTCTTCGGGTGCAAAATCATAAAGCCGTGCTCTTATCTCTTTTAACCGCTTCTCCAGCGCCTCTCCATCAACAATCGAACGGATGGTCATCGCGGGCGATGGCTGATTCAGAATAGCTTTTTGCTGTTTCGCACCAGCCCACGCCAGCATGATGCGCCCCTGCGCCGATACGGTTGCAGGCGCGATAGATCCAGGCACACCTGAAATTTTGATCGACCCGCCCACTTGATCGAGACTGGAGATCACAAGCGCCTCGCCGCCAATGGGGATCGACAAAACAACGGTCTGGTTGATAGATTCGCGCAAACGCGCCATGTGCGGCTCGGCGATATGTTTGAGATCGAACTGTTCAAAGGCCGCCTGGCCGAGACGATAAAGCTTCCAACCCAGACGGTAGCGATCCGATGTCCGGGTCTGCTCAACCAATCCCATGGCGCGCAAGGTCGTGAGATGTCTATGGACCTTGGTTTTTGGTTCGCCGAGCGTCTTGGCCAGATCCGTCACACGCGCCGGCCCCCCCGCCGCCGCCATAGTGTCCAACAACCGCACCGTAAAAATCAGTGATTTGACGGTTGATCCGCCTCTGGCCTCAAGCTCTTCCAAAGGTTCCCCGTTGAATGTTTCCCATGAATTAAGTGCGGCCATTATGCCTTTTGGCAAAATTCTTTCAATGACGAAATAAACGCGTTGTTTTCGTCTTCTTTACCTATCGTTACGCGCAGACTGTCAGCCAGTCCATAATTACCAACCGGCCTGACGATAATACCTCGGCTTCTCAAATGCTCATTTGCGGCTTTGGCGCTCTGTGCGCCGCCGGGGAAGTGAACCAGCAGAAAGTTCGTCACGCTCGGCGTGACTTTAAAACCCAAACCCCGAATCTCCTCACTAAGCCGGGTCAGCCAGTGATCATTGAAGATTCGTGAGGCCTCCATATGAGCCTGATCCTGAACGGCGGCGGTCCCGGAGGCCTGCGCGGGTCCCGTGACGTTGAAACCGCCACGCAGACGAGTGATCACATTCAGAATCTCAGGTGAGCAATATGTCCACCCCACCCGCAGCGACGCCAGACCGTGCAATTTTGACAGTGTCCGCGTCACAACCACATTGGCGGGTCCTTCATCCACCATGCCTAACCCCGAATCATAATCATCACGGTCGACATAATCAGCATAAGCCGCATCAATCACCAGAAGAACATCATCGGGCAGACCGGCTCTCAACTGTTGCATCTCCTGAGGGTTGAGATATGTCCCGGTTGGATTCCCCGGATTAGCAACAAACACGATGCGCGTGCGCGGTGTGACAGCTTTCAGCAGAAGATTGACATCGACACGATGATCAGGTTCCTCAGCGGTCACCGGCGTGGCGCCAACGGCATGGGCCGCCATATGGTACACAATAAAACCATATTGGCCGAACAAAATCTCATCACCCAGACCGGCATAAGCGCGTGGCAGCATGCGCAACATCTGTTCCGACCCGGCAGTACATATTATCTGTTCGGGATTTACTTCATATTTCTCGCCAATAGCATGACGCAATTCCACACAATCTCCATCGGGATAAAGGTGTATATTGTCCGCAGCCTGATGGTAAGCCTCGATCGCGGACGCGCTGGCGCCAAGAGCATTTTCGTTCGATGCCAGCTTGATGATGCGATCAATGCCTTCGATTTTCGATGCACCGGGAATATATCGCTTGATATCCATCACGCCGGGCCGCACTTTGAGAACCGTCATCTAAAAATCTCCTCCAACTTTGCAAACTACATTCATGATATATGGCGCCAGAGAGCTGGATCTCCGGGCATATGCGTCCCATCGTCAAGACCAACTTCACGATCAATCAGCCCATTCAATTTTGCATTGAGACCCATAATAAGATCAACATGCCTGTCAGGGTTAGCGCCAAGATTGGTCATCTCAAGGGGATCTGTCATCACATCATAAAGCTCAAGATCGTTGCGGCCAAATAAGGCCGTCTTGTCTTCGGGCCGATGATGATCGTCGGGGCTGAAATAACGGGCAAAACGGTATCGTCCATCAAAAATCCCACGATAAAAGGAACGCAAATCGAATTGAACAATATCTTGCGGAAACTGACGGGTGATCTTTTCTCCGGTTTCCCGTGCTCTGGCAATCGACAAAAGAAGCTTTTTCTTCAAACGGGGATTGCTTGCGAAGGTGGCGCTGAAATTGAGCAAGATACCACCGGCCTCAATGCGGCGGCGGTCACGGCCTGAAGGGTTAGTGAGCATGCCTGACAGATCGAAACCTTTGAGGTCGGGATAATTTTCCGCGCGCGTCTCATCCGACAGACCGGCAAAAGACAGAACAGTCGGCACGATATCGAGGCTGCACGCCAGGGCATTGCTCACCGCGCTTGATCCGATATCCGGATGGTCTATGGCCAGCGGTACCTGCACGTTTTCTTTGTAGATAAAGGGTCCTTTCAGACGCTGGCCGTGCGCCCCTGCCATTTCGCCATGATCGGCGGTATAAATGATAATCGTATTATCCCGCTCTCCCGAGCGCTCAAGCGCATCCATTACGGTCCCTATATGCCGGTCCACATCCCGCATGCAATTGAAATAATAGTTTTGGTAGCGCCGCCAGGCCGCCTCATCTTCAAGCGGAATAGGCCCGTAAACATCATCACCATCCTCGACATAGGCGCGGTGGGCGGATGGCTTGGCGGAAAGATCATCGGCAAAACTTTGCGGCAAATCATATCCGAGATCATCCATGTAAGGCGCCCGCTCCGGAGCGCCTTTCATCGGCGAGATAAAATCGCGTAGGAGCCGCGTCTCACTTTGACGGCCTGTCGCGTCAAAAAACATGATGTCATGGGGGTTGATAAAATTGACGCTGAGAAACCACGGGTTCTCCTGCGCGATGCCCTCAGCTTTATCCGTCAGCCAGCGCGCCGCATCCCCCGCGATGTCGTCGTCTATCTCATAGCCTTGCTGCGTCGACCCATAGACATCTTCACGCGGGTTGAACTCATCAAAACCAAACGGCCTTAGCGCGCCTGTGTAATCATCAAGCTTCAGAGCATTGAGATGGGTGAGATCCCATTTGCCTTTATAGGCCGTATAATAGCCCTGGTCCTGAAGCCGCTGCCCCAGAGTTGGCGTGCGGGTGGGGTCGAGATCACGCCGACCAGGGCCGCCGTCTGGATTATCTGTGAGTAAGGTGTGCTGTATGTGACGCCCGGTATACAGCACGGACCGGGCGGGCCCGCAAGCAATGGCGTTTACATGAAAATTGCGAAAATACATGCTGCGCTCAAGAAGGCGGCGGCGATTGGGAAACTCAAGCGATCGCGGAAAGTCGAGCCAGGAGCGCTCCTGATCGCAGGTAATCATCAAGACATTGAGCCCCCGGCGTTTGAGAACCGCAGGCGGCTGTCCCAAAGCCAGAACGCGGGCCAGTCCTCCCCCCGTGAGAACTGCACTGGCCGCACCCAACTTTAAAAATGTCTTGCGAGTGATTTTTGTCATAAATTGCCTGGCATTATTTAAGGGCATCCGCGGACAAAAAAACGGAGCGGGGCAGTTTATCTACCCCGCTCCGTCCTTGATGAAACATACAACCCTTTAGAAGTTCAGGGTCGTCCGGAAGTAGTAGAACCCTCCATTGATCCCGTAAGGCACGCCCCGCAGCGGGTATTTGACGTTACCGAAGGATGTGTTCGGCGGTCCGCCAAAAGAGGCGCCGTCAGTGATCCAGCGAATAACGGAATTATTGGGCAAAGCGTCCGGCTTTTTATCGAACACATTGTTCGCCCCAACCGCAATATTCAGATGATCATTGACGTCTAGAGAGAACTCAAGGTCTACAATAAAAGCGGAATCGACTTTGGTGTTTCCAGCAGGGTCAATACCAAAAGGAGTGACTGGTCCGCAGGCTACATCCGTCGGACATCCAAAGAGATCCTCAGCCGTGAAGAAACCGTTGGATGTGCTGCCAAAGTAATTCACGCGCAGAAGAGAAGCCAGATTACGCCAAGCATAGTCGAATGAGAGGGTGATTCTCTCTTTAGGCTGAACGTCTTCGACAAAGGTCTCACTGATCCGGTTGAAGAACACGTCCGGATCGATTCCAGCTGGCGCCTTCTTTTTCTTGACTTTGGTCTCATTCAGCGCAACGGCCAGAGTGGTGGTCAAACTGCCGGGACCAAATTCTGTATCATAACTGGCCACGATATCGATGCCTTGTGTGCGCGTATCTATCGCATTAAAGAACACCGCCCCCTGGCCAATACTGCGTGAGGTCAGCGATGCTGCCGCACCAACAAGGCCAAGGCCTGTTAGTTCGGCGACACCCAATGGTTGACTGAAGGCAATCCGGTCGTCGATTTCAATCTGGAAAGCGTCAACCGTAACTGTGAGACCCGGCACTGAATCCCAGACAAAACCAATATTATAATTGGTCGAAGTCTCGAAATCGAGCTTGGTAATGCCGAGCGCCTGCGAGAAGGGATCGCTAAGATTGGCAATCAGGGTTTGCGTGAGGCCACTGGCTCCGCCTTGAGTCACCACAGATGTGAAACCCTGCTGTGGCAAGGACGCCGCCCGGAAGCCTTTCGAGAACGTTCCGCGCAAGGCCACGCCATCCATAACCTCAAAGCGCGCGCCAATTTTGCCCGAAACCTTGTCTCCGACATCTGAATAGTCTTCCCAACGAACGGCGCCGCTGACCAACAGATTGTCGAGAATATTG
>JAJFIO010000145.1 GCA_021774915.1 Alphaproteobacteria bacterium
TTTTTTTGAAGTGAAGTACAGGTTTTAAATAATGGCGAACAGAACAGATATTGCGTTGGATTCGTGTCAAAAACCCTCCAAAGCGGCCAATCAGGATGCAGGTGACTGGGTTTATAAGCAAATATTTGACGCCATTTTGGAGCAGCGCCTCACGCCGGGCACTAAATTGGGTGAAGAATCCTTAAGTGAGATTTTTGATGTCAGCCGTCCCGTGGTCCGCTGGGCCCTCACGAAGCTGGCTCATGAAAATGTTGTTGAAATAAAACCTCACCGGGGTGCTTTCATTGCCAGTCCCACCGTTGAACAGGCGCACCAGGTTTTTGAGGCACGATGCGTGGTGGAAGAGGCCGTGGTGCGATCTTGTGTGAAGGCGGCAAGCCAGGCGGATCTTACTGAGCTTCGTCGGCATGTCGAGACAGAAAAAGAATCCTCAAGCAAAGGTCAGCGTGTTCGTTGGATCCGCTTGTCGGGCGATTTTCATCTGGTCTTGGCAAGAATTGCCGGTAACGATGTCTTGCAGCATTTTTTGAGAGATCTGGTGGCCCAGACATCTTTAATCATCGGTCTTTATGGAAATGCCTCTAACAGTATCTGTTGCGATGGCCCCCATGAACAGATTGTTGAGGCCATTGCAGCAGGAAGTGTGAGCGATGCAGTGCGTATCATGATGGAGCACTTACATGAATGCGAGAGTGCGCTTCATATTCAAGAAGAACAGGTTGAAAAAGATCTCAAGGCTATTTTTTCAGATGTGCGGCGCATATGACCGCTGAAACTAAAGATATGGTGACACGTAGTGTTGAAGCTATCCGTCGCCAGCATGTTGGGAGTTTTCCTTCCACAGCACTTATCCTTGGCAGTGGTTTGGGGCGATTTGGAGAGCACCTGAAAATCGATACAATTATTCCCTATGAAGATGTTCAAGGGTTTCCGGTGTCAACGGTTGTGGGTCATCATGGCCGCCTGCTTATTGGTCGTGCCGGGCGCTTGCCTTTGATTTGCATGCAAGGGCGCATGCACCTTTATGAAGGCTACCCGGCGCAAGAATTGGCCATTCCCATACGGACATTATTTAGGCTTGGGGTTGATACGCTGATCATTACCAATGCGGCGGGCGGCCTCAGAAAAGATCTGTTGCCGGGAACGCTGATGGTTTTGGAGGACCATATAAATATGACCGGCCAAAACCCTCTGATTGGCCCTAATGATGAAGATGTGGGTCCGCGTTTTTTCGACATGTCTGAAGCATATGATCCTGATTTGAGGGCCCGGTTGACGCGAGCTGCGAAAGTGGCGGGCATTGACATCAGTTCAGGCGTGTATCTGCAGGCATCGGGTCCTAATTTTGAGACCCCCGCTGAAGTAAGGATGTTCGCGCGATATGGCGCTGATGCGGTGGGGATGTCCACCGTTCCCGAATGTCTTGTTGCCAGGCATTGCGGGATGCGCGTGGCGGGTGTGTCCGTCATAACCAATCTGGCTGCCGGCCTTTCCGGTCATGCGCTTTCTCATCAAGAAACAATTGATGAGGCGGAAAAGGCTTACGAAAAAATGAGTGCTCTGTTGCTGGGCCTTTTCGATGAGTTAGCCTCCAAAGCATCATAATTTATTATACAACTTGCGATTTACTTCCGGCCTTTGATCCCTTGGTTTTGACTGGAGCTTTCCGCGCCCCTGTCCGTGTTAAGGTTAAAATCAATCTGCGGTTCCCATGTTGCCGTGAACCTGCCAACATGTGGTGAGGTGGGCAATTTTTCGGACGTAGTATGAAGGAATTTGACGTGGAGAAAATTAATATCGGGCGCGAATCCCTGCGGGCAACAATCCTGGCTTTGGGGTTCATCGTGTCCGGATGCGCGCTCTCGAAGTACAACCCCGCCTTCGAACCCACGGCAGAGACAGAACAGGCCATGGTTCTGATCGGGCTCGATGATGTGAGCGGCAAAGTCCCTCTCTCCTTGCGTATGTTGTGGCGGCGGTTCGACCTGGTTACGCAGATGCCGCTCGATGAAAATGTATATACATTTATCGATACCGGCAGTGCGCGTACATTTCAATTGCCGGATGATTCGACCGTTTACACGGCCATCACTGTGCCCGCAGGTATTTTTGTTCTGGAGAGTGTTGTCGCTTCCAGTCAATTTTACGCCTCCTCCTATAATGCGCAAAACTGGATGACAGGCGCAACAAAGAAAGTGGAGCTTGGAGAAGGAGATATTGCCTATCTTGGAAGGTACGTATTTGAAACCTCACTCAATGGGCGTGCGCAGCTTCACGAACATACTCAAGCGGTGGAAAAGGCTGCGCTGGTGCGCGAACAGGTGCCGCAAGTTATTGGTGAAACAATACTCCCCGCGCTTACGCCCTTTTCGTATGAGTGCCAGCGCGTGACTTGGACTGGTGTGTTCAAACGGTGCGCCAGCCCGGTTGATGCGATTCCCAAAGGCCATGTTCTCAACTTTTAGAGCCGTTTCCGTGCAAACGGAATTTACTCTAGGGCACTCTTTGCACTGTCCTTCGTGATTTGAGCCGCGACGTTAACACTTATTAGTGATTATATGCGCATTCTGTCAGTTGGCTGAAACATTCGGATGCGGCTCAAATTGACTGCGTCTTTTTCAACGTGCCGGGTTCGAGATGTCACATCATTGGAAGGATACAAAGTCTAGAGCTGCCGATAGACTGCGTGGGTCGTATCGCAAGATTTCTTCTGAAGATTTACAACAAATTTTAGATAGTCACGAGGCTTGGGTGCGCACTGACGGGGCGCGCGGATTTCCAGCTGACCTTAATCATGTTGATTTGGGGGGACATGATTTTTCTGGCGTCCGACTGGATGGTGCTGATTTAAGTGCAGCTCGGTTGGAAAAGGCAAATTTTTCATATGCCTCTCTGATGAATGCTGACATAACTGGTGCAAGCTTTGACGGAGCTAATTTAACTGGTGTAAATTTGAGCGGTGCTGATGTTGCAGGCGTGAGAGGATTGGAAACGGCTGTACTTAACGGAGCGGATTTTACTGCCGCGCGTGGCATCAATGGTCAGGTGTTTGCCGGTCAAGATCTGACGGGTGTCACACTCCCAGCCGCCCTTGAGATTTTTGTTGGTGTGCGCCAGGTTGAGGAAGTATCAAAACCTGCCAAAAGTATTTTTTTGGCCATGATTGGAGCCTGTCTTTATGCATGGCTTGCCATAGGCACGGCATCAGATGCCAATCTGGTCATCAATGCGGCAACCTCGCCTTTGCCAATCATTCAGGCCTCGGTTCCCATTATCGGTTTTTTTGTCGCCGCACCGGCCATCTTGGTTATCCTTTATCTCTATCTTCATCTTTATCTCGCGCGGCTCTGGCAGGAATTGGGGGCTTTGCCCGCCGTTTTTCCTGACGGTCGCCAGCTTGACCTTTCCATCTTTCCCTGGCTTCTTAACTGTCTTGTGCCTTGGCATGTAAAACGCTTGAAGCACCGGCGACAGCAAACGCTCTGGCTTCAGGTCGGTCTGTCTGTGTTTGCGGCATGGGTAATGGTGCCTTTGACGCTGCTTGGATTCTGGGGGCGGCAAGTGCCCCGTCATGATGGCGCGCTCTCCCTTTACCTGCTGAGCTTGTTACTCCTTTGTGTGGGGGCAGGGGTGTATTTTTATCGGCAGGCGGAGGGCGCTTTGCGCGACGAGCCGTCCTGGTTCGAACAAAAATGGCGGGAACTCTCCGGCGCTCTTGCTGGGGCTATTCTTCTTTTGGCTTTTTGGGTTCATGTCGTGGCGGCTTTTGGCGGCGCTGGCTGGCAGGTTGATAGCTTTGGCCTGCGCACATTTGCGCATTTGGAAGGTGCGGCGCTCTCCCATAGCTCTGAGGTTCAGACTTTTATGGCTCAGCGGATGGGCACGGGCCGGGAGAAAATATGGCCGGGCGCTGTAATTGGCGGGCGCTTTGGTGGGCGTGATTTACGCAATGCGCAAGGAGAAGGACTTTTTGCGGCCAGTGGGAACTTTACGCAGGCGGATTTCTATGGCGCGGATCTGTTTTCAGCGGTTTTTACGGGTGCAGATTTGATCCAAACCACTTTGATCCGCGCCGTCCTTTCGCGGTCGGATTTGAGCGAAGTGACGGCGATTGAAGCGGATTTTACGCTGGCTGTGCTCTATCGCGCTAATCTGATGCGCGCTGACTTGAGCGGGGCAATTTTTCGCCGGGCCGATCTGCGTGATGCAAACCTTACTGCGGCAAACCTTACCGGCGCTGATTTGAGTGATACGGATCTTTCCTCCGCCAGGGGTTTGACTGAAAGTCAGTTGAGCTTCGCCTGTGGAAACGCTGCCACACAACTGCCGCCGATATTCGAAGGCTTGTCTTTATCTCCTTGTCCATCTTCTTGAAAAATCCCTTGATTGCCGCAAGGTGGAACTCTGGCCTGATTTATGATCTTGACGCTTGGGCATGAACTTCGCAGGGTGCATGACAT
>JAJFIO010000146.1 GCA_021774915.1 Alphaproteobacteria bacterium
GGCTATTTGCAGCGTCATGTCCTTCTATTTCCGCGATACCGTGTTGCCCTATTACACAGGCGGTACATTTGATGCGCGAAAAAAGGGTGCAAATGATTATATGTATTGGGGCTTGATGCGCCGGGCGATTGAGCGCGGCACGACCAACTTTGATTTTGGGCGCAGCAAAAAAGGGACAGGCCCTTATAGCTTCAAGAAAAATTGGGGATTTGAACCACGCCCCATCGTGCACAGTTTTCTGCTGAAACCTGGCAGCGAACTGCCTAACGTCAACCCGCTGAATCCCAAATACAGGCTCTTTATCAATATGTGGCAGCGCCTGCCCTTACCCCTCGCCAACGCCATCGGGCCCCACATCGTGCGCAATATCGGCTAGGTCATCCAAATCCCAGCAGGGCATCGAACTCGGACAGTTTCGTCTGCCACTCATAATGATCAAGAATGTGACGGCGGGCGGCCTGCCCCATGGCTTCGGCGTCAGCGGGTTTTAGAGCCTGAAGACAAGCGGCGGCAAAGCCTTCCGCATCGTCAGCAACCAAAACATGTATGCCGGCAACAGCATGAATGCCTTCCAGGCCTTGAGGTGTGGTGATCACAGGCTTGGCCATGGACATGCCTTCGAGAACTTTGTTCTGAATGCCGCGGGCCAGGCGCATGGGCGCCACAACCGCATCGGCGCCCGCCAGATAGGGCCGCACATCCTCGACACGCCCCGTCACCGTCACCCCCGGTTGATCCGCCAAGTGCATCACAGCAGGTGTAGGCTTGGCTCCCACGATAGTGAATTGAACCGCCGGATTGTGGCGTTGAAGGATGGGTAAAATCGCCTGAGCGAACCAGACCACGGCATCCACATTCGGCCAATAGTCCATGGTTCCGGTAAACACAAAAACGGGCCCTTTTTCAGCAGGCTGAAAAGGCGCCGCAGCATCCGGGCTGAAAAAGTCGCTATCCACGCCATTATTGATCGCATGAATCTTGCCCGCGGATTCAGGCGCCAGTCGGCGAAAGAGGACCGCTTCCGGCTCGGACACAACCACCGACGCCTCACTCCTCGTCGCCAGAGCCCGGTCATAGCGCAGCAGAGTGTCCGCTTCACGGCTGTAAACCCAATTCATCGGCCAGGATTTCGACCGGGCATATTGCCGCCATTTGTCGGAATCCACATCAACAAAGTCCGTCACCACTATCGGGGGAGAGGCCGCCGCCTCATTCAGGTACTGCCCCATAACGGAAGAATAGATCAATGCCGCTTGCGGAGCCGCATCGCGCATGACCCCGCGCACCCAGCGGGCCATCCCCCGGCTCGCATAATACGACGTGCTGAGCGGCGCCCCGGTTAAAAAGGACCGCGCGGAACGCAAAGTTGCCCAGAGCGGATTGAGCGGCTCAAAATGCGCCTTGGCGCACAAGGCGCGCAACGCGTCAACGCCCTGCCAATCTTGCTCATCATCGACAAAACAACCCAGATAAACCCGGTGTTCTTGAGATAAATGCCGCAAGATATGGTAAGCACGAATTTTCTCCCCCTTATTCGGAGGATAAGGAATTCGTTGACATAAAAGAAGGATATTAGCCATTAACTCATGCTTAAATATGGAGAAAGGGGCGCTTAAGAATCGCCCCAAAACACGACTTTCTAAGGATATCTTAGCGCTCTCACATTAAAACAGTTCGAAGATTCTCAACCTAACGCATTAACCATAGAAGGATGATTCGTGAGAAGCACCCCCTCATCCCTTTCTCCCGCATGGCGGGGAACGCTGCTGGCCTTAGGGGGCGCCCTGGCCGGCATTCTGCTGGTCTTTCGCAGTCCGATTGCAGATGCTGTCTCTTTGTGGTGGAACATATCGTCTTATAACCATGCGTTTCTGATTCTTCCCATCAGCCTACTTCTAGTCTCGGAGAAGAAAGACCAGCTTAAATACCTCGATCCAACCCCCTGCTATTGGGGACTTTTAGGCGTTGTAGGGTTCGCCCTCATCTGGCTGGGCTCCTATGCTGCTGATGTCTCCGAGGGCCAGCATTTTGCTATCCTCGGCATGATTGAAGCGCTGTTGTTGACGGTATTGGGCACGGCCGTGTTCCGCATGCTTCTGTTTCCGATCCTTTATCTGTGGCTGCTGGTTCCAACTGGAACATTTCTTCTTCCCACTTTGCAGTGGATTGCGACGCTCCAGGTGGAAGGATTGCTGAATATTTCTGGTATCCCCGTTTTTACGCAAAACACCCTTATTGAAGTGCCAAGCGGTCTTTACACCGTGGCGCCAGGCTGTGCTGGCCTCAACTTCATTTTTACAACCCTGGCGCTGGCCCCCCTCTATACCTATTACATGTATCAGAGCCTGACAAAACGGCTTAACGCCATTGGCATCATGATAATTGTAGCCATCATGGCCAATGCTTTTCGCATTTTCGCCATTATCGCGCTGGCCGAATTCACAAACAGGCGTATCGATATTGTCGATGATCATTTGCTTTATGGATGGGGGTTTTTTGCGCTGATCCTTCTTGCGATGGCAGCGCTCGGATGGCGTTATGCCGACCCCGAGAATCACAGCCGTGCTCCACTTCCCCTCTCGCAGTACACATTGCAGACAGGGGATCAGATCAAAGGTTTTGCAAAAAAGCCAACCCTGGCTGCAACACTTGCTCTGTTAATCGCAATTTTCCCTGCAGCCTATGTGGCAGCAAGGGAGCGGCCCGAACTTGCCGGTCACATCACCCTATCTGTTCCAGATACAGTCGGCACATGGCGTCAAACACAATCCGAAACGAACTGGATGCCCTCTTATCCTTACGCCCACGGCATGATCTTCAAACAGTATAAATCTGAACAGTGCTGCGTTGATCTGTATATCGCATACTATCAGAATCAAACAAAAGTCCGGGAAGTCGTCGCCATCGAGAATCGGCTGGCCGATCCCTCTCTATGGCAATCTGTAGATTCACGCCGCCACACAATCATACTTCCAGGAGCGCCGTCCACCATTTCCGCGACCACTTTAATATCGGGAGCGCAACAGCGATTGGTTTGGCACTGGTATTGGGTGGATGGTCAGTTTACGTCAAATCCCCTCCTGGCAAAACTTTTGGAAGCTAAGGCCAATCTGATGTGGGGGGAGAGCCGCGCGGCCGCCATCATCCTATCAACCAAGATTCGTACTAATAAACGGGAAGCCGCTGTCAGACTTCATAATTTCTTAGAATCCGATCCGGATATTAATCTTATGCTAAAACAGGCTCAATGGGCGCCTCAAGCCGCAGCACCTGAGTAACTCTGGAGGGGGAAGAAAACATCACATGTGTGGTCTCACGGGCATATTCGATACACGCGGTCAAAGGGAAATAGATTCCGATATTTTGACGCGCATGACCAATGCCATCCGCCACCGCGGACCTGACGGCGAGGGCACATATGTTGCGCCCGGAATTGGGTTAGGGCACAGACGTTTGTCGATCATCGACATCGCAGGCGGTGCACAACCTATGTATAACGCCGACCGTTCCGTCGCTCTCGTTTATAATGGCGAGATTTACAATTTCCCCGACATCAAAAATGAACTGGAGCGCCTTGGATATCGCTTCCGCACCCATTGCGACACGGAAATCATTCTTCACGGATGGGAGGAATGGGGTGAGACTTGCGTCGATAAATTCAGCGGCATGTTTGCTTTTGTTCTTTGGGACAGCAGAAAAGACACACTCTTTCTCGCGCGTGATCGCTTAGGGAAAAAGCCGCTCTATTACAGTATATTGCCCAATGGATTGATGCTTTTCGGATCTGAGATCAAGGCACTTAGACAGCATCCCGATTTTCCACACAAGATTGATCCTCACGCCGTAGAAGAATTTTTCGCTTATGGCTATATTCCCGATCCACGATCGATCTATGCTGGCGTGCAAAAATTACTGCCCGCCCATACGCTGACGGTCAGACGGAGAGGGCCTGCACGCCTCAAATGCTACTGGGACTTGAAACTGAACCAGCCTCGCGTCAGCGACCCCGACGAAGCCGCACATGATCTGATCGAGCGCCTGACTGAAGCCACGCGCCTTCGTCTTATTTCCGATGTCCCCTTGGGCGCTTTTTTATCCGGCGGCGTTGATTCCAGCGGAATTGTCGCTCTTATGTCGGGCCTGTCAAACGAACCGGTCAACACGTTCTCGATTTCATTTGGCGACAAAGCCTTTGATGAAAGTGAATATGCTCAGCATATCGCAGACCGCTATCACACCAACCACATCTCAAGAGAGGTCGATCCCAACGAATTCTCGCTGATCGATAAGCTGACGGAAGTGTATGATGAACCCTTTGGCGATGCCTCAGCGCTGCCCACCTACCGGGTCTGTGCGCTTGCCCGGACACGCGTGACGGTGTGCCTCTCAGGGGATGGAGGTGACGAACTCTTTGCCGGATATCGCCGCTATCTCTGGCAGCAAAAGGAAGCCCAGCTTCGCGCTATCTTTCCTGACGCCCTTCGCCGGCCTTTTTTCACACTGGCGGGACGCCTCTACCCCAAGCTCGATTGGGCGCCGCGCATGTTTCGGGCAAAAAATACATTCCAAGAACTCGCCATGGACGAGGATCTGGCTTTTTTTCATAGTGTCTCGATCACATCAGATGCAGTGCGACAAAGGCTTTTTTCAGAAAAATTGAAATCCGAACTGCAAGGCTATCATGCCAGCGAGCTCATAACCCGGCATATGAGGGCGGCAGACACGGATGATCCTCTCTTGCGCGCTCAGTATGCGGATATGAAAACTTGGCTTCCTGGTGACATCCTGACCAAAGTCGACCGGGCAAGCATGGCAAACTCACTGGAAGTCCGCGCCCCTTTACTGGATCATCGTTTGGCCGAATGGTCGGCAACGCTTGATCGCAATCTGAAACTTCATGGGACTACAGGAAAGTATGTGCTGAAACGCGCCCTGGAACCATTCGTCCCCAACGACATATTGTATCGGCCAAAGCAAGGATTCTCCATGCCGCTGGCAATATGGTTTCGCGGGCCTTTGCGCCAAAAAATTCGGTCGGCCGTCAACGGACCCGCATTGGCTCAAACAGGATTTTTCGATCCTCAAACTCTGGATAGGCTTGTGAGTGACCATGAAGTGGGCGCAAGGGATCACAGTTCAATTCTGTGGCTTTTACTGATGTTTGACTCATTTCTGCGTGCAGAGAGCGGGCAATCCGCACAGAAACTGTTGTCTGCATAGTTTCTGAGTAACGTTGCTCATACCAACTAAAGCGCAAACGAAACCGTTTGCCAGGCGCAAAGCGCAAGTCCAACCCATCCCGTAAAAGACAGCATGGCCCAAATAGCGACGCTGAACCGCAGTGAAAACCGATAGACGCTGTCCTCCCGCTCATCGGTCATCATATGTGGATAGTGCCACGTTTTTATTTTGGGAACTGTTGTGATCATTCTTTCACCCAACTCTCGTCAACACCGGACGATGCTAAAGAACCACACGTAAATATATTGTTAAATCTAGAAGCACCACCAGTGAGGGTTAACACCCTCTAAGCATCATGGAACCCAAAAAGGTCGGCCCCGTCCACAGGCATAGATTTCATGCACTCTTCTTCGCAATACGTGAAAAAAGCTTAAGTTGATTGGCTGTCGTTTCCTGCCAACTGAATTTTTCCGCATAACGGCGCGTGGCGCTCCTCTGTGGTGGTGATGCCAGTAAGTTCATAATCGCACGAGAAAGCGCAGCTGGCTTGCGCTCTTTCACTAGCAGGCCCGCCTCCGGGCTCTGCACAACTTCTCCCGTACCCCACACATCGGTCGCGACCACAGGTGTTCCACAAGCCATGGCCTCAAGCAGAACATTGGCCCACCCCTCCCGCGAAGAAGCCAGCACTAGGACATCAACGGCCGAATAGATATCGGGCAGAGTCTCATGCGGACATTGCCCCAAAAACCGGACTCGCTGTCCGAGGCCCAACTCCCTGACCAGCCGCTCCAGATTCTGCCGTTCTGGCCCTGAACCCGCAATCAGGAGCGTGAGCTTAGGATGATCTAAAATCGCCCGGATAACCAGATCGTGGCCCTTACGAGGGATCAGGTGACCAACGGAAAGTATAGTGGACCCGGTTAAGCGGAGCCTGGCTCTGGCGGCTTCTCGGTTTCTGGGGTGAAAAATTTTAAGATCTATGCCATTGCGAAAAACGCTGACGCGATCCTCTGCGATGCCCATGGAGACCAGTTCATGTTTGAGCGCGGCCGCAACGGTAACTAGTCCACTGGCCTGCTGTGCCGCCTGAAGGATCTGCCGTCTCGGTACGGGATATTGAGCAATTTCACTCAAATCGCTACCCCGAGCAGTCATTACATATGGCACCCCCAGGTCCCGTGCGATGTGTGCTGCGGCCACGCCATCCGGATAGAAATAGTGTGCATCCACAAGATCGAAACCCCCTCCTTGATCAGCCAGCTTGCGAACGAAGGATTTCACGCCCTGATAAAGCAAAGAGGCGGCGAAAATCATGCCGAATTTCGGAATCACAATATATCTCGGATGGTGGAGTGAAAGGCCGTGACGTTCTTCCTGAGCCGGCACTTGGGCGAATACACCATAACGGCCAAAGTAACTTGATTTGAAAGGAAAATAAGGCACCGGCGCCACCACCGTCACATGCACCTGGCCGCTCTCCACCAGATGCCGAATACGGTTTTCCACAAATACACCATGATTGGGCTGGGCGGCGTTAGGGTAGAGTGTGGTGAAGGTCAGAATTTTCAGCATGACTCATCCCCTAAAAGGCCACCCTATGTCGTGTGCTGTACCGCCCACATTTGTCTGAAAATGCGCTCTCGTGGGATAATGAACCGTTAAGAATGGTCTCCTTTGACAGATGCATGGAGCCCTGGACAGCCCCACTCAATCCGTGAGCGAGAAAAAGCGGCGTGTGACACAATACCTCCTGAAAAACTCTCGACAAGTGCTCCAAATTGGAACAATCGTCAGAGCATCAGCCTCAAGCGTCCCTAACCGATTCGGCCAGTGATGTGTGCGCCTGTGAATACATGGTAAATTTACCTACAAGTGCTATAGGGACACAGATAGGCATTTTAGAGCATATATACCGTTACGAGGCAGGCAATAAAATGGTCGGAGTGGAAGCCATGAATCTTACGTGTAACATATTGTAGAATAAGGGTTTTGACGTTTCGAGCTTGAACGCTTCGGGCACCGGTTTTAGCGGTCACCTGTAATGATAAAGGTCTGTGAAGACAATCGCGAGAGCATTCTGACTAAAGAGTAGAGGCGTCACCGAAAACATAAAATCAGGAACGCTGTGATTTTGAGCGATACTAACATATGAACGAGATCCGATTTGTTCAGATTTTTTAATCACTATGTAAGACTTCCCACTCTCGTTCTCGCCTCTCTTGAGGCGTGTCTGATCTTTCTCCTGCTGCTGGTTCTGACCATGCTGCATTTGGAAGATACAGGTCTTGAGAATCTATCGGGCTCATTCAGGGTGCCCGACCTCATTGGCATCTGTCTCTCCCTTGTTTTTTTATTGGCGGCTGTAGGATTTTATAACCGCGATGCGGTCTTCCAGCTCGGGATTTTGCTCCAACGCTCTGTCATCTTTTTGTTTATTGTTGTATTTCTGGGCTTTATCGCATGGGTCGCTGATAATTTTGTGCCAAATGTCGATATTTCGGACGATGTTTCTCTCGTTTCCCTGGCAACCATCCTCAGTTTTCTCACCATATTAGCTCTGCGCATCACATTCATTTCTTTCCCTAAATTTGACATCTTCAAGCGGCGGGTTTTGGTGATAGGGCGTGGGGCGCTGGGATACAGAGTTCGGACATTCCTTGCTGGAGATGGCAGTACCACTTTGCAAGAAGTGGGATATTTGAGCCTTGAAGACTACGATCAAGATCACGATTGGTCTCTTAACGAGACCCAAGATGCCCACACTATTTCCCAGAACCTGATCGAACTGGCCCGTCATCACAAAGCGGACGAAATTGTCATCGCGTCTCGTGAATGGCGGGGCATGCCAGTCTGGCAATTGCTGGAGTGCAAAATGTCGGGCATTCACGTTGCCGACTATCTGACATTCTGGGAGCGTGAGACCGGCCAGATTGACATGGATGAAGTCAAACCAACTTGGCTGGCTTTATCAGATGGATTCCGGGCTAGCGAGACAAGACAGTTTACTAAAAGAGCTTTCGACATTTTTGTCAGCCTTTTCATCCTGACCCTAACTTTCCCCTTGCTGCTCATCACAGCAATATTGATAAAACTAGAGAGCCCTGGCCCTATTCTCTATCGCCAAGAACGCGTGGGACTGCATGGAAAAAAGTTTCATGTTACAAAATTCCGTAGCATGCGGAATGATGCAGAAAAAGATGGTGTTCCTCAATGGGCCACAGCCGTTGACCCACGCGTCACAAGAATAGGTCAATTCATCCGCAAAAGCCGGATTGATGAAATCCCTCAAGTCTTCAATGTTCTATTCGGCCATATGAGTTTCGTGGGCCCTCGGCCAGAGCGGGAATTCTTCATCAAAGACCTTGAAAAGAAAATCCCGCTTTACGCCATCCGCCACAATGTCCGGCCGGGCATTACTGGTTGGGCGCAGGTCAATTACCCTTATGGAGCTTCGATAGAAGACGCCAAGAACAAGCTTGCCTACGATCTTTATTATGTGAAGAATTGCAGTCTGTTTCTTGATATTGTCATCTTGCTCCAAACGGCGCGCGTTGTTCTGTCAGGAGATGGGGCGCGGTAATCGGGTTTGGCTCTCATGCAAACCACAATACTGAACATCAGTTATAGCGCCTGTGCCGTGGCATTTCTTCTGCTCGGCTTGCTGATCGGCCTGAATTGGCGCCAATCACGATATGCGGTTGTTCTGTTGGCCAGTATCATTTCAACGATAATATGGGCCGTTGGTGCCATACTCAGTCAACTCTATTTACTGCCAACGATATTGCTAGCATTCTTTGAGATCGCACATATAGCAAGTTGGCTGATTTTCCTCGGTCTCGTACTCGGCGTATCGCCCATTCACAAGGGTATTCTGAATTCCCGCTTGTTCATTACTTTAGTCAGCAGCGCGATAGCCGTAATCCTAGGAATCTACACGCTTTCAACTCTCAATCCCGGCACCTTCCATCCCGAGGTCATCTTACTGGTGGTTGGCTCCTGCTTCATGAGTTTGTCCATCATTGGACTTCTCCTCCTAGAAAATATATATCGCAATACGGATCAAGATGGGCGATGGAGCATTAAATTTATCTGCTTCGGACTAGGCGCGCTCTTTTCATATGATTTTTTTTACTACGCGGATATCGTCCTCTTCCGTTCGCTCAATGACTCACTTTTTCTGGCTCGGGGTTTCGTGAATGCGCTGATTGTCCCTCTCCTCGCCATATCCATATTCCGAACACGCTCCTGGTCCCTTGACCTTCACATTTCAAGAAATGTGGTCGTCCACACCGCTGCCCTACTGATCTGCGGTCTTTATCTTTTAGTTATGGCGGGGGCGGGATATTTCGTACGTCAATATGGCGGCACCTGGGGCACAGTGATCCAGATTACATTTATCTTTGCTGCGCTGCTGTTGTTGATCGTACTTGTCTCTTCAGGGGCTTTGAGAACCAAAGCCCGCCTTTTCATAAGCCGAAATTTCTACAGCACAAAATATGACTATCGAACGGAGTGGTTGCGCTTTGTCAAAACCATCTCAAGCGGCAGCGCCGTAGCCCCCTTGCCCAATCGCATCCTGCATGCATTCACACAGATCGTCGGCAGTACATCTGCGGCCCTTTGGGTCTTGGCTCCAAAAGAAGACAGGTTCACTGTCGCGGCAAAATGGAA
Source organism: Alphaproteobacteria bacterium (assembly GCA_021774915.1). GTDB lineage: Bacteria > Pseudomonadota > Alphaproteobacteria > SMXP01 > SMXP01 > JAJFIM01. Next base: position 9,856 of record JAJFIO010000146.1, read on the forward strand.
CATGGGCGAGACGCTGCCCGACGAACCCTTGCCCTCCCCGCTTCTCCAGATCCTTGAGCAGGAATGTTCCGTACTTGAAATCGATACATTAAGATCGGTGGATACTGCTGCACTTTGCTCTGAAATTACCAATTGGTTCAGAGATGAAACACGCGCCTGGCTGATCCTCCCCTTGATTCACAGGCAATCCGTTCAGGGGATTATTGTGTTGGGCACTCCGCGGGCCCAAAGGCAGATAGACTGGGAAGACCAGGAATTATTGATGACTGTGGGCCGTCAGGCCGCCAGCTATCTGGCTGAAGAAGAGGCGGCGAACGCCTTGAATGAGGCCAAACAATTTGAAACCTTCAATAAGCGTTTCGCCTTTGTCGCCCATGACATCAAAAACATCGTCAATCAACTTTCCTTGATGGTCAAAAATTCCGAAATTCATGGAGCCAATCCAGACTTTCAGTCTGATATGCTGGAAACCGTGGAAAGCTCCGTCACACGGATGACCGATCTGCTACGGCAACTCAGTGCAAAAAGATCGCCCGCACGCCCAAAAACTCCCCAACTCATAGATCTGAGTGCGTGCCTGACAAATCTCGAAAAGCAGTGGCAAAAAAGCTCTGCCCGCATCGAGTTTGATATCGACCCTAGGCAGGTTCATTTCTCCGGCAACCAGGATCGGCTAATTTCCGCCATCAATCACTTAATACAAAATGCCCTTGATGCCACAAGCGCAGGCGGGCGCAATGTGGCCATAATTCTGCGCTCCAAGATCAATGCAGAAGATATCACTGTAGATGTGGTGGATAACGGCGCTGGCATGGACGCGGCATTTATTCGAAATGAACTTTTCCAACCTTTATCTTCGACAAAAGAGTCCGGTTTTGGGATAGGCGTTTATCAGGTTCGTGAATATATTGAGCAGATGGGTGGAACCTTAAAGGTAGAAAGCGATCCCGGGCAGGGAACGATGATGCGCATCATTTTCCCTCTTGCCGGAACTTTGAATGTACTGAACAGCGATTTCACCACTCAGGCATCGTCATGACAAAAAAAACTCATAAATTACTGATTGTTGATGACGATGTGGGTATTCGAAAACAGCTCAAATGGACCTTTGACCGGCTTGAGACGCTCGTAGCCGAAGATCGCAAAGAAGCGCTTACCATTGCCCGGCGCGAAGAACCGCAGGTTGTTCTGCTCGATCTTGCCATGCCACCCGATCTGGATGGTCCCAGCGAGGGCTTTGCAGCTCTTGATGAGTTATTGGCTCTAAACCCAAAAATCCGGGTAATCATTGCCAGCGGGAATGATGAAAGGGGCAACGCGCTGAAGGCGATCCGTCGCGGAGCCTATGATTTTTGCGCCAAGCCTGTGGACATCGCAATCTTGAACATGATCGTGGATCGGGCATTCTATCTCTACGACCTTGAGGCAGAGAATGAACGATTATCCGGCCTAAACAGCCATATTCCTCTCGACGGCCTCATCACAGCATGCCCCAAAATGCTTCAGCTTTGCAAAGCAGTAGAACAAGTCGCCTCCTCTGGCATCAGTGTCATGCTTACCGGGGAAAGCGGCACCGGCAAGGAAGTGATGGCCCGCTCCCTGCACCGCTTGAGCCCAAGGGTCTCAGAGAAGTTCATCGCCATCAATTGTGCTGCAATTCCTGAAAACCTGTTAGAGAGCGAGCTGTTTGGTCATGAAAAAGGGGCTTTCACAGGCGCAGTGAACCGCACCATTGGTAAATTCGAAACCGCCAACAAGGGTATTCTTTTTTTGGACGAAATTGCCGAAATGCCGCCTGCTCTTCAGGCCAAATTGCTGCGCTTTCTCCAGGACAGATCTATTGAACGGGTCGGCGGACGCGAGAGCATCAAAATAGATGTCAGAATCATTTCTGCAACCAACAAAGATTTAAAAGCGGAGATGGCATCAGGACATTTTCGGGAGGACTTATACTACCGCCTCAACGAAGTGGCCTTTCATCTCCCTCCCCTGCGGGAACGAAAAGGAGATGCGGCTTTGCTCTCGTCCTACTTCATCCAGCTTTTCAACAAGACCTTGAATACACACATCAAGGGGCTGACAGCCGATGCGACAGCGGCGGTGAATGCCTATGCATGGCCCGGTAACATACGGGAGCTGGAAAACCGGATAAAACGCGCCATGGTATTATGCCATGGTAAATACCTGAACACGACAGACCTTGATCTGGAGCCCTCCGACGAAAACACCCAGACAATGACCCTGCGCCAGGCCCGAGAGAAAGCCGAAAAAGAAATTGTCACTCAAGCCCTAGCGCAAACGCAGGACAATGTATCTCAATCCGCCAAAATACTGGGCGTCAGTCGCCCAACGCTTTACGAACTTATGAAGAATCTAGGTCTTAAAGCTTAATTTATAACCCTGGTGAATACTCCTTAACGCTTAAAAGTGGGGTGCGATAATGCAATTACTCTCCCAAAAACACGGTCTGCTTCACCTGCTTGTGAGGTTCCCAAAAACGGCGTGCGCATGGCGTGGAAAACTGGCCCTCGCGTTTGCGTTGGCCTTCGCTTGCCCGCTCTTCATCTCCCCTCACTTCGCCCAGGCAGCGGTTGGTTCCAAATCTGAAGACTTCTTTAAAGAAGCGCAGTCTTCTATTCGTTCGGGCAACACAAGCACGGCTATTATTCAGTTAAAAAATGCCATCAAATCAGACCTCAACAATGTCGCCGCCCGATACCAACTCGCCCTTCTCTACCTTGAAACTGGCGATGCGGCATCTGCCGAGAAGGAATTGAAGGCGGCCCGCCAGAGAGGCTTGGCCCCAGAGCAAGTGATCCTTCCCTTAAATCAAGCCTATCTAATGCAGGATAAAGGCGATGCTCTTATCAAAGAGTCCATTCCTGAAACTGTATCCGGCGAAATACTAGCTAACATTCTCATATTACGTGCTCAAGCCTATCTCTTAATCAATGACCCCGAGCAAGCTGAAAAAGAAATCGTCTCTTCTTTTCTGGTCACCAAAAGTCTCCCAGACGCATATCTCATACTCAGCACGCTTTATGAGCGGCGCGGAGACATACCAGCAGCCGAGAGTTATGCTGACCAAGCCCTAGGGCTGGCGCCTAAAGCACCTAGCACACTTTATCGCAAAGCTGAAGTAAGACGCATGCAGGGAGATCCGGAAGGGGCTCGGCAATTTTATGGCCAAGTTCTGGAGAGCAATCCACTGCATCAACGCGCCCGATTAGGGCGGGCATTGGTGTCGATCGGATTGGGAGACACGGCACAAGCAGAAGAAGATGTGGAAGCCGTTTTTGAGTTCGATCCGAACAATTTCATAGCAAAATATATCCGGTCCTTACTTCTGACACAGCAACAAAAACCAGAACAAGCACTGGAGCTCCTGCACACAGCAAGGGGAGTGGAAGTCTATCCGCCCGCTCTTTATCTTTTTGGATCACTTTATTTCAACACTGGAAAACCGGAGACAGCGAGAGAGTATTTTGAAAGATACCTTGCCATACAGCCCAATGATGTAGCCGGAAAACTATCTTTGGCCGCTATAGATTTACAAAGCAACAAACCAGAGGCCGCCATAAAAATTTTGGAGCCTCTCCAGAACCAGTATGAAGATAATTTTCAAATTATCACACTCCTCGCCAATGCCTATGTGGCTGAAGGCCGCTTTGAAGACGCGGCGCCACTCTATGATAAGGCAACCCATCTCGACCCCGGTAATGATCAATTGAAGCTCCTGCTTGCGCGCAGTCAATTCAGCAGTGGCGCATCAGAGCAGGCTCTGGATGTCCTGCAGTCTCTTATTCAACAAAAGCCTGACTCCATCACAGCTCGCACCATGCTCATCACAGGGTATATGAACAATGGCGACCTTGATCAGGCCCGTAGCACCACAGAAGCATTAAGAAATCAACTCCCGGCGAGCGGACTTCCGCATTATTTCTATGCGGCCATCAGTTTGCTTGAAGATGATCGCGAGCAAGCGAAGCAAGACCTTGAGCAAGCCCTCACCATTCAAGAGGATTTTTACCCTGCCAGAATCTCTCTGGCACGCATTGCTCTTGACGAAAATCTGCCAAATGAGGCGCGCAATCACTATAATGCCATTATCAAGAACGATGCTAGCCATTTGCAAGCCTTGACCGGATTAGCACAAATAGCGTGGACGGCAGGAGATTCTGAAGCTGCTCTTAATCTGTTAAATACAGCAATCAAGAAAAATCCTGGAAAAACAGCGCCTCAGGTTATGCAGATCAATATTCTCTTGCAGCAAGAAAAAGTGGAGCGCGCATTGGTTGCCGCGCGAAAGCTGGTAAACACGGCGCCGAACAGTGGCGATGCTCTAGATACCCTTGCGCGAGCACAACAAGCCAACGGTGAATCGCTTAGTGCCGTGGCCACTTATCGAAACCTTGTCGACCTGAAGGCAACCTCCCCCTTGGCTTATTTACGTTTAGGGCGTGCATTGACTCTGATCAACAATGAAGCAGAGGCATCAAAAGCCTTTGACGCTGCGATCAAACTCGATCCAGATTATATGGTCGCCCGCGTCGAGCGCATCAATTCAGAGCAACGCCTGAACGGAACAGAAAATGCTAAAGCATTGGCGGTGGCCATGCGGAAAGACATAAAAGATCCTATTGATGCCGATCTTTTGATTGCCAATACATTATACGAAGGCAAAAATTATGAGCAGGCCTTGACCCTTTACCAAAAAGCATGGGCTGATCGGCGGGAAAGAGGAATTCTAGTTCAGCTCTATCGAACCTTGGATGGCTTGGACAGAAGAGATGAAGGTATTACACTGATTCAATCATGGCTTTCCGATAAACCAGATGATGCCGTCATCCGGTTTCTTTTATCAAGTGCCCGCATCAAAGATCACGATTACACTGCAGCTATTAGTGAAGCGGAACGATCTCTACAGAAAGCCCCCCAGAATCCAGCTGTCCTCAACAATTTGGCCTGGCTGTATCACAGGCAGGGCGATATCGACAAAGCCATCCAATACGCTGAACAAGCTTATCAGATCCAACCCAATTCACCTGAAATAACCGATACTTTAGGATGGCTATTGATGAGCAAGAACAAAACGACAAGGGGATTGAATTTATTGCGTGAGGCCAATCAAAAACGCCCCGAAGATCCAGAAATCAGCTATCACTTTGCTGTCGCGCTCAACAGTGCCGGTCAATCTGCGGAAGCTAAAGATATTTTACAGACCATTATTTCGCAGAACAAAACTTTCGATGGACTACAAGAAGCAACAGAGCTTTATGATAGTTTGAATAGATAATTTTGATATCAATCGGATATAGATCCTCCATGGCATATAAGAAAATCCGATTCAACAATAGCGCAAGGATTTAATCGCATCATGGGGTCTACCCAAAAGAAGCACCGCATCTGTCTGGTCGGCGCGGGTTTCATATCACATATCCATGCTGAAGCCATCAACAGTCTGCCTCACCTCAAGCTAGGCGGTATTGTAGACACGAACAAGGCTGCGGCAGAGCGCGTCGCAAAGAAATGGGGAATAGAACGTGTATTTTCCAGCGTCGAGGACGCCATTAACTCTCGTGAATTTGATGCGTTTCATGTTCTGGTTCCTCCTAACGCGCACGCGAGCGTTACTGCGGAATGCCTGAAATCAGGACTTCCTGTTTTTCTGGAAAAACCGTTAGCGACATCAAGCGAACAATGTGAAGTTCTGTTAGCCCTCTCCCAAACTCACAGTGCTCCTTTGGGTGTCAATCAAAATTTCATCTATCACCCGGCCTTTGCCAAGCTTCGTCAGATCATTGAAGAGGGGACACTGGGTCCTTTGGAAACTGTCGAGTGTATCTATTCCATGCCATTAAGGCAATTAAGCGCCCGACAGTTCGGGCATTGGATGTTTCATGAGCCCAAGAATATTCTGCTAGAGCAAGCGGTGCATCCTCTGTCTCAGATCTATTCACTTACGGGACCCGCATCTGAACACAGCACTCTGGCCGGATCACCTACCGAAATTTCCCCTGGCGTGTTATTCTTTGGTCAAGCCAATGTCAGCTTCAAAGGGGCGTCCTTACCCGCGCACTTACAATTTGCGGTAGGACGTGAATACCCCTTCTGGCAAGTAACGGCCATGTGCAAAGACGGCAGCGTGGTGGCTGATATGATCAGCAACCGGACCTTCAGCTACAAACGGTCGCGCTGGCTGGAAGCTGTGGAATATCTAATATCGGGAGCGCGGATCGCCGGGCAAATCGTCCTGCAGAGCATAGCCAATGCTGGCACTTATACCCTCTCAATTTCCGGATTAAAGGCGCGATCCGATCCCTTTTTCATGAGTATGCGTTCCAGTATTGAAGCCTTTTACCAAGCCATAGATGCCGGACAACCGATTCGCTCAGATGCCGCATTTGGCGCCTCGCTTGTCGAGTTTTGCGAGACTATCGCCGATACCGCTTTCCCGACATCTGAATTAAAAACAGCGGCCCCAATCGCCAAATCAGGCAATGACTACGAAATTCTGATCATAGGCGGTACAGGATTTATCGGCCACCACGTCGTTGCGGCCCTGGCGGGGAAAAACAAACGCGTGGGTGTGATGGCGCGCAACATCCATAATTTATCTGATGTTTTTCACCACAAGGATGTGACCCTCATTAAAGGAGACGCAACGCGGGAAGCCGATCTTAACCGCGCCATCGCTCCCGCCGAAATCGTCATCAACCTTGCTCATGGCGGCGGCGGAGAGTCCTGGGAGGAGATCCGCAATGCTTTGGTAGGCAGCGCTCGGGTAGTGGCCGAAAAATGCCTGGCTCATAAGATTACCAAACTGATTCATGTCGGGTCCATTGCCGGTCTTTATCTTGGCGATCCGGCCATGCCTGTGACCGGTGCAACACCTCCAGACCCCCTGGCCTCGGAGAGGGCTGACTATGCGCGCGCCAAAGCGGAGGCAGATCGTCTGCTGATGTCCTGGCATACTGAAAAAAACCTACCAGTGTGCATTTTACGACCGGGCGTGGTGGTCGGTGATGGCACGAGCCCCTTCCACAGCGGCGTCGGCGTGTACAATAATGATCAGCATTGTCTAGGGTGGAATAATGGCACCAACCCACTCCCCTTTATCCTGGTGGAAGATGTCGCACAAGCGATCGTCAAGGCCACTCAAAGGGATGAGGTAATCGGCAAGACATACAATCTGGTGGGGGATGTGAGAATGCCCGCCACGGACTATATCGCAGAGCTGGCACGGGCCACCAAACGCCCGCTCAAATTTCATGCACAGGCCACCTGGAAGCTTCAGGGGGTAGAACTGGCCAAATGGCTGATTAAGCGCCTGTCCGGCCGGAATGTCCCCTTACCCAGCTATCGGGATCTAAAATCACGGGGCATGACCTCGCCTTTCAATATTGAAGATGCGAAGCGGGACCTGGATTGGACACCGGTGGCTGACCGGCAAGAGTTTATTCGTCGCGCCATCCTCATACACGCCTGACCTGACCATGGCTCCTACGCCCACCACCAAGACAACACCTCGCCGCCTGCTCCACATATTTTCTACTTTTCGCGTGGGCGGGCCGCAAGTGCGATTTGCGCTTCTGGCCAACTCACTAGGCGTCAGATACAAGCATTACATTATCGCCATGGATGGGTCTGACGACACCTTGAAGCACCTGGGCGCATCTGTCGATGCGAAGATGATTGAGGGGAGCCACACAGATCTGCCCCTCCACCAGCGCCTGATGGCCTATCGCAGAGAGTTGCGCACCCTCCATCCCGATCAGATGATCACCTATAATTGGGGTGCCATAGAGTGGGCTCTCGCCAATCTGCAGCAGATATGCCCACACGTTCATATTGAGGATGGCTTTGGCCCCGAAGAGAGTCACCGGCAGATCACCCGGCGCGTGTGGATCCGCCGACTCGCCCTTTCACGGAGAAGCCTTGTAGTGGTTCCTTCCCGTACGCTGCTCACAATCGCCTCAAACACATGGAAGCTACCGCGCGAACGGCTGCTCTACCTGCCCAATGGCGTCAACTGTCAGCGTTTTAGCGCAAAGCCCGATTCTCATTTCATTGAGCTTTTAGGCCTGCCCAAAGATCGCGCCCTGATTGGCACAGTAACGGCGCTGAGGCCCGAAAAGAACCTGTCGCGACTGATTCACGCCTTTGCCAGGGCCAGGCAGGTCCAGCTCTGCCACCTCGTGATCGTTGGCGACGGGGGAGAACGCGCCAAACTGGAAGATCTCACCAAACAATTGGAACTACAGCAAGAAATTACTTTCGCTGGTCATGTCGCAGACCCGGAACGTGTTTTAGGCGCTTTGGATATCTACGCCCTTTCCTCTGACACAGAGCAAATGCCTTATGGCGTGCTGGAAGCCATGGCAAGCGGCCTGCCCATCGCAGGGGTAGATGTGGGTGATGTCAAATCCATGGTCGGAGATGAAAATAAAGTTTTTATAACAACCAAGGATGTAAACCGGCTGGCACAGGCTCTCAAAACCCTGGTTGCTGACAGCGCCTTAAGACAGTCCATAGGCAGGGCCAATCAATTGAAAGCACGAAAAAACTTTGACGAAAGCCAGATGATCACTGCATATGATCGCCTTTTCCAAGCTGGCGATCCGACGAATCATGCACAGGAAAGTCACGCGCCCCCTTTAAAGGTTTAGATACCTTTTGAGAGGAAGCCAGAAAAATCAGGGACTTGTTCCCTGCGCTCAATGCATGATTGACAAGCCTCCCCAAGATGGGCGACATCGCAGTCACCAATCACGGGATTAGATCGATTACGGATTATTAAACTTTCCACTAAATCGGCTACCAGAATTAAAGTGATCGTAAGATCTGCTGAATACCTTAGTGACAGGTTTTGCCAGCACACAACAAGAAGTGCGGCCATTCCACGAAACGGCAAACCGCCGGAAACAGCGGGACGCAAAGCCTCCGGTCCTAACTCGAGAAACGAAGTGCGGGCGGATAGCGGGGTTATCGAAAGGAGTATGAGTAAATGTCGCAATTAGACTTATCTGGTATTTTATCAATAAATTACAATACGTTAACAGGAACATCAGGCAGTGACCTGTTGTCTGGCGCCGGTGGAAATTTCACCCTTATTGGCTTAGGCGGAAATGATAGCTATCAAGTCGATAGTTATCTTGATCAAATCTTAGAAGACATCTCTGGAGGCTCAGACAGCGTTCTCAGCAGCGCCGCGTGGTATTCTCTCAACGATAATATT